>JAKATT010000186.1 GCA_021818615.1 Actinomycetes bacterium | reverse complement strand
AGCCCGGCGGCTCGGGGTCGTCCTGCCTCCGACAGCTCCCAGTCGCCCCGTCTGACGGCAGCGATCACCTCCTGGGTCCGTGGTCCGAGCCGTGGGCCGAGTGCGGCGGGGACTACGGCGAGAACCTGTCCTGCGAGAACGGAGGCGTCGTCGGACAGCCGCACCTCCTTTACGTTCAGCTCGTCGGCCATCAGGTCGATCAGCTCGCTCAGCCGTGACGATGCACCCGGTAGAGCGACGGTGAGCGAGCGCAGCGGAAGCCGTGCTCGCCGGCATGCCCCCTTGCGGATCGAGTGGCCGGCCGAGCAGATCTCCCTCACGAGGTCCATGTCGGCGACGAGCCGGGTGTCGAGCGGGAGCTCATCGGTTCCGGGCCACGCCTCGAGGTGGACGCTACGGGCGCCCGTGAGCCCACGAAAGATCCCCTCGACAAGGAAGGGAAGGAATGGAGCTGCGGTACGGCAGAGGACGTGCAGCACCGTGTGGAGCGTGTCGTACGCATCCTGCTTGTCGTCGTCGCCTGGGTCTCCCGCGGCCGAAGCCTTGCGCCAGAAGCGGTCCCTGCTCCGGCGCACGTACCAATTCGTGAGGGCGTCGAGGAACGACGTGATCGACCCTGTGGCACCCGCCAGGTCATATCGGTCCATCGCTGCGGTCACGTCGGCCACGAGCTGTCCCGTCTTTGCGAGCACGTAGCGGTCGAGGAGCCCCGGCTGGTCCGTGCGAAAGCGGCCGCGCCTGCCATCGGCGTTGGAGTAGAGGGAGAGGAAGTGCCACGTGTTCCAGATCGGGTTCTCGACGAGACGGATGGGCTCGGCGAGCGCCTTCTCCTCGATGACGACGTCGAGGCCGCGCAGTACCGGTGATGATAGGAGGTACCAGCGCATGGCGTCGGCACCCTGGGTGGCGAAGACCTGCTCGGGATCGGGGAAGTTGCGGAGCCGCTTGGACAGCTTGCGCCCATCGTCGCCGAGGATGACGCCGTGCACTATGCAGTTCCGGAAGGGTGGCCGGTCGAACAGGGCGGTCGAGAGAACGTGCAGCGTGTAGAACCAGCCCCGCGTCTGGCTGACGTACTCGACGATGAAGTCTGCCGGGAAGTGCTCTTCGAAGCGCTCCTTGTTCTCAAAGGGATAGTGCCACTGGGCATATGGCATGGAGCCCGAGTCGAACCAACAGTCGAAGACGTCGGTGATGCGCCGCATGGTCGACTTGCCGGTCGGATCGTCCGGGTTCGGGCGCGTGAGCGTGTCGACCTCCGGGCGGTGCAGGTCCGCCGGCCGCACGCCGAAGTGGGCCTCGAGCTCGTCGAGCGAACCGTAGACATCGATGCGCGGATAGGTGGGGTCGTCGCTCTTCCAGACCGGCAGCGGCGTTCCCCAAAAGCGGTTGCGCGAGATGCTCCAATCACGCGCTCCTTCGAGCCACTTGCCGAAGGCGCCGTTCTTTATGTGCTCAGGGACCCAGTTGATCTCCTGGTTGAGCTCGATCATCCGGTCGCGGACAGCAGTTACCTGCACGAACCACGAGCTGACGGCCCGGTAGATGAGGGGGGTGTCCGTCCGCCAGCAGTGCGGATAGCTGTGGGTGTACTCCTCGGCATGGAGGAGCGCCCCCTCGGCTCTCAGCCGCTCGACGATGAGCGGGTTGGCCTCGAACACCTGGAGGCCGGCGAGGTCGGCTACCTCTGTGGTGAAGCGGCCGCGGTCGTCCACGGGTGCGAGGACAGGGATGCCGGCCGCCTCGCAGGCGTTCTGGTCGTCCTCGCCGAAGCCCGGGGCCATGTGCACGATGCCCGTCCCGTCCTCTGTCGTGACGAAGTCGGCGCCAAGGATGCGAAAGGCACTGTCGACTCCCGCGAAGTAGCCGAACAGCGGCCTGTAGCGCCGTCCGACCAGCTCCGCCCCCTTGAGTGTCCCGAGCTGCCGCGCCCCGTCGCCGAGCAGCTCGCGATAGGCCTCCACCCTCTCCGCGCCGAGCAGGAGCCTCTCGGTGCCGCCGGTCGTGCCCGGCCGCTCGATCACCGCGTAGTCCAGCTCCGGGCCGACCGCGATCGCAAGGTTCGAAGGCAGCGTCCACGGCGTCGTCGTCCACACGGCGATACGCAGTGGCCCGGCGAGGAGCGGGTTCTTCGTGCCGGCTTCGTCGGTCTCCGGTTCCAGCTCGAACATGACCGTCACAGCAGGGTCGGTACGGTCACGGTAGGCGTCGTCGAGGTGGGCTTCCATGTTGGAGAGGGGTGTTTCGCATTCCCAGCAGTAGGGCAGGACGCGATAGCCCTCGTAGGTGAGGCCCTTCTCGTGGAGGCGCTTGAAGGCCCAGATGACGCTCTCCATGTAAGAGAGGTCCATCGTCTTGTAGGCGTGCGCGAAGTCGACCCAGCGAGCCTGACGCGTCACGTAGCGCTCCCATGCGTCGGTCGTCCGCAGGACGAGGCTGCGGCAGTACCCGTTGAACCTGTCCACGCCGTACTCGATGACGGCCTGGCGCCCAGCAAGCCCGAGCTCCTTCTCGGCGGGCATCTCCGCCGGGAGGCCGTGGCAGTCCCAGCCGAAGACCCGTTCGACGCGGTGACCGCGCATGGTCTGGTAGCGGGGCACGGCGTCCTTCACGAATCCCGTCAAGAGGTGTCCGTAGTGGGGCAGCCCGTTGGCAAAGGGCGGCCCGTCGTAGAAGACGAATTCGGTGTCGGTCTGGTGCGCCTCGACTGAGGCCTCGAAGGTCCTGTCGTCCCGCCAGTAGGCGAGGATCTCCTCTTCGAGGGCTGGGTAGCGCGGCTGTGACGGCACAACCGGGTAGGCGACCGGCGCGGCGCCGTGCTGGGGGCGGCCATTGGCCGTCAGGGACATGTCCCCAGCGTAGGTGTCCCGGCGCGGCCGGCGGACCGCCGCCGGCGGCTGATCCGAGCCGGGCCGGCGGCGTTGGCTTCGCGTGCGCCGTGCGTTATCGTCTAGCACCCTCCGTCGGGAGAGGAGACTTCCGAGCCGATGGCAGCAAGGAGATCGAGCGGGGCCGTCCGGAGCTCGACAGAGAGCCGGCAGTCCGCTCGAAGCGACGACGTGGCAGTCCTGGCGAGAAGACGTCCGGCTGGTCCGGTCGCCGAGCAAGGAAAGACGCAGACACCGATGAGGAAGGCTGGTGCCGCAGACGTGGCAGACAAGGCGGTGGGTGCTCGTGTGTCTACTGACTCGAGGCGGGCCGCAGGCAGTGCGGCACCGTCCCAGGCGGACAAGCCTACCCACGCCAGGGCGAGCGCAGCGGCTGGGAAGCTCGCCCGGCAGCTGGGCGCCACGAAGGCGTCGGCTGCTAGGAAGGCGACGGGTGCCAAGGCGACCGTACAGCCGGCGGCGAAGAAGACCTCAAAGCCCGAGAGGACGGCGAGGGCTCCCAGAGCTGCGGCGCCCTCGGCCAAGGACAAGGGGCCCGTCTCGAGGGCTGCTGGCGGCGCGAGGGCTGCTGGCGGCGCGAGGGCTGCTGGCGGCGCGAGGGCTGCTGGCGGCGCGAGGGCTGCTGGCGGTGAGCAAAGGGTGGCCGCGTCGAAGACGCAGGCCGGGCTGGCCGAGCCAGCCAAGGCGATCTCGGCCGGCAGGGCGAGGTCTCCAAAGGCGTCGGCGGTCACGGGCGTGGGCGGTCCTGCCAAGGCGACGGCAGGGCACAGAGCGACCGCGGGTGCGAAGCCGGCGTCCAAGGCTGAGGGAGCGAGCAGGGCCGCTCCCGCTGCAGAGGAGCTCGGCAAGAAGAAGAGGCCTTCGGCTGGCGAAAAGCGAGCGGCCAAGGCTCCGTCCGGGAGAGCCGGCGCGCCGGCGAGCCGCCCCGCGGCGGGTGGGGCGGCTCGTGTGGACAAGGCGGCGGGCCATGCGGCGATCTCCCGAGTAGGCGGCAGCCCGCTGTCGTCACGGCGCCTCGGGACGGCACCGCGGCGAACGGAGGGCTATAGCGAGGAAAGGTTCCTGGCGCACCAGCAGAGCGCCCTGCAGAGCGAGCGCGCGACCTACCTGGAGCAGGCGCAGAGCCTGCGGGCCGAGGCGGAGTCGCTCGTCGAGGAGATGGAGCCGGGCGACATCCAGTTCGACGACGAGTCTGGCGAGGGCGGCACCGTCACCGTCGACAGGGAGCGGGACCTCGCCCTGTCGGCGCAGGCGATGGCTGCGGTCGAGGAGATCGACCACGCGCTTGCCAAGATCACGAACCGGACCTACGGCATCTGTGAGAGCTGTGGCCGGCTCATACCCAAGCAGCGGCTCGAGGCGCTTCCCTTCGCCAGGTTGTGCATCGATTGCAAGAGCGGGGGGCTGTCGCGCCGTTGAGCCTACCGCCCGCGCGCCGAGCTCGCCTCGTCGTCGCGACCGGGGTGGCGGCCGCTGTCGTCTGCCTCGACCAGGTCACCAAGACGCTCGCGGTGGAGCAGCTGGCTCACCATCGTGTCCATCTCATCGGACCGTTCTCACTGGCCCTCTCCTACAACTCCGGCGTCGCCTTCTCCATCGGGTCGGGGCTCACTCTGCCGATCATCCTCGTCGCCGTCGTGCTCATCCTCGCCGTGGCATGGTTCGGCCGCGGTGTGCCGACCATGGGTGGTGCGATCGCCATCGGGATGATCCTCGGCGGAGCGATCGGCAACCTCTCGGACCGGCTGTTTCGCGGTCACCACGGCGCCGTCGTCGACTTCCTCGCTTCGACCTTCTGGCCGACGTTCAACGTCGCCGACGCGAGCATCGTGTGCGGCAGCATCCTGCTCGGCCTCTCGCTCCTCGTAGCCGGACGCGCTCCTCGCCAGGGCCGGGGCGCATCTTGACGGCGGCGAGCATCGTGGTGCCTGCGGCGCTCGCCGGCGACCGGTTGGACAGGGTCGTCGCCCTGCTCTCGGGCCGCACGCGCGCCGAGGTGGCTCACCTCGTCGAGGCCGGCGGGGTGCAGGTGGGCGGCGTCGCCGAGCATCGGCGCTCCCGCCGCCTCGTCGCCGGGGAGGAGGTGAGATTCGATCTCTCGGCCCTGCCAGAGGCGGCGAGCTCCGTGCGAGCAGCCGAACCCGGGTCCGTCGCCTTCAAGGTTTGCTCCGAGGATGCTGACTTCCTCATCGTTGACAAGCCGGTCGGCGTGGTCACGCACCCAGGCGCCGGCCAGGCCGAGGGCACGCTCGTGAACGGTCTGCTCGCCCGCTATCCCGAGCTCGCCCTCCTGCCCGATCTCGGCTGCGGAACGGCGGAAAGGCCGGGCATCGTGCACCGCCTCGACAAGGAGACGTCCGGACTGCTCGCCGTGGCGAGGTCCGAGACCGGCTTCCGCTCGCTCTCGGCCCAGCTGGCCGACCGGAGCCTCGGCCGCACCTATCGGGCGCTTGTGAGCGGCCTGGTCGGCCCTGAACAGGGCATCGTCGACGCTCCGATCGGCCGGTCGGGCAGGGAGCCGACTCGGATGGCGGTGACAAGCGGGGGGCGAGCTGCACGAACCAGGTATGTCGTCTTGCAGCGCTACAGCGGGCCGGTCCCGGCGAGCGAGCTCGAGGTCCGCCTCGAGACCGGGCGCACCCATCAGATCAGGGTGCACCTGGCAGCTATCGGCCATCCTGTGCTCGGTGACAGTCGTTACGGCAGGCAGGGGGCCGCTCGGGCGAGCAGGCTCATGTTGCACGCCGAGAGGCTGTCCTTGATGCATCCCCGCACAGGCGATCCGATGGTGTTCGAGTCCTCCTTGCCGGACGACTTCGCCGGGGACCTCGAGCGCTTCAGCCTGCTCGAGTGACGATCTTCGGCCCCGCTCTCAGGCAATCGCCAACTGGGGCGATCCTCAAGCGGCGTCGTTGACGCCTTCGACCTCCGGCTGCTCGGCAAGAAAGGCGAGGGCGGACGCCTCGATCCTACGTACCCGGCGCACGCCTATCCCGAGCGCTCTCGCCGTCGACTCGAGGGATGCGGGCTGGGACCCGTCGAGGCCGAAGCGCATCCGCACCACCGACTGCTCGAGCTCGGGGAGCCGGCCTATAGCCGCCTCCAGGCGGCCAAGGCTGATCGAGTGGACGAGGTCCTCTTCGAAGGGGATCTCGTCTGCAGCGACGACATCGCCAAGCGTTGCTGTCGCCTCGCTCGTAAGAGGCTGATCGAGGCTCGCCACGACCCGGGGCAACCGGGCCTGGTCGGGATCGGCCTCGAGCTCAGCCGCGAGAGCGTCCTCGGGCAACCGGATTGCCCGACCCTTCGACTGAACGGCACGCTGCAGGGCCTGGCGGATCCACCAGGTCGCGTAGGTGGAGAAACGGAACCCCTTGCGCCAGTCGAACTTCTCGACGGCTCGCATCAGCCCGAAGGTGCCCTCCTGGACGAGGTCCACGAGGTCCACTCCGCGGCCCTGGTAACGCCGGGCCCAGTGCACCACGAGCCGCAGGTTCGAGCCGATCATCTGCTCACGCGCCTTCGCATCACCTTGCTCGACGCGCTTGGCCAGCTCCACCTGAGCGTCCGCGCTGAGCAAGGGGTACTTGCCCAGGTCATCGAGGAAAAGCCTCATGAGATCGGGCGCGTTCGAACCCCGGTCGGACAGCGACACCCGCTCGGCGGCCGTGGGATCGCTTCCGGCATACTCGATCGTGGAGTTCGCGGGAATTTTCTGCTCTCCTTCCACTTGGCCTCGACACTTACAACGCCCTGGCCCGCGCCTTCATTCCAAGCGGCTGCAGGCTTTCGCCTGCCCAAGTAGCGTGGTTGCTCTTGTCCACCACGAGTGCGAAGCCGATCCCGCTCACCCCGGGGCGGATCACGGTGATCCGTCACGGCGCGACGGAATGGAGCAGGAGCGGACGGCACACCGGCAAGACCGATCTACCCCTCCTCCCCGAGGGCGAGACAGAGGCCCGCGAGCTCAGGACGTCGCTTGCTAGGTTAGCTCCTCCGGCTGCACCCGTCCTTGTCCTGACGAGCCCGCTCACCCGGGCGAGGCGAACCTGCAACCTGGCCGGCTTCGGACCGTCAGCCGAGGTGGAGGCTGCGCTCGCCGAGTGGGACTACGGGGACTACGAGGGGCTCACGATCGGCCAGATCCGTGAGGAGAGGCCTGGCTGGGACCTCTTCGCGGACGGCTGCCCCGGCGGCGAGACGGTCGACGACGTCGCGGCACGTGTCAACGGCCTGCTCGGGCGGCTCCGCACGCGTCCAGTCCTCGAGGACGAGGAGGTGGTGGTCTTCAGCCACGGGCACCTGCTGCGGGTGCTGCTTGCTCGCTGGATCGGCCTGCCGGCTGTCGAAGCGCGCCATTTCGAGCTGAGAGCGGGCGGCGTCGGCCGCGTCGGCTGGGAGCACGAGTGGCCGACCGTCGAGCTGTGGAACCGTTGAGCCCGCCAGGGGTGGGACCCTGCCCCTTGGAGCTAGCCGAGCGGCCCTACCGGCGTCACCAGGTCGCCTCTGGCCCGGACGACCATGTCGGCGAGGCTGAAGGAGTCAAGGTGGTGTCTCATGTGCTCGCCGACCTCTGCCCACACGCTGAGCAGGACGCATTGGCCCTCGTGGTCGCACGCTCCGTTCTCGTGGGGCTGACCGAAGTCCCCGACCATGATCGGCCCGTCCACCGCGCTCACGATCTGGCCGAGGGTGATGAGCTCGGGCGGTCGTGCGAGGACATAGCCGCCGCCGACGCCTCGCTTGGAACGTACGAGGCCGGCGCCCTTCAGGGCGAGCAGGATCTGCTCGAGGTAGGGCTGCGGAAGCCCGGTCCGCTCCGCTATGTCGCGGACCGATGTCGGGCCGACTTCGTCCTCGCGAAGCGCGAGCGAGAGGAGTGCCCTGCTCGCGTAGTCCCCACGGGTCGAGACTTTCACATGCCCATGCTAGGGCCGCACAAGGCTCCCGTTCCGCCCGATCGAGGTCCGGCTAGGGTCAGGCCCGTCAAGGCCAGAGGACAGGAGGGCTCTGCGCCGCTCAGTCGAGCAGGTTCTCGGGCAGGCTAGCGAACGTCGCCTGCGGAGCGGTCTCGCCAAGAGACGGCGCGCCGAGCTGAGCCCCCTCGCGGCGGGCGAGGGCGGGAGCGCCCCCGTAGAGGGCTGGGTCGGGTGTTTCCTTGGCTGGGAAGGGCGCCCCGCCTGTTATGAGGCTGGAGGAGGACAATGCCATGATGCCGATGACGACGAGCATGAGCCCTGCGCCGGCACCGGCGAGCGCCAGCGGGGAAGAGCGGACGTGCTCGCCGAGAACGGTCGCGCCGAGGACGACGCTTGTCACGGGATTGAAAGCCGTAAGGGCTGGCAAAGACCACCGGATGGGTCCAGATTGGAAGGCGCTCTGGACGAGGAGCACGACGAGGACGACTGTGACCGCGAAGGCGTACACCTCCCAGCCGGTGACGACATGGATGACCACCGAGCCGATGCCGTCGCGCCAGTGCACCGCCATCTGCCGGGCGACGCCCTTGGTGAAGGCGGCCGAAAGGCCGTTGATCAGGCCGGCCGCGCTCGCCAGCAACCCAGAGCGCCAAGCGCCCCTCGAGATGAACGAGCACCCGACGAAGCCCGCCGCGGCGACGAGCAGGCTGCTCAGGGCGATCACCCAGCCGGTCGGCGAGCCGGAGCCGCTGCCGGCCTGCGGATCGGTGGCGAGGAGGAAGACGGCGAGACCGGCGCAGACCGTGGCGGCTGCCGCGAGCTCGTGGCGACCGGGCCGCCGCTTGTGCATCCACACCGCATTGATCGGCAGCGCGAACAGGAGCCCGCACACGAGCAACGGCTGGACCGTGACGAGTGAACCCTTCCAGAGCGCGAGGAGCTGCAGGAACGTGCCGAGGGCACTCGCCCCGACACCAGCCAGCCAGAGCGGGCGCTGAGCAAGTCTGATGACGAGGCTGAGGCGCATGTTGTGCTCGATCGGCTGTGCAGCGGCGGCGTGCTGCTGCAGCACCGCGGCTACGGCAAAGGCGAGGGCCGCGGCAAGGGCGAGCAGGATGACGGCCACGAGCTGCCAGGTTAGGCGAGGTGGCGCCGCTGCAGCACGGTCTCTCATCTGCCGGGCGCGCTCGGCCTTTCCAGCAGAATAGGGACATGGCTCCACGAAGGCTCGCCGTCTGCCTCGTTCTCACGTTGCTCGCCGGCAGCTCGGCCGCCTGCGGGAACGCCAAGAGCACTGTGAGCACTGCGGGCAACACGAACGGCGTGAGTGCTCACGCCATAGTTGTCGGCGGGATCGCGTCCTTGACCGGTCCCCTGCCGGCCGACTTCGCACCCATCTTCGACGGAGTGCATGCCTACCTCAACATGGTGAACGCCTCCGGCGGCGTGAACGGCCGCAAGATTGACTTCGCCTACGGCCTCGACGACGGATCGAACAGCCAGCAGGACGCCACTCAGGCCCGCTCACTCGTAGAAGCAGATCATGTCTTCGCGGTCGTGGGTGTAGGCACGCCGAGCTTCTCGGGAGCGTCATACCTGGCGGCAAACGACGTGCCGACCTTTGGCTACGATGTCAATCCCGAGTGGTCCGACGGCTCGAGCCTGTTCGGTTCGGAGGGCTCGTACATCGACTTCGAGCATCCCGGGCCCGAGCCCGCCTTCCTCGCAGAGGAACTGAAGGCGAAGCGGGTCGGGATCGTCGCATACAACGTCACGCAGTCCTCGCAGGGCTGCATCGGCATCGCGAACGAGATGCACAAGTTCCATATCCCGGTTGTCTTCGAGGACCTCTCTATCGCGCCGCCGGCTATCGACCTCAGCTCGGACGTGAACCGTATGCGACAGGCGAAGGTGGACTTCGTGGCGAGCTGCCTCGATCTCGCCGGGAACCTCGTCCTGTCAAGGACGCTGCATGCCTCCGGCATGGGCTCGGTCGCCCAGTACTGGCTGGACGGTTACGACGAGCAGGTGGTGAAGCAGGACTCGGCCCTCATGAACGGGGTCTACCTGCTGATCGGTCACGTTCCCTTCGAGTCGGGCGAGCTGCAGCCGTCCAAGTACCCAGAGATGGCGCTCTACTTGAAGGAGCTCGCCAAGTACTTCCCACATGACCAGCCGAGCGAGGCATCGCTCGCCGGGTGGGTGAGTGCCACCATGTTCGTCGACGGGCTGCGCAAGATCGGCCGGGACGTGACTCGTACGAGGCTCATCAACGCCATCAACTCGTTCAGCTCCTACACGGCCCACGGCATGGTCGCGCCGATCGACTGGCGCTACGAGCACCACGAGCTCGGTCCGGTCGACTGCAACGTGTTCCTACGCGTGCACGATGGCAGCTTCGAGGCGATCTTCGGGTCCCGAAGGACCGTCTTCACCTGCTTCAAGTATCCCCAGCCATCCTCCCGGAAAGTGGTCGTCGTCCCTCCTCCGGCAGATATCCCGGGTGCCTGACCGCCTTATATGAGCCAGTTCCTGTCATACGCCACCCCTGGGTTGCCCTACGGGTGCGTCTTCGCGCTGCTCGGGATGGGGCTGGTCCTCACCTACCAGACCTCGGGCGTCTTCAACCTGGCCTTCGGGGCGCAGGCTTACGCCTCTGCCCTCGTCTTCTACGAGTGCGTCGCGAACGGCTGGCCGACCTGGGCAGCTTTCCTGGTCGCCGTCGTCGTCGGGGCGCCGCTGCTCGGGCTCGTGATGGACCGGGGCCTCTACCGCTTCGTGCGGACCAAGCCCGTTCTCGTCAAGCTTGTTGCCGCCCTCGGCATGCTCATCGCGATCCCGGCCGTGTTCCAGTTCGCCTTCCCGGGCGGCAATCGCTACAACCCTCCCTCGCTTTGGCTGTCGCCCTCCATCGTCTATTTCCACCTGGCCGGGGATCCCATCAACGGGAGCGAGCTGTCCACTGTCATCCTCACTGCCGCCGTCGCCCTCGGCCTCTCGCTCATGTTCCACTTCACCCAGGCGGGCCTGCGGATGCGGGCCATCGCCGAGAGCCCCGGCATGGTGGAGCTGGCGGGCATCAATGCAGACCGTGTCGGAATGGCGAGCTGGATGCTCTCGAGCTTCCTCGCCGGCCTGGCCGGCGTCATGCTCGCCCCCGTCTTCGGCGACCTGCAGCCTCTCAACTTCACGGTGCTGCTAGTCGCGGCGGTGGCTGCTGCCGCGGCGGGCAGCCTGCGCAGCCTCCCGTACACCTTCCTCGGCGGGATCGTGCTCGGCCTGTTGGAGGAGCTGCTCGGTGGCTACCTCCCGAGCGGCCACGTGCTCTCCTCCGGGCTGCGCCCGGGACTGCCCTTCGTCGTGCTGCTCGGCCTGCTGCTCTTCCTGCCCGGTCTCCGGCGCCGTTGGACTCGCAGCGACGACCCGCTCGCCGTAGTCCGCCCGCCGCCGGCCCCGCTCGCCTCGGCGACGCGCAGCCCTTCGCTCAGACGGACCTCCCGCCTCGGGACGACAGTCTTTTGCCTGGCCTTCGTCGTCTCCTGCCTTACATGGGTATCGCCCAACTGGGTGTTCAATCTCTCCCAGGCCCTTGCTCTTGCAATCGTCTTCCTGTCTCTTGTTCTCCTAACGGGCATGAGCGGGCAGATCTCGCTCTGCCAGGCTGCCTTCGCCGGGGTAGGGGCGTTCACCGCCGGACAGCTCGCTGTGCACTTCAACGTCTCGATCCTGGTCGGGATGCTCATCGCCGGGGTGGCTGCCGGCGCGGTCGGAGCCGTCGTCGCGTTGCCGGCGCTGCGCCTCGGGGGCCTTGCCCTCGCCCTTGCGACGCTCGCGTTCGGCCTCCTCGCCGACAACATCGGCTTCCAGTACGGCTGGTCGGGCAACGGCGAGAGCGGTATCTCCATACCTCGGCCTGTCCTCGGTCCCGTCAACTTCGCGGGCGATCGTGCATTTTTCTGCCTCACTGTGGTCGTCCTCGGGCTTTGCATTGGTGTCGTCATGGCCATCCGCAGAGGCACGACGGGCCGGCAGCTGGCGGCGCTGCGGGGGAGCGAGCTTGCTGCCGCATCGATCGGCATCAACCCGCGGAGGGCAAAGATCCTCGTGTTCACCCTGAGCGCTGCCATCGCCGGTGTCGGGGGCGCCGTGTACGGCTCGCTCGAGACGAGCGTCTCGGCGAGCGACTTCAACACGCTGCTGTCGCTCGTCTTCGTCGTTGTCGTCGCCACGGTCGGCGTCTACACCGTCGAGGGGGCGGTCGAGGCGGGACTCGCCTATGTCGTCCTCAGCACGCTGCTCACATCGCCGGGCCTCCCGGCTGCCTGGGCCAACATCCTCGAGCTGGTGTTCGGCGCCGGCGCCATCGCCTACGTCCTGCACCCAGAGGGAGCGGTCGAGTACGTAAAGCGCCTCGTCGTCGAGCACCTGGCACGGCACGGCACCGAGATCGAGGTGCTGGCGTGACGGCACTGCTCGAGGTGAGCGGTGTGTCCAAGCGCTTCGGCGGCATCCGGGCGCTCGAGGACGTCTCGCTCGAGGTGCTCTCCGGCGAGGCCGTCGGCCTGATCGGGCCGAACGGAGCCGGCAAGACGACGTTGTTCGACTGCGTGTCCGGCGTGAGCCAACCTGAACGCGGGGCGATCTACTACCAGGGGCGGCGTATCGACAGGCTCCCGATCCATCGGCGCGCCCGCCTCGGGATCGGCCGCACGTTCCAGCGTCTCGAGCTCTTCACGGGTATGACTGTGCGAGAGCACCTGGCGGTGGCCGAGAGGGAGCACAGCGGGGACGGGCGCCTCTGGAAGGACCTGGCCTGGCGAGGCGGGCTTACGAGCGAGGAGACCGACAGCGTCGAGGCAATGCTGAAGGAACTGCACCTCGAGTCTGTCGCCGAGTCGCCGATCGAAGCCCTCAGCCTCGGGCAGGGCCGCCTCGTCGAGCTCGGGCGTGCCCTCATCCAAGAGCCGGCGCTCCTCCTGCTCGACGAGCCATCGTCGGGGCTCGACTCCCGGGAGAGCGCCGAGCTCGCGGCAGTGCTCAACCAGATAAGAGCCACGCGCAACGAGGCCGTCCTGCTCGTCGAGCACGACATCGATCTCGTCCAGGCGATCGTGTCACGGGCCGTTGTCCTCGACTTCGGGCGCGTGATCGCATCCGGCCCACTCGACGATGTCCTGCGAGAGGGCGCCGTGCGGACGGCCTATCTCGGGGAGCCGGCTTGAGCCCGTCGCCCGTCCTCGAGCTCGACCAGGTCTCGGCGTCCTACGGTCGTTTCCGGGCGCTGTTCGACGTGTCGTTCTCGGTCGAGGCCGGCCGGGTGACTGCCCTGCTCGGTCGGAACGGCGCCGGCAAGTCGACGGTGGCGCGGGTGGCGACGGGTCTCGTCTCACCCTCGTCCGGCCGGATTCTCATCTCCGGGGAGGACGTCACAGGAGAGCCTGCGTGGAAGATCGTCGGGCGAGGCGTCGCCCACGCTCCAGAGGGCAGGCCGGTGTTCGCCACTCTCGATGTCGAGGACAACCTTCGCCTTACGTTCTTCAGACAGCTGCCCCGCAAGCAGGTTCAAGCGGCCATCGACCGCGCATACGAGCGCTTCCCCCGTCTTGCCGAGCGGCGTGGTCAGCTTGCGGGCACGCTTTCGGGCGGGGAGCAGCGGATGCTGGCGCTGGCACGGGTGCTAGCGGTCCCACCCAAGCTGCTCGTCGTCGACGAGCTCTCGCTCGGTCTGTCCCCGCGTGTCGTCGACGAAGTCTTCAGGGCCCTTCGCGAGATCCGCGACTCGGGCAGCGCGCTGCTGGTCGTCGAGCAACAGGTG
>JAKATT010000009.1 GCA_021818615.1 Actinomycetes bacterium | reverse complement strand
GGTGTGAACGACATCATCTCCGCAGCCGCCCAGGCGAACGACGCCTGGCCGTTCACGCCGGCCGATGCCGGCGACATCATCATGGCGCTCTCCGGCGGCCCGCTCGACCCGGCGCCGGCGCAACCGACCCTGGTGCGTCACGACGGGACCGGTGGCCGGTCACCGCTGCCGGTCCGCGGCGGTGGGGGGGTCTCGGGGGCACCAGGCTCGACCGGCACCGCCCGGGCCGTCCTCGACGCCTCGGTCGTTGCATCCCCCCTCATCTCGGCTACCGCCACGACCTGCCGGCAGCGCATGCCCTGTACGCTCCTGGCTCGTGGCGAGCTCAGGTACGCCCTCCGCTGACGCGCGATCCGAGCCGCCGGCGGCGCGCAAGGCCGGCGCAGGCTCACTCCCACTCGATCGAGCCCGGAGGTTTGCTCGTCAGGTCGAGCACCACCCGGTTCACCTCTGCGATCTCGTTGGTTATCCGCGTCGAGATGGCCTCGAGCACCTCGTAGGGCAGCCTGGCCCAGTCCGCCGTCATGGCGTCCTCGCTCGTCACCGGGCGGAGGACGACGGGATGGCCGTAGGTCCGCGTGTCGCCCTGGACACCGACGGAGCGGACGCCGGCGAGGAGGACCACCGGGCATTGCCATACATCCCGCTCGAGCCCCGCCTGGCGGAGCTCGTGGCGGACGACGGCATCCGCCCGGCGCAGGATCTCCAGGCGCTCGGCCGTCACCTCGCCGACGATGCGGATGGCGAGACCCGGGCCCGGGAAGGGCTGGCGCCAGACGATCGGCTCGGGCAGTCCGAGCTCGAGGCCGAGCTGGCGGACCTCGTCTTTGAAGAGCGTCCGCAAAGGCTCGATCAGCCGGAACGAGAGATCGTCGGGTAGCCCGCCGACGTTGTGATGGCTCTTTATCACCCGTGCTCCGGCGCCACCGCCGGACTCGACGACGTCCGGGTAGAGAGTGCCCTGGACGAGGAACTCGACCGATCTCTCGCGCTGCTCCTCCTTGATGACGCTCGCCGCAGCCTCGAAAGCGCGGATGAACTCGCGCCCGACGATCTTGCGCTTCTCCTCGGGGTCCAAGACCCCCTCCAGGGCGGCAAGGAAACGGCCCGTCGCGTGCTCGACATGCAGCCTGATGCCGGTCGCGCCGACGTAGTCCTGCTCGACCTGCTCGCGCTCGCCCTCGCGAAGAAGGCCGTGGTCGACGAAGACGCACGTCAGCTGGTCGCCAACGGCTCGCTGCACGAGAGCCGCCGCCACGGCCGAGTCGACCCCGCCCGACAGGCCGCAGATCACGTGGTGGTCACCGACCTGCGCCCGGACGGCCTCGACGGTGTCACGGATGATCCCCTCGCTCGTCCAGGTCGGCTGCAACCCGGCCCCCACCCGAAGAAATCTCTCGAGCATCTCCTGACCATGCTCCGTGTGCCTGACCTCAGGGTGCCACTGGACACCGAAAAGCTTCCGCCCGGCGTCCTCGAACGCAGCCACGTCCGAGGAAGACGACGATGCCGTCACCGTAAAGCCGGCCGGCGGGTCCACCACGACGTCGCGATGGGACATCCATACTGACTGGCGCGCCGGCAGCCCCTCGAAGAGCACGCCCGGGAGCTCGATGGTGACCTCGGTCCGGCCGAACTCGGCGCTGTCCGTCCGCTTCACGGTGCCCCCGAGAGCGTCGGCCATCGCGTGGTAGCCATAGCAGAGCCCTAGCACCGGTACCCCGGCCTCGAAGAGCCGGCGGTCGACCGCCGGCGCGTCCTCCTCGTAGATGCTCGCCGGTCCCCCTGACAGGATGATCGCGGCAGGCCGGCGGGCAAGGATCTCCTCGAACGGCATCGTGTGCGGCACGATCTCGCTGTAGACGCGGGCTTCCCGCACCCGCCTTGCTATCAGCTGGGCGTACTGGGCACCGAAGTCGACGACAAGGACCACCGAAGGATGCGCTGACGTCGCAGTGGCCCCGCTCACCCAAGCCAGTATCGCAGATCAGGCCCATGCAGCTGCGAGGGCCGGCCGACGGGGCAACGGCGGCCCGCGGTAAGTTTCGCTCGTGTCCGACTACCAGATCCCCGAGCCGGAGCCGAAGGAGATCGACGAGAGGCTGTCGATGGAGCTTCGCCATCTCGCCGCCAACGCCGTCCTCAGGGGCAAGCCGTCCGGGCAGGAGAAGTGCGAGAACTGCCGCTACTACCTCGAGCCCTACAACGACATCTCGTACTGCTGGCACCAGAAGCTCCGCATCCTCGTCGGCGCCGAGTGGTGGTGCCAGTGGTGGGACGCCGCGCCCGGCGGCCAGTCCTGAGCCGCCGACGCGCTCTCGTCTCCCGAGCGCGTCAAGAAGCGGGACCGCGCTCCCCCGAGCCGGTCATCTCACGGCTATAGGCTTGGTCGGACCAGAGAAGAGAGGCCGGCCATGGGCGACAAGTCACCGAAGAAGCCGAGTCAGAAGAAGCCCGGAAAGACGCTCAAGGAAAAGCGCGCCGCCAAGAAGGCGAAGAGCTCCGGCTGACATCGCAGGCAGGAAGCGCCCTCGCTCCGGCCGTCGCGCCGCGTTCACCGTCACGCCGCTGAATCGCCGGCCTTCGGGCACTCCGGTCACGGTGCCGGACGGTGCCGTCGCCTCGATGACGAGTCGTGCCCCGCCGGCGTGGGCAGCCGCCGTCTCGGCGCCCAGGAGGAC
>JAKATT010000048.1 GCA_021818615.1 Actinomycetes bacterium | reverse complement strand
TCCCCGGCGCCGGCCGAGCCACCGTCCCTCCTGTCAATGGCCAAGTTGATGCACTCGCTGGTGGCCAGGAAAGTCCTCACCCCTCGTTGTCTCAGACTGACGGCTCGGCCGTTCTCCCTCCCTTCTGGCGGGCCTCTTTCATGCGGTAGGACTCTCCCGCGGTCGTGATGACGTTGGCGTGATGGAGGAGGCGGTCGAGGAGGCTGACGGCGGTGGTGTGCTCGGGCAGGAAGCGACCCCATTCCTCGAACGGCCAATGAGATGCGACGCCGAGAGAACGTCGCTCGTAGGCGGCGGCGACGAGGCGGAAGAAGAGCTGGGCGCCGGTGTGATCGAGCGGTGCGAAGCCGACTTCGTCGACGAGCACGAGGTCGGCGCGCACGACTTGTTCGATGAGCCTGCCGACGGAGTTGTCGGCATAACCGCGGTAGAGCGTCTCGACGAGCTCGGCGGCCGTGAAGTAGCGCACCTTGTAACCCGCATCGACGGCGGCGTGGCCGAGGCCGACCAAGACGTGCGACTTGCCGGTGCCGGCTGGCCCTACCAAACAAACATTCTCCTTCGCCCGCACCCATTCGAGGCTCGATAGGTACTCGAAAGTGGCTGTTTTCACTGACGATTGGGCAACGTCGAAGTCCGCCAGCGTCTTTCTCACCGGGAAGCAAGCCAGCTTCAGGCGGGTACGGGCATTGGAGTCGTCGCGGGCGCCGATCTCGGCCTCGACCAGGGTGCGCAGGAACTCCTCCGGCGTCCAGCGCTGCGTCTTGGCGGTGAGGATCAGCTCGGCGGCCATCCTCCGCATCGCCCCGAGGCGAAGGCGGCGAAGACCCGACTCGAGGTCGGCCGGCAACTCCGGCGCGGTGGCGCTCATGAGAGATCCTTTGTCGAATAGGCAGAAAGCGGACGCGTGCTCGCCTTGGGCAGGTCCAAGACGACGGCCTCGCCGGGGGCGACCGGGCGGTGGACGGCCTGGCCGGCCTCGATGATGGAGCGGACGTCGCTCGCCCGGTAGCGCCCGAACTCGACGGCGACCCCGAGTGCGGCGACAAGGACATCGCGTCCGTGGGCCGACTCGAGGGCGGCCAGCTCCTTTAGGTCGGAGGCGAGCTTGGTAGCGCCGGCGGCGGCTGCCCGCCTGATGAACTCCTCGGCGATGTCGCCGAGGGCACAGAAGGCCTTCTCAGCCTCGGTTTTGGCCCGTACTGCCCGGTTGGGAGCCGGCCGTGGCCCGCCGTAGTGCTCGTCTTTGACGGAGGTCTCGCCGGGGGCGACGAGCTCGTGGGAGGCGATGATCTCGCCTAAGAAGACGATCTCGACCGTCTTTCGGCGCACGTGCACCTGCACCTGGCGCCCGATGTGGTCGTTCGGAACGGAGTAGCGGCCGGAGGCGAAGCGGACACAGCTCAGCTTGTCGACCTTGCGCACCTCCATCTTGCCGACGAGCGGTCGCAGCGAGGGCAGCTCGCCGAGCAGGGAACGCTCGTCTTTGAATCTCATGAGGGGAACGGCACATATCTCCGAGTGCACCTGGTTGTTGACCTCAGCCATCCAGACCGGCGCCTTCTCGTTGGCATAAGCAGCTCCCTTGTCCTCGAGCTCCTCGGGGACGACCAGATCCGACTTGACGTAGCCGACGCAATTCTCGACCAGTCCTTTCGAGGCCGGATCGGCTGCCAGGCAGAAGTCGGGCCTAAAGCGATAGTGAGTGGCGAACCTGACGTAGTCGGGCGTCGGCACGACGAGACCGGCGACGGTGTCGGCTCGGAGACACGGCATGCGGTCGGTGAGACACACCTTGGGGATGCCGCCGAGGTACTCAAAGCAGGCGGCGAGGGCTTCCATGGTGGCTTCAGCGCCGCAGTTGTCGGCGAAGAAGACAAAGCGCACTCTGGAGAAGGCCAAGACGGCGCAGAAGATGTAGAGCCGCCCCAGCTCCCCCCAGTCGAACAGCAGGTGCTCGCCCGGCAGCCAGACCCCGGGGCGCCGGCCCTTGGCGCCCACGGAGCGCTTCCATTTGGCGCGCTCTTCGGCGACGAGGCGCCGGAAGTTGCGTGCCGAGCCGTCGTAGCCGGCGGCGCGGGCGATCGGCAGCAGGCGCTTGGCCGTGATCTTCCCCCTCGTCGAAGCCAGCTTTGCGGCCACGATCTCGCGGACACCCTCGTAGTTGCGGGTTCGTTCGGGAGTATCGCTCGACGACTCCTTGGCGCTGACGACCCTCTTCACCGTCTTCGGGTCGACGTCGCACATCTCGGCGGCGCCTCGGTAGGTGCCCACCTCGCGGTAGGCGGCTTCTATGTCCATTCTCTTCCTCACTGACAGCATTGGGTTGTCCCCCTTCGGTCGGTCGTGATGACAGGCATCACCACCGTGCCGACCGGAGGGGCACCACGGGTGGATGGTTCAGTGAGGGGCGGGGACTCTCCTTGGCCACCCGCGAGGACTTTTCTTGGCCACCAGCGGGGACCTCACTTGGCCACCCGCGAGGACTTTCTCATGGCCACGGACAAGGCCGGCTGCGCTCATGTCAGAGTCAGCACACTGGGTGGAAAGAGCCGAGGCACTCCTCGCCCCGCTTCTTCACGCGGCGGCCCTGGCAGAAAGAACGCTCGCGGACGTCATGGGCTGGGTGCTCTCGCACGAGCTCAAGCAACCGGCACGCATCCTCGAGGCGAGAGCAAGCGACATGCCGCGGGTCGTGTTGGCGG
>JAKATT010000160.1 GCA_021818615.1 Actinomycetes bacterium | reverse complement strand
CGGCCTCGATCGACGGCGAGGCGGACCAGCTCGCCTACGCCGTCAGGGTCTACGTTCTCGAAGGGGTTGGCCGGGAGAAGGCCCTGCTCGAGGTAGGCGGACATCATGCGACCCTCGACATCGTCGCGGCTGAAGCCGAAGGTCATCTGGGTGAGGTCGTTCGTCCCGAACGAGAAGAAGTCGGCCACCTCGGCGATCTCGCCGGCCACGAGTGCGGCCCTAGGGGTCTCGATCATCGTGCCGATTGCCACCTCGACCCGCTCGGCGTCCGAGACCGCCGAAGCTTCGACCTCTGCGACGGCGCTCTCGACCCAGCTCCGGGCAAGTGCCATCTCGGAGCGTGCCACAGTGAGCGGGATCATCACCTCGACGATTGGCGTGCCGCCGGCCCGCACACGCTCGAGGGCCGCCTCGATGAGGGCGCGCACCTGCATCGCGTAGAGCCCGGGCTTGAGGACCCCGAGGCGCACGCCGCGCGTCCCGAGCATCGGGTTCACCTCTCTCCAGGCCAGGGCGGCGTCGTAGAGCCGTTCCTCCTCCTCGCTCAACCCGTCTAGCGCTTTCTTTACGGCGAGGGACTCGACGTCGGGTAGGAATTCGTGCAGCGGCGGGTCGAGGAGGCGGACCACGACAGGGAGGCCGTCCATCGCCTCGAGGATCTCGACGAAGTCCGCCTTTTGGGCGACGCGCAGTTGCCCTAGGGCGGCGTCCTCTTCGGCAGGCTCCGAGGCGAGGATCATCCTGCGGACGATCGGCAGGCGGTCCTCGGCGAGGAACATGTGCTCGGTCCGGCACAGGCCGATGCCCTCTGCGCCGAGACGCCTCGCATTCGCCGCGTCGGGACCGTTGTCAGCGTTGGCTCGCACCCCGAGATGGCCTGCCCGGATCTCGTCAGCCCACGCGAGGAGGCGCTCGAGCTCGGCAGGCGGTTCGGCCGCCGTGAGCTCGACCGCACCGAGCACGACCTTTCCCGACGCACCGTCGATCGAGATGACGTCGCCGACCTTGACGAGGGTGTTGCCGACTCTGAACGAGCCGTCGTGGGAGTCGATGCGCAGCTGCTCCGCACCGACTACTGCCGGCTTGCCCCAACCTCTCGCCACGACTGCGGCATGGGAGACGAGTCCACCGCGGGAGGTGAGGATGCCCTCGGCCACCAGCATGCCCTGGACGTCATCGGGGCTCGTCTCGTTGCGGACGAGGATGACATGCTCGCCGTCTGCAGTGCGTGAGACGGCTTCGTCGGCACTCAGCACCACAGTGCCGACAGCGGCGCCCGGCGACGCACCGAGCCCTTTGGTGAGAACGGGCGCCGAGCTGTCGGCGAACTGCGGGTGGAGCACTTGGTCGATGTGCTCCTCGGTGATCCGTTCGACGGCCTCGGCTCGGGTGAGCTTGATCGCCGGGTCGTCCACCATGTCGACTGCCATCCGCAGGGCGGCCCGCCCCGTGCGTTTGCCGACGCGAGTCTGAAGCATCCAGAGCTTGCCCTGCTCGATCGTGAACTCCGTGTCGCACATGTCGCGGTAGTGCGCCTCTAGCCGGGCGAAGATCTCCATGAGCTCGGCATAGACCGCCGGGAACTCGCCTTCGAGCGCTGACAGAGGCTCGGTGTTGCGGATGCCGGCTACGACGTCCTCACCCTGCGCGTTCACGAGGAAGTCGCCGTATGCGCCCTTGGCCCCTGTCGCCGGGTCACGGGTGAAGCCGACGCCGGTCCCGGAGTTGTCGTCCCGGTTGCCGAACACCATCGCCTGGATGTTGACGGCCGTCCCGAGGTCGTGCGGGATGCTCTCGCGTACCCGGTAGGCGACGGCACGAGCTCCGTTCCAAGATTCGAAGACCGCCTCGATGGCTCCGCGCAACTGGTCGACGGGCGCTTCTGGGAAGGGCTCTTCGGTCTCGTTCAAGACGACCTGTTTCAGCTCGTCGACGAGGCTGCGCAGCACGCCGGCCCCGAGCTCCGCGTCCGAGCGGGCACCAGCCTTCTCCTTGGCGGCCTCGAGCGGTTCGCCGAGCTTGTCGCCGCCCACGCCGAGCACGATGCGGCCGTACATCTGGACGAAGCGTCGGTAGGAGTCGTAGGCGAAACGCTTGTCGTTCGTCTGCCGGGCAAGCCCCTCGACCGACTTGTCGTTCAACCCGAGGTTGAGGACCGTGTCCATCATCCCGGGCATCGAGAACTTGGCTCCGGACCTGACCGAGACGAGAAGCGGCTCGCCGGGGTCTCCGAGGCTGCGTCCCATCTCTTCCTCGAGGCGGCGCAGGTGGCTGGCAACCTCGTCGCTGAGGCTCTCGGGCCAGCCTCCGGCCATGTAGGCGCGACAGGCATCGGTCGAGATGGTGAAGCCGGGCGGGACCGGCAGGCCGAGCACCGACGTCATCTCCGCCAGGTTGGCGCCCTTGCCCCCGAGGAGCTCCTTCAGCTCCATCGGCGGCCGGGGGTGCGAGTGGTCGAAGTCGAAGACGTAGGACATGGTCCAGGGATCCTCCTGTGGTCGGCCAGGCCGAGCCTAATAAGACCGGCACTCCGGGCAGAGACCGCCCCGGCCTGAGTGCTGTCCGGAGACCGGAGCAGGAGCGACAGTGGTCTGGCATCCTGGAGCGCTGGCGCAATGCGAGGAGCCCGATTCGAGGAGGTACGTGTCGTGCAGGCCAATTCAGTTGTTTCGACGTCTAGGTTCGCTCTTGTGACCGCCGCGGTGGTGGGGGCCGGCGGGCTGTTGCTCGGAGCGTGTTCCAGCAACGCCTCGACAGGTGGGGCGACGACGACCCCGTCGACGACATCCGGCTCCTCGGGACCGACCGGCTCGCCTTCGACGACGAGCGCTGCTCAAGGGGGCCCGGGCGCGAGTGGCAAGATCGCCCAGATCGAGGCGGCGATCTCCAAGCAGTCGACGGCGACCTTCAAGCTCGTCTACACGACGACGGGTTCAGGTCCGGCGACGTCCGTCACTATCGAGCAGATGCCTCCGAAGCAGGCGTTCGACGTCTCCGGAACCGGCTCCGGCGGCTCGGGCCGGATCATCTACGACGGGACGAAGACCTATTACTGCTCCGGGTCATCAAGCGGTTCAGCCCCGACCTGCATCTCCTATCCGGCGATCAGCGGGACGCCGCTCAGCGCCATCGTCGGCGCCTACAGCGGCGAGACGGTGCTCGCGGCGATGAGGGGTTGGCAGAGCCAATTAGCGGCCGGTGTCACCGGCTTCCACGAGTCGTTCACGACCGAGTCGTTCGCCGGACAGTCGTCGCAGTGCGTGAGCTGGAGCTACCACGGTTCCAGCGCCAAGTACTGCGCGACGAGCTCGGGGATCCTCGCCTACGCGGGGGGCCAGACCGGCAGCGGGGAGATGCACGGGTTCGAACTGACGTCCTACTCGGCCAACCCCTCGCCTTCGGACTTCGAGCTGCCGCCGGGTGCCACCGTCGAGACCATTCCGGCCGGCTGAGCCTCGGTCCCGATCCGAGAGCCGAACCTTCCTACCTCGGCTCCTCAGGCGTCGAGCCGCTCGGTGAGCTGGCGGGCGACGTCCTCGATGGGAACGCGGACCTGGTTGGTCGAGTCGCGCTCGCGGATCGTGACGGCGCGATCCTCGAGCGAGTCGAAGTCGACGGTGACGCAGTATGGAGTCCCGATCTCGTCTTGGCGACGGTAGCGGCGTCCGATCGCCTGCGTCTCGTCGTACTCGCATACGAAACGCCGCTGGAGGCAGTGCAGCACCTCGCGGGCGAGTGGCGTGAGCGTCTCCTTCTTGGAGAGCGGCAGGACAGCCACCTGGTAGGGAGCGATGCGCGGGTGGAGGCGCAGCACGGTTCGTTTCTCGCCTGCGACGACGTCCTCGTCGTACGCGGCGAGCAGGAATGCCATCGCCGTACGGGTGAGGCCGGCCGCGGGCTCGATCGCGTGCGGCACGTAGTGCTCGCCGCTCACCTGATCGAAGTACTCGAGCTTGACCCCTGACGCTTTCGAGTGGGCATTGAGGTCGTAGTCGGTCCGGTTGGCGATCCCCTCGAGCTCGCCCCAGCCCCATGGAAACAGGAACTCGACATCGGCGGTGCCCGACGAGTAGTGGGACAGCTCCTCGACCCGGTGCTGGCGCAGCCTCAGCATGTGATCGGGAACGCCGTAGGCACGGTACCAGCCGAGTCGTTCGTTGCACCAGTACTCGAACCACTTGTGGCCCTCGTCGGGCGGCACGAAGTACTCCATCTCCATCTGCTCGAACTCTCGCGTGCGAAAGACGAAGTTGCCTGGGGTGATCTCGTTGCGGAACGAGCGCCCGATCTGGGCGATCCCGAATGGGGGTCGCTTTCTCGTCGTCTGCATCACCGACAGGAAGTTGACGAACATGCCCTGAGCCGTCTCCGGCCGGAGATAGGCGACGGCGGCGTCCTCCTCGACCGGGCCGACGAACGTCTTGAACATGAGGTTGAACGGTCGCGCCTCGGTCAGGTCGTGCGAGCCGCAGTTGGGGCAGGCGTCGCCGATCTCGTCTGCCCGCCAGCGTTCCTTGCAGCTCCGGCAGTCGACGAGCGGGTCGGTGAAGGTCGCGAGGTGGCCGCTCGCCTCCCAGACCTTCGGGTTGGTGAGGATGGCGGCGTCGATCTGGACGACGTCGTCGCGCTCTTGGATCATGGAGCGCCACCAGGCCTCCCGCACGTTGCGCAGCATGAGCGCCCCGAGCGGCCCCCAGTCGTAGGTCGAGCGGATGCCGCCGTAGATCTCGGCCGAGGGGAAGACGAATCCCCTGCGCTTGCACAGGTTGACGACGGCGTCAAGGCGCGCCGGATCGGGCACGGGCACAACCGGGTCGGGGGTCGTCATGCGGGAAGGATACGCGTGCCCGGTCTCCAAGCCGGCAGCCCGAAGTCGCCGAGGGCAGGTGGCTTGCTCCTTGCTGCTACGCGCCTGGCGGGATGAGGTGCCCTCCGACCATTGTCGCCTCGCACCTGAAGTCGTCGCCGAGGAGGGCGAGGTCCGCAACCGCGCCGACCCGGATCACGCCGATGTCGTGCATGCCGGTGACCGCCGCCGGGGTCGTCGATGCCGCCCTCACCGCCTCCGGCACTCCGAGGCCGGCCACCTCGACGAGGTTGCGCAGGGCTCTGTCCATCGTTAGGGCGCTCCCGGCGAGCGTCGCCGGGTCGCCGGCGAGCGACACGCGTGAACCCTCGAGGCGGACCTCGATCCCACCGAGCTCGTAGTTGCCGGGCTCGAGTCCGGCGACCTGCACGGCGTCGCTGACAGCGGCCACTCGTCCTGGCGCGAGCCTGAACACGAGCTCGAGGACTGCTGGGTGCACGTGCGCGAGATCGGCGAGCAGCTCCAGTGTCACCCGCTCGTCGAGGAGGGCGGCCGCGACCGGACCTGGGCGCCGGTGGTGCAACGGCGCCATGGCGTTGAAGAGGTGAGTGGCGTGGCTTGCCCCCGCGTCGAAGGCAGCGACGACCTGCTCATAAGTGGCGTCGGTGTGCCCGACCGCCACGCGCACCCCTTCGGCGACGGCGGCGGCGACAAGCTCTGGGGCCGAGGGCAGCTCGGGCGCGATCGTCACGAGTCGTACCGAGCCCTTGCCCGCCTCGAGCAGTCGGCGCAGCTCGTCGAGCGAGGGGTCGCGCAGCGTCGCCGGGTTCTGGGCGCCCATCTTTGCCCGGGCGAGCCACGGCCCTTCGAGATGGGTGCCGAGCACCCTCGCGCCGCCGCCGCCGACCCGCATGAACTCGGCAACGCCCTCCACGGTGGTCTCCAGGCGCCGGGAGGTGTCTGACACGGCGGTAGCGAGGAGTGAGGTGGTGCCGTGCCGGGCGTGGAACCTGGCGATCGTCGCAATCGAAGCCACCACCTCGCCGATGGAGTCACCATTTACCTGGGCCCCGTCGCCGCCGTGCACGTGGACGTCGATGAAGCCCGGTACAACCCACCGCCCGCCTCCCTCGATCACCGATGCCTGCCCCACGAGAGCGTCAGGCGGCCTGCCTGGTCCGACTGCCGTGATACGGCCGTCGGAGACCGCGACGTAGCCCGGGTCGAGCACCTCGGACGGCGTCACGACGGCGCCCTCGGTGATGACACAGTCGGTCACCTGACGGTGATCTTCGTGAGGTCGCATGCCTGAGATGAGCTGAACCGGGGCGGCGCGGCGCGGCTTTTTTCGAGCTCGAAGGGCGGCTCGCGGACGTCGTGCCCGGCCCTTTCGAGGCTCACCTGCCTCACGAGATCCCCGCTCGAGGTCACGGCCGCGAAGTTACTCGGGCGCTCCCACCTGCCCCCGCCCAGCGTCGCCGAGCAACGCCGACGAGTGTGCTGACTTGAGCCGCCGCTCGAGGTGGTACTCGGTTGCGAACGTCGCGAGGCGCTCGACGTCGGCCGTCACGCGGCTGGCGGGCGTTTGGAGCGCGAGGCGGAGCCGGCCGCCGAGGATCTGGCGTACGAGCGTCACGGCCTCGGGGGACACCGCCTGGCCTTTGCGACAGGAACGGCAGAGGAAGCCACCGGCCTCCACGTCGAATGCAACGAGCTGTGCGGTATCGCCGCACGCCGCACAGCGGTCGACGATGGGTCGGAGACCCTCGAGCGCGAGGAGCTTCCACAAGAACGCACCGAGCAGGACGGCTCCTCCGTCACCGGCCAGGGCCGACAGTGCGCCGACGAGGAGCTTGAACACTTCGGGCATTGGCTGACGCTCGACGGCCACCTGGTCGATCGCCTCGAGCATCGTGAAGGCGACGGGCATCTTGTCAAGGTCCTCGCGGACCGCACGGAAGTGGTCGACCACGTCGACCTGTGTCACGACGTCGAGCTCCCTCCCGCGCCAGCATGTGACGTGCACGTGCGTGATCGGATCCAGCCGGCTGCCGAGCCGGCTCTTCGTCCTCCTGATGCCCTTCGCGACGGCCCTGACCTTGCCGTGCTCGGGTGTCGCCAGCGTGACGATCCGGTCCGCCTCGCCGAGGCGCATGGTGCGCAGCACTACTCCCTGATCGCGAAAGCTCGCCACGACCTGAAATTAGGTCCTGGCCGGGCCAGGCCGGGCCGCTTGCTCCGCCAGCTTCGCGGCCCGAGCAAGGCTTTATCATTCCCGGCAGCCGAACTGCGCCGAAATTGGGGGACATCACGGCGCGAAGCCCTCGAATTCCGGCGCAGTTCGTCTCGGCGACACCACTTCTGGCCGCACGCGGCCCCGCGGCCACGCGGCCCCGCGGCCCCGCGGCCCCGCGGCCCCGCGGCCCCGCGGCAGCTGCCGCCGGGCGTGGCGAGCCGCCAGCGCTCACCCCCGTTGTCTACCGCCCCCGGGGGCCGCGCATCGACACGCCGAGCGCGACGAGGGCGACACCGACGATCATGACCACGAGGACTGCGAACGCGCTCGGATCGCCGGCGAACGCCAGGATGACGAGGAACACGAGCACGACGATGCCGAGGACCACGCCCGAGATGACGCCGATGTGGTCCGGCAAGTGGAAGGGCGGGCGGGGGGTACTCATCGCTCGCCCGGCCGTCTCATCGCTCGCCCGGCCGTCTCATCGCTTGACCGGCCGTCTCATCGCTCGCCCGGCCGTCTCATCGCTCGCCCGGCCGTCTCATCGCTTGACCGGCCGTCTCATCGCTCGCCCGGCCGTCTCATCGCTTGACCCCCCCGTAGCGACGCTCGCGCCGCTGGTACTCGCGGACGGCGTCGAACAGGTTCTCACGCCGGAAGTCGGGCCAGAGCACGTCGCTGAACACGAGCTCTGAGTAGGCAAGCTGCCAGAGAAGGTAGTTCGAGATCCGGTACTCACCCGATGTGCGCACGACGAGGTCGGGATCCGGCATGTCGGGCCAGTAGAGCCGCTGACGGATCGCCCGTTCGTCTACCTTGTCCAGCTGCACGCCGTCGACCGCGAGCGAGCGCACGGCGTCGACGATCTCGGCGCGGCCGCCGTAGTTGAAGCAGATCGTGAGCGTCATGCGGTGGTTGTGCGCCGTGAGGGCGGTGGACTCGTCCATGTGGCGAAGCAGCCGCTTCGGCACCCTCCAGTCCCGCCGACCTGCAAAGCGGATCCTCACCCCCTTGGAGTCCAGGTCGTCCCGGTGGCGGGTGAGGATGCCCTCGTTGAAGTTCATCAGGTAGCGGACCTCGTCCGGTGGGCGCCTCCAATTCTCGGTCGAGAAGGCGAACATCGTCAGCCACTTGACCCCTATCTCGAGGGCGCCTTCGACGGTGTCGAACATCGCCTCTTCGCCGGCGGCATGACCTTCGGTGCGAGGAAGGCCGCGAGCCCGAGCCCAGCGGCCATTGCCGTCCATGACGCAGGCGACATGGGCTGGCACCTGCCCGAGATCGATGCCGTCGGCTGCCACGGCTGAGCAAGATAGCCGGGCCTCCGAGAGGTCCCCCGTCGGGCCCGCTGGCCCGATCAAGAGGACGGCTGTACCGTCGGGTGTCGAGGATCTGGAGGAGCCAGTCCGGTGCCCTCCTGCGGGTGTCTTCGAGGTCGCCGGCCGGTCCGCCTGCTACAGGCGAGAGCCGGCAACGTCAGGCCTGGAACCCTGAAAACCCGATCGAATCAGTCGGATATAGTTCCCCGCCAGTGCGAGCCGTACCGGCTCGGGTTCCCCGATGAGCACCATGACGACACAAGGGGTGAAATAGGTTGGAGCGGGATGAGGGCATTGCAATGACCGAAGTCCCGGCCGGCAGCAGACGTCTCGGTGACGACGAGCTGGCAGCTGTGTCGGAGCGTCTCGAGGCTCTTCCTGTCCTCGAAGCGGCGACCGGAGCTGTCGGCTGGGCGATCGAACGGTACGGCGGCAGCATCTCGGTGGCAAGTTCCTTCCAGGACGTCGTTCTCGTCGACCTCGTGCGCAAGGCCAGAGCAGACGTCGAGATCATCTTCCTCGACACAGAGTTCCACTTCCCCGAGACGCTGGCCTTCGTCGAGCGCCTCCGCAGGATCTGGGACTTGAGCCTGACGACGACCCACCCGAGCGTCGGCCTCGACGAGTTCCCCTGCGGCTCGCCCCGCTGCTGCGAGGTGCGCAAGGTGCAACCGCTCGCCCGAGTGCTCGAAGGCAGGGCGGCCTGGATCACCGGGCTCAAGCGGGTCGACACGCCAGAGCGCGCAGACGCCCCGATCGTTGCCTGGGACGCGGCTCGCCACATGGTTAAGGTGAACCCTCTGGCCGGTTGGAGCGACCGGGACGTCGAGGACTACCTCGGAGCAGAGGGCCTTCCTCACCATCCGCTCACCTACGTGGGATACGTCTCCATCGGCTGCGCCCCTACGACCCAGCCGGTCGCCGAGGGCCAGAACCCGCGCGAGGGTCGCTGGCCAGGTACCGGCAAGACCGAGTGCGGGCTGCACGTCTAGGCACAGCCCCTAACCTGCGTTGCCGTCGAGACGCCACCAGTAGCCGTACGCTCCCAGCCCGGGCGCCGGCCCAGGAGGGGGCGCGCCGTCCTCATGGCGGCGGCCGGCTTTTTCGTCCTCATGTCGGCATGGGCGCTTGCCGACCCGATGCTGAGCGGTCCCGACGAGCCGGCCCAGATCGTGCACGCCGAGGCGCTCGTGCGCGGCCAGCTGGTCGGGACGCCGGTCCCGCCGGCACACGACCCCGCCCTGCCGCCTCATGCCACCGGGGATCCCGACGTCTGGGTCCGCGTGCCCGGCATCCTGAAGAACGTGAACCAGTTCGTCTACTGGTGCTTCATCTTCGACGTCGATCGCACTCCTCGCTGCGCCCCGCCCCTTGCAGGCCCGTCGCACGACGTCCGCGTCGTCACCTACGTCGCCCGCTACCCGCCGCTCTACTACGCAGTCGTCGGGCTGCCGAGCCTCGCCGACCCGGGGCCGCCCGGCATCATCGGCATGCGACTCGTGAGCGCCCTCTTGAGCGCCGTGCTGCTGGCGGTCGCGTTCGGTCTTGCTCTCAGGCGATCGAGGATCTCGGCGCTCGCCGTCCTCGTGGCGGCGACCCCGACGGTCGTGTACTACGGCGCGTCGGTCAACCCGAACGGCTTGGAGATGGCGGCAGCCGTCTGCTTTTTCACCTCGGTCCTCGCGCTCGCCCTCCCGGACCGCTGTCCGCACACGACGGCCCACATCGCCGCCGCAGCCGTGTCCGGCTGCGTCCTCGCTCTGGCCCGTGGTCTCTCCCCGGTCTGGGTGGGAGTCGCTCTCCTCACGGCGCTCTGCGTCGCCGACCGCACCCGGCTGCGCGACCTCGCCCGGCTCCGCGCCGCCCGCGCGGCTGCCGCCGCTCTCGCAGTGGCGGTCGTGGCGGCGGTCGCCTGGATCGTGCGGGCCCACGCCCTCCTCGAGCTGTCGCTCCCCTACCCCCGGAAGATCGGCGACTTGCGCATTCTTGCTGCCGCGCTCGATGCCACTCCGCACTACCTGCTCGAGATGGTCGGCGTCTTCGGCGCCAACAACGTTCGCCCACCGCTCTTTGCGACCGCGGCGACAGTGACGCTGTTCGGGCTCCTCGTCCTTGCTGGCCTCGCCCTTGGGACGTGGCGGGAACGTCTGGCACTCACAGGCCTGCTCACCGCCATCGTCGTCGTTCCGCTTGCCGCCGACGTGCTGGGCGGCCACCGCTACGGGCTCGGCTGGCAGGGTCGCTACACCCTGCCGCTCGGCGTCGGCTGCCCGCTGGTCGCCGGGTTCGTCCTCGCCAGGGCCGCCTCACAGCGAGCCCCCGGGCGGCCGGCTCTCCGAGCCCAGGCGGAGGCGCTGGTGCTGCCGGGCGCACTCCTCCTCGGCGCCGGCCAGTTCCTCTCCCTGTGGTGGGACCTCAGGCGCTTCATGGTGGGCGCCGGCGGCCCGCTGAGCGCCGTCTTCCACCACGGCAGCTGGCAGCCGCCCGTCCCGGGCGCGTTCATCATGGCACTGGCGCTTGCCGGCGCGCTCACCGTGTCGGTCTCGGTGCTCCTCGCTCAGCGCACCCGGACGCCTGCGACGTACACGGAGTCGGGCTCGAGCCCGTAGGACCAGGCGAAGGCGCCCTCGTGCTCGGCAGCCCATGCGACCAGGTCGGCTCTCAGCCCAGCAGCGACCCGCCCGCGGTCGTGACGGCGGAGCGAGGCGGCGCCGCCGGCGGTGGCGGCGACGAGCGCCTCGCTCACCGACATCCCGAGCTCGGAGACGGCGAGCGCCACTACGAGCGGCATCGAGGTGGTGCCGCACGTCCCGGGGTTGTGGTCGCTGCCCAGGGCGATCGTGACCCCGGCCCGCCGGAGCAGGCGTAGCGGCGGGCTCGTGCCCATGGCGAGGGCAGTGACAGGGGCGAGCGTCGCCACGACGCCCGCAGCGGCGAGGGCAACGGCGTCCGACTCGTCGACTTTGAGGAGATGGTCGGCCGAGGCGCACCCGAGCTCGGCACCAAGCCGTGCGCCTCCCGTCCGGGCGAGCTCGTCGGCATGGATGCGCGGCACGAGCCCGGCGGCGATCCCGGCCTCGAGGACGGCCCGTGACTGCTCGAGAGTGAAATAGCCCTCGTCACAGAAGACGTCGACATGCCGGGCGCCCGCCTCCCGCGCTGCCGGGCACCAGCTCGCGACCGCCTCGACGTAGGAGTCTGCCCTCCCGGCGTACTCGGCCGGGACGGCGTGGGCAGCAAGGAACGTGATCTCGACCGAGGGGACATGAGGTGCCGAGGCGCAGCGGGCGAGGAGGCGGACGCAGCCGAGCTCGCCCTGCTCGTCGAGCAGGTAGCCGGTCTTGGCCTCGAGCGTCGTCGTCCCCGAGTCGAGCCATGCCCGCAGCAGGCCCTCCACCCGGCCCTCGAGCGCCTCGGGACGAGCAGCCCGGGTAGCGGACACGCTAGAGGCGATGCCGCCGCCCCGGGCGGTGATCTCGGGGTAGCTCGCCCCGCTCGAGCGTAGGGCGATCTCCTCGAAACGGTCCCCTCCGTACACCGGGTGGGCGTGGGCGTCGACGAGTCCCGGGGTGACGAGGCGGCCTTCGAGGTCGACCTCGGCGGTCCCGGGCGGGACGGCCGAAGCCGGCAGCTCCGCCTCCGGGCCGGCGAAGGCGATGAGACCGTGCTCGACGAGCACGCACGCCCGTTCGATCACATCTCCGTCTCCAGTGAAGAGGCGCCCGATGTTCCCGAGGAGGAGGCTGGACGGCTCGGTCATCGAGTCAGTCACCGAGCACCGCCTCGATGGCTCTCGAGAGGCGCTCGGCCAGCGCCCGGGGCGGTCCGAGGCGGACGTGCTCGCCGCCCTCCGCGACGACGGAGCCGCCGACCACCACCGTGTCCACGTCGGCCGCCCCGGCGGCGAACACGATCCGCGCCGCGATCTCGTCCGCCCCCGAGCCGTCGAGGTCCCTCCCGGCGAGCCGCACCGAGTCCGTCCTCACCGAGACGAGGTCGGCAAGGCCGCCTGGCGCGATGCCGGCCGCCGGCCAGCCGAGAGCGGCTGCTCCGCCGGCGGTTCCGGCAACGAGCAGGGCGGAGGGCGGGCTCAGGACACGGCGCTCGTGGGTGAGGCGCTGGTTGAGCTCGAGCGAGCGGGTTTCTTCGAAGGGATCTATGACGGCGTGGCTGTCGCTTCCCACGCAGAGCCTGCAGCCGGCCTCCGCCAGCTCGACGAAGAGGCCGACTCCGTCGCCGAGGTCGCGCTCGGTCGTCGGGCAGGCGCAGATCGAGACCTCCGAGAGCCCGAGCCGGCTCACGTCGCCGGGGGAGAGGTGGGTGGCATGGACCGCTGTGGCCCGTTTCGACCATGCTCCGGCAGCACCGAGCAGGTCGGTCGGGGTGCGGCCGGTGGCCTTGAGGCAGGCGTCGTTCTCCGCCCGCTGCTCGGAGAGGTGGACGTGAAGCGGCCACTCGTTGGCGGCGGCGAGGCCGGCCACCGTGCCCATCGCCGGCTCGGGGACGGCACGGACGCTGTGGATGGCGACGGCGAGGCGCGGCCGGTCGAGCGGGCCGGGATCGTCGGGGTCGCCGTTGGCGAAACGGCCGGAGTCGGCGAGCCGGGACACCCGTGCCGACCAGGCTTCTCCGGACCCGTCCCCGAAACGGACCTGGGCGCCCTCGAGCGATTCGCCCCCCATACCGGCCTGCAGGTAGCAGGCGTCGATCAGCGTGAGGCGGATCCCCGCTTCGCCCGCCGCGTCAACGAGCGCCCAGCCCATCTCGTTCGGGTCGCCGAAGCGCCTGCCGTCCTGGTCGTTGTGCAGGTAGTGGAACTCGCCGACGGTCGTGTAGCCGGCGAGCAGCATCTCGCCGTAGACGCAGGTGGCGAGCTCGCGATACGAGTCGGGTGTGAGCCTGGCGGCGACGCCGTACATGAGCTGGCGCCAGCTCCAGAAGTCGCCGGAGAGCGGCTCGGAGACCGATCGCAGCGCCCGGTGGAACGCATGCGAGTGCGCGTTCACGAAACCCGGCACCGTGATCCCCTCGAGCCTCGTGCCCTCCTGCACGCCGCCGGCCTCCCGGCCCGCCCTCAGCGCGGAGACGGCCCCGTCGGGGCGGGACTCGACGAGGACGTCACGGGCGACCCCGGCACCGGGCGCGAGGCCGCACCAGGCGAGCTCGGCAAGGAACGTCGCCATCAGCGACGCGGCGGCCTGATGCCTTCGGACGGGAGCCAGACGCCCCGCTCGCGGGCGACCTCGCGGGCCCTCTCGTAGCCGGCGTCGGCATGGCGCATCACACCGGTGCCGGGATCGTTCGTGAGGACCCGTTGCAGCTTCTCGGCGGCAATGGCCGTCCCGTCGGCGACCGCGACCACGCCGGCATGGATCGAGCGCCCGATGCCGACGCCGCCGCCGTGGTGCACGCTCACCCAAGAGCCGCCGCTCGCGGTGTTGAGGAGGGCGTTCAGGATCGGCCAGTCGGCGATGGCGTCGCTCCCGTCGGCCATCGACTCGGTCTCCCGGTAGGGGGAGGCGACCGAGCCCGAGTCGAGGTGGTCGCGGCCGATGACGATCGGGGCCGAGACGCCGCCGGCCGCCACGAGCTCGTTGAA
>JAKATT010000207.1:10372-13965 GCA_021818615.1 Actinomycetes bacterium | reverse complement strand
TTTGCTCCATGTGGTACCGGACCACGTTCGCTGCCCGGTAGATGTTGGAGATGACGGCGGACGCGTCGTAGTCATAGGGCTGGCCGGCGATACGCGCCCGCACGTCGCGCTCGGCTTGGACCAGCTCCTCGGGGTTCCCGCTGTGAAGTCGACCCGGCATGCCGCTGCCTCAGCAACCACTCGCCGGCACGACAGGCACGACCGTCATCCTCGGGTCCGCCGCGGCGACCGGATGCCGCGAAGCTCCCAGTCGCCGCCGAGAGCTGTCGAGAGGACCTCCTCTGACGAGCTCGGCTGTGCTCCGACGTCGGCGCGCACTCGCAGCGGGCCGGTCACGATCGTGTTCGTGAGCATGCCGAGACCCTCCACGCTCACTGACACGAGATCGCCTGGCTGAGCCGGCCGCGACCCGGCCGGAGTTCCCGAGAGGATCACGTCGCCTGGCTCGAGCGTGATAGTGCGGGCGAGGTCTGCCACGAGGTAGTGCATGTCCCAGAGCATCTCGTCTGTCGTGCCGGATTGGGCGATCTTGTCGTTCACCCTCGTCTCGATCGCCTTGTGATGGAAGTCCCAGCCTGAGACCAACCCCGGGCCGAGCGGGCAGAGCGTGTCGGAACCCTTCACGCGCAGCATCGAGCCGGCATCGGTGTCCCTGAAGTCGTGCAGGCCATAGTCGTTGGCGATCGTGTAGCCGCTGATACAGTCGCCCGCCTCCGCCGGCGACACGTTGCGGCACGTCTTGCCGATGACGATGGCGATCTCGCCCTCGTAGTTGAGCCAGCTGCAGCCGTCTGGGCGCACGACATGGCCCTTGTGGGCGTTGAGCGACGAGATGGGCTTGTGAAAGTACGTCGGCGCCGCGCCGAGGCGAGCCTTGAACTCCTCGACCCGGCTCGAGTAGTTGAGGTGCACGCAAAGGATCTTGCTCGGTCGGCAAGGCGGCAGATGGACCGCATCGTCAGCGCTCACACGACGACCGTCTGGCGCGACGAGATCGTAGTTCTCACGTCTCACCTCGACTGCAGCTCCGTCGAGCAGGATCCGGCGCGTCTCGACTTCATGCATGACGAGCTCCCGTTGGTCGTAAGGAAGCAAAGGATAAGCTGTCGCTATGGTACGGCTCAACGGCTTTCTCTTCCCGCGCACCGCGACCGGCCGTGCCTCGCTGCTGACGGCTCCTCCGTGGCACTACTCCGGTGACCTGCTTACGATCGAGTACCGCACCGACCCCTCTGCGATCGCCGAGCTGCTACCAGAGCCGCTCTCTCCGCCGCACGAGGACGAGGAGCCCGGAGCTGTCGCCCTGGTGTTCGCGGATTGGCAGTCGTGCGCCGACGGCTTTGAAGAGGTGCTCGACCCGGTCCGCCTGCAGTACAAGGAAGCATTCTTCGTAGTTCGCTGCCGCTACAGGCAACAGCTCTGGTCGCGCTGTGTCTACATCTGGGTGGACAAGGACTTCGCGCTTGCCCGCGGGCATCTTCAGGGGTACCCGAAGAAGCTTGGCTCGATCCACATGACGCGCCCGGTCACCGTGGGCAAGGCGGGCCCGCGCCTCGCCCAGGGTGGTCGTTTCGGCGCCACCCTCGCCGCCTCCGATCGGCGGCTCGCCGAGGCCCGTTTCACGATCACCGGTACCTCGGAGACCTCCGGCTTCGTCAACGGACTACCCATGCTCCACCACCGCTGGCTCCCGCGCATCGAGGCTGACGGGACCGACTCGATTGCCGAGATCGTCACGATGCGTGGCAGCGATGTCGAGCTCGGGCCGGCGTTCTGCGGAGAGGCCGAGCTCGATCTCTTTGCGTCGCCGGTCGAGGAGCTCGACCGGATCGCCCCTCGCGAGATCATTGGCGGCTACTGGAGAAGCGTCGGCACGACCTTCACCGGTGGGACGACGCTCGAGGCGTAGTCCCACGAGCTGCCCGGCTTTGTCCGCCGGAGGGAGCCGCGTCGGAAGCTCCCGCGCTTGTTGACGGGCTAAAGGCGGCCGTCCTCGGCCCCGAGACCGGCCGCAGTCGCCGAAGTCGGGCCGGAGATCGTCTCGGCCGCCAGCGCGAGCAAGAGCGGCTCGATGCCACCGCGCCGTAGGACGTCCAGCATCGAGTCCGGCATCCGGTCGGCTTGGAGAACGGTCCTTCCCCCACCCACTGACACCTCACCGGCGACGATGTCCACCTCGAGGCTCTCGTGGTCCTTCACAACTGTGCTGATGCCGGGACAGCTGAGAGCCGGCAGGCCGAGGGCGATCGCGTTGCGGGCGAAGATCCGCGCGAGGGAGTCAGCCACGATCACGGAGATACCAAGATCCTTTAGGTGCTGGGGAGCGGACTCGCGGCTTGAGCCGCATCCGAAGTTCGCGCCTGCGACGACGATGTCCCCGGGCTTCACGAGGGAGGCGAACTCAGGGCGAGCCGCCTCGAGCACGTGGCCGAGACGAATCTCGAGTGGCTCGTGCACGTATTGTCCAGGTGAAAGCATGTCGGTGCTGATGTCCGGCCCGAAGAGCCAGGCCGTGCCGCTGAAGCGAGTACCGTCAATGCCCGGAGAGATCATCGGCCTGCCTCCTGTCCCACTCGCTCGACCACCGACTCGCGGGGATCGGCGATCGCTCCGACGAGCGCCGATGCTGCGGCGGTGGCGGGGGAGCCGAGGTAGATCTCAGCTCCAGGGCTCCCCATCCGACCCTTGAAGTTCCTGTTGTGGGTCCCGAGACATCGCTCGCCAGGTGCCAGGAGGCCGAGATGGCCGCCGAAGCATGGCCCGCAGCCGGGACCCTCTACGATGGCCCCAGCCGCAGCAAGGACAGCGAGGGTCCCGTCCTCGGCTGCTTGGCGGAAGACGAGCGATGAGGCGGGAGTCACGATCATGCGCAACCCGCGAGCGATCGTGCGTCCCCGCAGGATGTTGGCCGCCTGGTGGAGGTCCTCGAGCCTGCCGTTGGTGCACGAGCCGAGGAACACCTGGTCGAGATGCAGGCCGACCACCTCGTCGACGTCGACCACGTTCTCGACGTGGTGTGGAACGGCCACTTGGGGCGAGAGTGCATCGAGATCGATCGAGTGCCTGGTCGCATAGCCAGCGCCTGGTCGCATGGTCGGCGTACGCTCGGAGGGGAAGAGGGAGAACTTCGCTCCCATTTCCACGCCCATGTTTGCGACCGTCATGCGCTCGGCGAGCGACAGCGTGGCGGTGCCAGGCCCGGCGTGCTCGACTGAGCGGTACTGGGCCTCGCGCGAACCGATCTCGCGCATCTCGAAGAGCACCAGATCCTTTGCGCTGACCATCGGGTGGAGCCGGCCCTCGAGAACCACGAGAACGGTCTCGGGAACTTTGAACCAGAGCTTGCCGGTTGCCAGGGCATAGGCCATCTCCGAGGTCCCGATGCCGCACCCGGCTGCACCGAGGGCGCCGTAGGTCGTCGTGTGTGAGTCCGTCCCGACGACGAGATCGCCCGGTACGACGCGATTCTCCTCCACCATCACCTGGTGACAGATGCCGCGCCCGATCTCGAAGAAAGCATCGATCCCGTAGTGGCGCACCAGTCGTCGTGCTGCAGCCTGATGCTCGGCAGCGGCCACCGAGGGCGCCGGCAC
>JAKATT010000207.1:6707-9555 GCA_021818615.1 Actinomycetes bacterium | reverse complement strand
GGAACGGCATCACCCGATCCCAGCCGGCATTCGACACGAGAATGTCGATGTGCCCGAAAAGGTCGATGGCGGCGTCCACCGCTCTTCGTACCGCGCCGGCATCAGCCACGTCGACCTGGGCAGGTTCTGCCACCCCGCCACCATCGCGCACCTCGGTGGCGACAGCGCTCGCGCTCTTTGAGGAGAGATCGGCAAGCACGACACGTGCACCCTCGGTGGCAAGCCCGAGTGCCGTGGCCCGCCCGATGCCGCTGCCTGCACCGGTGACCAGAGCCACCTTGTCGGCGAATCTCCCTTCGCTGGACATCGCTATCTTCCTTTCAGGATTCCGTCCGAGTCGAGCTTCCGGACGATCGAGAGCTGCTCAGCGGTTGGGTCGGCTGTTGTCGGGACGGTGCTCGGCACTGCGAGCTGGAACCCCGTCGCGTCGAGGACCTGGTCAACTTCCACTCCCGGGTGGACCGATCGAAGCCGCATTCGCAGGGTCTTCTCGTCAAAGTCCATTGTGCAAAGCGGTGTCACGACCGCTGCAGGCCCACCTCCCAACAGCCCGGCCGTCGTCCAGGACGCCGGTCCGTCCAAGAAGCCGGGGCCGCCGAGGAAGTCGACTCGCTCGACAAAGGTCCTGGGATTATGAGACATCGTGTAGATAAGCACGCGCCCTACCCTCGAGAGAAAGGGCAGGCCGACAGTACCTGGTCCTCGCAGGCTCGGTCGTGCCCAGTTACCGACGGCTACGAGATTGCAATTGCCGTAGGCGTCGATCTGGAGCCCTCCGGAGAAGAAGACCGTGAACACGTCGCCGCGACCCTCGAGCAACACGACATCGCTGAGGGGGATCGCCGTGTCGGCGCGCAGCAGGCTCTCGTCGCAGCACGAGGGGACTGCCGGAGCGAGATGGGGGTTCACTCCGCAGGTTCCTCCCGCCACGAACCAGAGATCCGGGGCGTGTGTCTCTCTTGCGAGCGCGCAGGCGACTTGAGGTAGGGCACTGGCCGTCCCCATCACTGCCACATCATCGTTGCGAAGCTGGCGCGCGAGCTCCACTGCCATAAGCTCGCTCGGTGACCACGTCGGTGCTGACTGTGCAGAGGTGCGATTGCTCATCGGTCGGCGTGCTCTCTCGAGAGCTGCATGGTGCTGAGGTAGACATCCTCTGAGGTTTGGGTGACGTAGTCCTCGATATAGGTCTTGGCGCCCTGGTCGGTCGCGGCCAACGCGAGATAGGTCCGCAGGTGGTCCTCGTCGTAGCGGTAGTTGCCGTGTGAGGCCGTCGGGTGGCAGCCTCCTGGCAGCTCCACGACCGCCTGAACGATGAAGCCCGGCAGAGTTGTACCGACCGGATGTGCCCCGATCGTCTCTGTGGGGACGACTCGCTCCACCTGAAGAACTACGGTACGAGCCGCGAGGGCCATCAACCGGTCGACGAAGTGTGCCCCGGCGAGCACTGCGTTGCCTGACGCATCGGCCTCGGCGGCGTGCAGGAGCGCCACGTCGGGGCGTATCGGCGCCCCCGCGAGGACGGACTGGCCGGTGAAGGGATCGTCGACGACCCGGTAGCTCTCAGGGTTCACCTTGGCGACGTCGGAGATCTCGAGGCCGACTGGCAGCGCCACGAAGGGCAGACCTCCTGCGCCCGCGGTGAGGCCGTGGGTGATGTACGCCTCGTCGCACTCGAGCACCCGCACGGAACCGCTCTCGACCAGGCGCCGAAAAGCCGGCGCCAGCCCGAGGTGCTCGAAGCCGACGTAGGACGTAGCGATCTCGCGCACGAGTCCTGCGGCAATGAGCAGGTCGGCGTTCATCGCGCCGCACGGGCTCGTGAGCAGCCGATCGACCGGGCGGTGCTGGCGGATCAGCTCGCGCACGAGCCCCATCGGGTTGTTGTGCAGGTGCATGCCGCCGACGGCAACCGTGCCGACACCATCGGGTACGTAGCGCTCGATGGCATCGCTGAGAGAGAGCGTCTTGTCAGACATGGGTGTTGACGGCTGCTCTAGCTGCTCGGGAGCAGGGCGTTCACCAGTTCCCTGGCCGCAGCAGGATCGCGGAAGTGCAACTCGTTGAGCTCGAGGTAGGCGGCCCACTCCGGAGGAAGGTCCTCCTGGGCGAAGATGGCGTTCACAGGGCACGGCTCCAAGCATGCGGCGCAATCGATGCAGGCATCGGGATCGATGAAGAGCATCCTGTCAGCGTCGTCGGCAGAGATGCAGTCGACCGGGCAGACGTCTACACACGACTGGTCCTTCGTGTCGATGCAGGCCTCGGTGATCACGTAGGCCACGGTGCCTCCTGCCTCCCTCGCCGGCCGAGCGAGAATCGATCTACAGTTCTTGCTCGAACTACACGCAACTGTAGACTAAATTTCAGGAGGGGATCAAGGGCCGGGATCAAGGGCCGACAGCGGATGGCCGGCCCGGCGCCTCGACCTCTCGAGCCAGTAGCCGGTCCGCGAATCCCTGAGGACGTGCCCCTGCTGCCCGCAGCTGGCCGGCGGCGCCGGCGATGGCGTGCTCTCAGCGCTCTGGGCGAGCCGGGAACTCAGTCAGCGAGCAGCGACGGCGAGATGCTGGCTGAGTTCAGCAGATAGGCCAGCACCGCGTTGGTACATGCACGCTTGTACCACTCGTGACGCTCCCGCCAGTGGTCTTCCTGAAGCCATTGGAAGTGCAGGCCCTCGACGATCGCCCTCACCGCGGTGGCTGCCTCGTCGACATCGCCGACGAAGAACGCACCGGTTGCGACGCCGTTGCGGATGACCTCGGCGTAGACCTCGTTCACCGTCGCGCGAAAAGTGGCACTGATCTGCCCGAAGCCGTTCACGCGAGCAGCGTGGTCGATGAGGTCA
>JAKATT010000207.1:0-6604 GCA_021818615.1 Actinomycetes bacterium | reverse complement strand
GACGGACGCGGTCACCGATCTCTTCGAGCACCCATGACATCGCCGCGCCGACGAGGTGCTCCTTGGTCTTGAAGTAGTAGAGCACGATGCTCTTGCTCACTCCTGCCGCTGCGGCGACCTCATGGATCGGCACGCGCTCGACGCCGCGCTCGGCGAACAACCTGTAGGCGCTCCGCACGATGTGCACCTGCCGCTCGGAGAGGCTTGTGCCCTGCGACCTGGCGGTCGGGCGCGAGTCGGTGCTCGCGGTCACGAGGGACGCTGGATGCTTCTGGGGCCGCGGCTTCGATCCTGCCAAGGGCCAGGCTCTCGCTTGTTCGGGGCGTCGGTCCTCGCCGGCCCTGCGGCGACGGCCGCGCGCCGCGCTGCGCCAGAGGCGCGATACAGCCTCTCGGCCTCCTGGCCACCCCTCTTCTCATATGCGGACATGAGGTTCCCCTCCAACGGGAGCCCGACAGCAGCAGGTGAGCATCGTCGCCTACGCTCTTGTGGATGCTACCGGGAGATAGATCGGCCATGGACCTCTCGTGCTGTGAGCTGCTCGCTCGGGGCTGCCCAGCCGTGGCGGCCGGGCAGCCCCGAGGACCGCGCCCGAGACCGCCATGTCGTGGGTAGCCGGGTCTGCCCGGCCTCAGCCGGTGGTGCTCTTCGATCGAGGTGAGGGGAGATTGACGGGGATATGCTACGTGTACTACGATGCCGCACAAGTAGATGTCGAATATTTGTAGGCTGCCGACCTAAACCAGGGGGGAGAAACGTGAACTTTCGACGTACGACGGGGAGCTCGGCGGAGCGCGGTCTGCTTCGCCACCGCCTTGGACGGGTGGCGTTTGCCATCACGGGCGTGTCGCTGTCGGCACTGCTGATCGCTGCGTGCAGCAGTACCCCCTCGACCAGCCCGTCCTCGACGAGCGCGTCCTCGACGACCGCGCCCTCGAAGCCGACCGGTCCGATCAAGATCGGCATGATCACCTCGCTCTCGGGTCCCTATACGCCGCTCGGGACGAACGACAAGCTCGGGGCGGAGCAGGAGGTGAGCCAGATCAACGCGGCCGGCGGCATCGGTGGTCGTAAGATCGACCTCATCGTCTTGGACGACACGACGAACCCCACCCAGGCTGTCACAGACTTCCAGACGCTGGTATCGGATGGCGTGGTCGCGATCGTCGGACCGGTCTTCTCCTCCTCCGCGGTGGCGACCGAGCCGTACGCGTCAAAGGCCAAGATCCCGACTATCGACACGGCGGCAGCGGACAACCTGGTCTCCCCGGTCAACTACTACGTGTACATGACGCCGCCGACCACGAAGATCGTCGCCCAGCAGCTGCTCGCCTACATGAAGTACAAGCACCTGACGAAGATGGCGGTCGCCCGCGACACCACCGCCTTCCCGACAGCCGGCTGGGACAACATGCAGGCGATGGCACCGAGCTACGGCGTCCACTTCGTCTACGACGGTCAGTTCTCGCTCACTGCCACAGACTTCACGACGATCCTGACGCAGGTGAAGGCCTCTGGCGCCCAGGCTCTCATGGTCTGGGGCTCCGGTCCCGCCGAGGTGGTTCTCACGAAGCAGTTCCGTGCGATGGGGCTGACGATCCCCCTTCTCTTCAGCCACGCCGAGGCGTCGTACCTCTACACCAAGACCGTCGGCTCGGCGGGCGACGGTGTCATCATCGCCAGTTCGATCGGAGGCATCGCCCCGTACCTGCCGAGCAGTTACCCGGGACGATCTGTGATCACCTCGTTCGTGAGTACCTTCCAGGCCGACAACCACTACTTCCCACCCGAGTTCGCGTTCGACGCCGGCGGTGCGGTCGCGATGATCGCGCAGGCGATCCGCGAGGATGGCGCGACCTCAGCCGGGATAGCCAAGGCGCTCAGCACGATGACCATCACCACCGGCGACGGCACCTACCACTTCAGCCCAGCTGACCACTCGGGTCTCCAGGCGGGGGAAGTTGCCATCACCCGAGATGTGAACGGCACCCTCCAGCCAACGGCGTTCACAAAGGCTGCGCTCGGCGGGTAACCGGTCGGAGCCGCGTGGCGCAGCACAGTCAAGGCTGGTCGTATCGAAGGCTGCGTCACTCTCCAGATCTGCCCGGCTCGTCGTCGTCGGCAGGTCAGGCGCGCCGCGGGGCAGGGCAGCAGCAGGGACCAACTGAACGCGACGGGCGGAGAGCCGGTCGGACCCGGCGCTTGCCGTGCCGGGGACTCTCCGCCCGTCGCGTTCGCTTTGCTTGCCCGGGGTGCTGGCGCGATGGTGGTGTTCGTGCCCGCGATACCATGACGACAGTCAGTAATCCGTCGAACGACTTGCCTTGGTGGGGAGGTCGGCCCACGAAGGTCGTCAGGACCGGTGATGTGTCCGAAAGGGGGGCGCCGTGAGCGCCAGCGATGATCGAGACGTACTCCGTCTCTCGGTCAACGGCGTCGAGCAGGCTCTGCTCGTTGGCCCGTACACGACACTGCTCGAGCTGCTACGCGAGGACCTGCGCCTCACCGGGACCAAGCACGGCTGTGAGCTGGGGGAGTGCGGAGCGTGCACCGTGCTGGTCGATGGGGTCGCTCAGTTGAGCTGTCTCGTGCTTCCCGCCCAGCTCGATGGGGCAGCCGTCACGACGATCGAGGGTCTCGCAGAGGGGTCAGTGCTGCACCCCCTCCAGCGCGCCTTCATGCGCTCTGGAGCCCTCCAGTGTGGCTATTGCACTCCTGGGATGATCCTTGCGGCCAAGGCTCTGCTCGACGCCAATCCGGCGCCGTCGAGAGAGGAGATCAGACAGGCTCTGGCGGGCAATCTCTGCCGCTGTACCGGCTACGCGAGCATCATCGAGGCGGTAGAGGACGTAGCGAGGTCGGCGTCGTGAACCTCTCTCCGGCGACGCATGATGGGCAGGCGCTGCACGTGGTCGGCAAGCCGCTTCCCAGGGTTGAGGCAGTTGGGAAGGTGACCGGCGGCACCCTCTACGCGGACGACATCGACCTGTCGGGGCTGCTCCACTGCAAGCTGCTGCGCAGCCACCACGCCCACGCACGGGTGCTGTCCATCGACACCTCGTCGGCCCTCGCCGTGCCAGGAGTGGTGGCGGTGATCACGGGACAGGATCTCCCTGCGCGCTATGGGATCATGCCGACCTGCGAGGATGAGGTCGCTCTCGAACACGAGAAGGTCCGTTTCGTCGGCGACCCGGTTGCGGCCGTGGCCGCCGTGGACGAAGCGGCGGCTCTCGCGGGCTGCCGGGCGATTCGCGTCGAGTATGACCCTCTCGAGGCCGTCGAGTCGATCGAGCAGGCGCTGCTCTCTCCTGGCTCGGAGCCGATCCACGACTACGCCGGACCCGCCAACATCCACCGTCTCGCGGCGCTCGAGTTCGGCGACGTCGAGGCGGGGTTCGCCAGAGCCGACCATATCAGAGAAGACGTGTTCTTTTTTGAAGGCAACACTCATCTGCCGATGGAGCAACACTCGGCGACTGCGCAGGCCGCGAACGGTCACGTCACCCTTTGGAGCTCGACGCAGAACCCGCACTACGTACAGCGGATACTCGCGAGCGTCCTCGACCTGCCGATGGGGCACGTCCGGGTGGTGGCGGCACCTCACGGGGGTGGCTTTGGTGGGAAGTGCGACCCCTTCTCGCACGAGATCGTCGTCTGCAAGCTCGCCATGCTCACCGGACGGCCTGTGAAGTGCACCCTTACCCGGGAGGAGGTCTTCTACACGCACCGGGGACGCCACCCGGTCCTGATGTGGGTGCGTACCGGGGTCGACGCAAGTGGCCGTATCTGTGCCATGCACTTTCGTACAGCGCTGGACGGCGGCGCATATGGGTCGTACGGACCGGCTTCGACGCTCTATACGGGTGCTCTCCAAACGACGACCTATGCCATTCCTGCTTACCGCTTCGAGGGTGCTCGGGTCTTCACGAACAAAGCTCCCTGTGGCCCGAAGCGCGGGCACGGCACGCCGCAGCCTCGCTTCGCGTTAGAGGTCCATCTCGACAAGATCGCCGAGGAGATCGGACTCGATCCGGTCGAGCTGCGGCGCAGGAACTACGTCAAACCCTTCACGCGGACAGTCAATTGGCTGAGGATCACGTCCTGTGGCCTCGAAGAGGTGACAGATCGGGTGCTCGAGGCATCGCGTGAGTCCAGACGCGAGCGGCGGCCCGGGCACGGAGTGGGCTTCGCCGTCTCGAGCTACATGTGCGGGGCGGGCCTGCCTATCTACTGGAACAAGCTGCCCCACAGCGAATGCGTGATAAACGTCGGACGTGGGGGAGTGACGCTCTTCTGCGGGGCAACCGACATCGGGCAAGGCTCGGATTCGGTGCTTGCGACAGTGGCCGCCGAAGAGCTTGGCCTCTCGCCGGGGGATATCCGCCTCGTCACAGGCGACACCGGACTGACACCCGTCGATCTTGGCTCGTACTCGTCGCGGGTTACCTTCATGGCTGGGAATGCCGCTCGCATGGCCGCCAGCCGGATGCGAGAGCTCATCGTCGCTGCGGTGGCCGAGGAGGAGGGCTGCGCTCCGAGCGAGATCGAGGTTCGAGAGGGCAAGATTGGCAGGCTGATGTTCGAGGAGGCGGCCGTTCTTGCCGAGGAGCGCCTCGGGACCCTGTCCTCGCATGGCAGCTACTCGCCTCCGGCAGACATCGGTGGGCGCTACAAGGGATCAGGAGTGGGTCCAAGCCCCGCCTACAGCTACTCGGCGGCCGTCGTCGACCTCGATGCCGATCATTGCACCGGTGAAGTTCATGTCAACAAGGTCTGGCTTGCCCACGACATCGGCCGAGCGATCAACGAGCTTGCCGTCAGGGGGCAGGTCGAAGGCGGGGTGTACATGGCCCTCGGCGAGGCCTTGATGGAGGCACAGGTGTACCGGGACGGCTTGCACAAGCAGCCGAGCATGCTCGACTACAAGTCTCTCACCTTCCTCGAGATGCCCGAGGTGGAGACGATCCTTGTCGAGACAGTCGATCCTGAGGGCCCCTACGGTGCCAAGGAGGTGGGCCAGGGGCCGCTGCTCCCGGTGATCCCCGCTGTGGTCTCGGCCGTGCACGACGCGCTCGGTGTATGGGTGGACGAGGTGCCCGTCACTCCCGAGAAGATCCTGAAAGCGCTCGATGCGCGGGCCAAAGGAAAAGAAGGCCGATTCGGGCCTAAGAGCTTTCCAGACGTGCCCTACCCACCCCTCGTGAAAGTGACTCCGCCCGATGCTGCGGCTGCCGCGCTTTAGGTACCTGCGACCGCAGTCAGTCGCCGAGGCGGCCGATCTCATGGCCGAGCACGGCGAGCAGGCGATGCTCGTCGCTGGAGGCACGGACCTTCTGCCGAAGATGAAACGAGGTCAGATGGAGGCCGAGATCCTCGTCGGGCTCGGGCACCTTGCAGAGCTCCGACAGCTCGAAAGGAGCGATGACGGCGGCTTGCGGATCGGGGCAGGAGTTACCCTCTCCCAGATCGTCCACGATGCTGCGCTCGCTCGCCTCTACCCCGGATACGTCCGTGCGGCAGCGCTTGTCTCGTCTCCCGCATTGCGGAACGCCGGCACGATCGGCGGCAATCTCTGTGTCGACACCCGGTGCAACTTCTACGACCAGAGCTACGAATGGCGGATGGCAGTCGGCTTTTGCATGAAGAAGGACGGAGACATCTGCCGAGTGGCGCCTGCGAGCAAACGCTGCCGGGCGATCGCCTCCTCGGACACCGCGCCGGCGGCTATGGCACTTGGCGCCACGGTGACGCTCGTGAGCTCCGCGGGACGACGGGAGGTCCCTGTCTCTGCCCTCTACGAGGACGATGGGCAGTTCTATCTCGCCAAGGCAGCTGATGAGATCATCGAGAGCATTCAGTTGCCGGCGGCTACGGACTGGAGCTCTTCGTACGTGAAGGTTAGGCGGCGGGGCTCGATCGACTTTCCGCTCGCAGGTGTCGCCGTTGCACTCAAAGCAGCCGGTCCCGTCATCGAGGAGGGCCGGATCGTGATCACCGCGGTCGCGTCACGGCCATTGGACGTGAGTGAGGCGGCCGAGCCGCTCGTCGGGTGCACGCTCGCCTCTCTGCTCGAAGGACAGAGGGACGAGCTTCTCACCGGAGTCGCGGCATCAGCTGCGAGACCTGCCAAGCCACTCGACAACGCTGATCTGCACTACGTGTGGCGCAAGCAGATGACTCGCCGAGGCGTCGAACAGGCGGTGCGCGAGGCGGCCACAGCTCTGCTGGCACGATCAGCCTGATCAGCCGCAGTAGGGCAGGTTGCCCGAGCTGGGCGCGTCACGGCTGGGTCAGCTGACTGGTGCGGCGGCCCGAGCCGAGGCTCGTGTCATCAACCCGGTTTGACGGCAAGGACAGCACAGTCCGCCTGCAACAAGATGTCCTGGGAGTTGCTGCCGAGCATGAGCTTTCCGACCCGGGAGCGCCGCCGAAGCCCGATCACGATCAAGGCGTCGTCACTCTCGTTCGCGACAGCGATCACGTCGTCGGCTGGGGTGCCACCCCGAGCGAGCTTGCGGATCTCGTGATCGATGCCGGCGGTGCTCAGCTCCAGGTCGACGCGCTCCAACTCGGCTGTGTCGGCTGCGGCGTCCTCTGCAGACTC
>JAKATT010000006.1 GCA_021818615.1 Actinomycetes bacterium | reverse complement strand
TGGTTCGTCACCTCTTCCCCGGCTACGGGCCACCTCGAGGCGTAGCTCGGCCGGACGATGCAACAGAGCATCGATCGGGTGTCACGCCGGCGGCCGAGCACCGAGCCGGCGGCCGAGCACCAAGCCGGCTGACCGCACGGCCCGAAGCCGCGACAGCCTCAGTTGCGCACCGTGCCAGCGTGCCACCCGCCAGGCGCCACGCCAGGTAGCCGGCGGCAAAGGCATCGCCGGCACCGGTCGAGTCGAGCACGGGGGCATCAACTGCCCGAACCCGCATCCGATCGCCTGTGGCGGTAGCGCACAGCGCCCCGTCGCCTCCGAGCTTGAGGGCGACTTCGCCGAAGTGGGCGAGAAGAGCATCGGCGACCGCCTCAGGTTCCTCTTCGCCGGAGAGCAACCGGCCCTCGTCGAGGTTCGGGAACAAGAGGTCGGTCCCTTCGGACCACTCGAGAAAGGTGTCTCGGCCCACCTCCTCCAGCCATGCGACAGAGGACGGGTCGAGCGAGACAGGCAGGCCGAGGCGGTGGGCGGCAGCGCTGAGCGAGCGTACGGCCGACCGGCTGCGAGCCTCGAAGAACGTGTAGCCGGAGAGGTGCAACCAGCTCGCGCCGTCGAGCAGCGACACTGGAAGATCGGCCTCGCACAGCTCGCGCCCGGCTCCCCGGTCGGTGAACATCGAGCGCTCTGCCCTGGGCCCGAGCACGACGACGATCGTGCCGGTCGGCACCGACTCATCGGCCACGAGGTGCACCTCTACCCCGGCCGTCGAGAGCAGTCGCGCGTGCTCTACAGCGTCGCGTGAGCCGGCTCGACCGGCGAACCGCACCGGAGCCCCGAGAAAGGCGAGCCATGCCGCCTGGTTCCCACCCTGGCCACCCGGTCGCAGCAGCACCTCCGAGGGGGTGTCCGAGTCCCGGGTGACGACCGACAGCGGCCGCACGACGACGTCGTTTATGACGTCCCCGACGACGAGCACCGGTCCGGGGCTCACGCCGGGCCTCCGGAGCCAGCCGCTGCCCGAGCGATGTGTGCCGCGAGGTTCACGTTGTTGCGCACGGCCCAGATGTTCGCCTCGAGGCTCGCCCCGCCCGAAGCCACGTAGAGATGGTCGAGGAGGAAGGGAGTCACCGCCTTGCCGGCGATGCCTGCCTCGGCCGCGGCCTCGAGCGCCTCGGCGACGAGAGAGGCGTGCAGCTCCGGGTCGAGCTGGTGCTCACGCTCGACCGGGTTGGCGACGACGATGGCCGACCTCAGCCCGAGGGCATCCCTCGCCGCCATGACGGCGGCGACCTGCTGCGGGCTCTCGACGGACCACTCGAGCTCGTGCCCGGAGTCCACCAGGTAGAAGCCCGGGAAACGCCTCGTGCCGTAGCCGACGACCGTGACCGAAAGCGTCTCGAGACGTTCGAGCGTCGCCCCGACATCGAGGATCGACTTCACGCCCGCACAGACGACGGTCACCGGTGTCGTCGCCAGGGCGACGAGGTCGGAGGACTCGTCGAAGGTCTCCGCCGCAGCGCGGTGGACTCCGCCGATGCCGCCGGTGGCGAAGCAGGCGATACCGGCTGCCCGGGCGAGGAAGGCCGTCGAGGCGACCGTGGTCGCGGCGTGCCGTCGGGCGGCAACGGCGAGAGGGAGCTCGCGCACGCTCGCCTTGACGACATCGCTCGCTGTTGCGAGCATCTCGAGCTCCTCTGCGCCAAGGCCGACGATCGGGCGCCCGGCCACGACCCCGACGGTGGCGGGCACGACTCCGAGGTCGCCAAGGATCGCCTCGAGCTCCCTAGCGACCTCGAGGTTGCGCGGACGCGGCAGGCCGTGGCTGATGATGGTCGACTCGAGGGCGACGACCGGGCGCCCGTCCGCAACGGCCGCTCGGACCTGCTCTGCTACGACGAGGGGTACGCCGGACGCCACCTCAGCTCCCGACGAGCGCATGGACGCCGTCCTCCAGCTCGACGAGCCTGCTCGCTGCCTCTTTGCGCGCGGCTGCCACACCGCCGGCTGCGACCGGGCGGACGACCTCGAGATAGGCCTTCAGCTTCGGCTCCGTGCCACTCGGACGGACGAGCACCCGATCGCCCGAGGACAGGCGGTAGGCGAGCACGTCGGCCGGTGGCAGAGGCGGCAGGGCGGCCTGCCACCTGACGCCGGCGGCAAGGTCGAGCACCTCGGCAACCACGTCGCCGGCGATCGCAGCCGGGCGGCGACTCCGCAGGCGCTCCATGAGGACCTCCGGAGTCGCCGTGCGCATGCTGAGCTGCGCGCTGAGGTGGACGCCGTACGCGGCCGCCAGCTCGTCGAGGCGAGGGAGGACTCCGGACCCGGCGGAGGCGAGGCGACTGGCGAGGCCGAGGAAGGCAAGGGCGGCGCCGATCCCGTCCTTGTCGCGGACGGCGTCGCCGACGGCGTAACCGAGCGCCTCCTCGTAGCCGAAGACAAAGCGGCTCCCCGGAGCCGCCTCTGCCGCGCGGACTATCCACTTGAAGCCGGTGAGGGTGGCGACGAAGACGGCTCCGGCCGCCGAGGCGATCTTCTCGAGCATGCTGGACGAGACGATGGTCGAGGCGACGAGGCGGCGAGAGGTGCGAGGGCAGGCGTCGAGCACGTACGAGCCGAGCAGCACGCCGACCTCGTCGCCGCTCAGCCGGCGCCAGCCGCCGACTGCGCCAGGGTCAGGCACCGCGACGGCGAGCCGGTCGCCGTCGGGGTCGTTCGCGACGACGAGGTCGGCACCGACGGC
>JAKATT010000146.1 GCA_021818615.1 Actinomycetes bacterium | reverse complement strand
CAATCGAGCAGGGACTCCTACTCAGCTGGCGGTGTCGAAACCGTTCAGCCGAGAGAGGAGCCCCGGGCTCATGCTTACTCAGGGAGAAGACGTGGAAGTACATGCACTCAAGAAGAGGGGCTGGTCGTACGCCGCGATCGGCCGTCACATCGACTGCGATTGGCGCACGGTCAAGGCGTACCTGGAGGGACACCACCCCGGCATCCGCCGGCGCACCGAGCCCGATCCGCTCGAGCCGTTCGTCCCATACCTGACGGCGCGCTTCGCCGACGACGCGCACGTATGGGCGTCCGCGCTCTTCGACGAGGTGAGAGGGCTCGGTTACGCGCTCAGCTACCCGAGCTTCGCCCGCCAGGTGCGGACGGCCGGGCTCAGACCGCACTGTGAGGCCTGTTCGGGCGTGGTCGGTCGAGACACGATCGACATCCCCCATCCGCCGGGCGAGGAGATCCAGTGGGACTGGTTCGAGCGGCGCCGGTCGCCCTGGGGCGGTGTCGCCTACGTGCTGCTCGGCACGCTGCCGCACTCGGGTCGCTCCCGGGGGGTGATCGCCTCCTCCATGGAACAGGCCCACCTCATCGAGGCGATGGACGCAGTGCTACGCCGCCTGGGCGGCACGCCACGGCACTGGCGCGTCGACCGGATGGCGACGGTGATCGTGCCGGGCACCGCCGACGTGCAGGCGAGCTTCGCCCCGGTCGCGAAGTTCTATGGCGCGATCGTGGTCCCCTGCCCGCCCCGGCGGGGGAACCGCAAGGGATCGGTGGAGGCGGGCGTGCGCTTTGCGACCGGGCGGTGGTGGCGCACGCTGTCCGCGGAGACCGAAGAGGCGGCACAGGTGTCCTTGGACCGGTTCTGGTCGACGACCGGCGACGCACGGCTGCGCAGCCCGAGGGGCGTCACAGAGCCGCCTTCAGACGGCAGTCGGCCGAGATGGCCGAGCGTCGGCGAGCTCGCCGAGAAAGAGCCGCTCTTGGCGCTGCCGGCCGGGCCCTACCCGACGACGATCTGCGTCGAGGCACCGGTCGACCACCAAGCGAGCGTCGCGTTCAGGGGGAACCGCTATTCGGTGCCGCCCGGGCTCTCGGGCGCGGTCATGACCCTTCGCCAGCGCCTCGGGACGACGACCCTCGACGTCGTCTCAGCTTCAGGTGTCCTCCTCGTCACCCACCAGCTCGCGCCGAGAGGAGCGGGTGCGATGGTGCGCACCCCCGCGCATCGAGCCGCCCTCGAAAAGGCGGTGCTCTCCCAGTTCACCACCGCCCGGCCCTGTGACCGCAAGGAGAACCGGCCCCCGGGGGCGGCGGCTCTCGCAGAGCGGGCCAAGCTCATGGGCCAAGCGGGAACCGAGCCGAGCGTCGACCTCGAGGCCATGGCCGAGATCGTCCGCCTCGCAGGATGCAAGGAGGCGTCGGCATGACCGAGCGCTCCGACTACCAGAAGCTGCGCGCCCACCTCGCGTATCTGCGCATGGGGGCGGCCGCCGAGGCGCTGCCGGGACTCTTGGACGAGGCGATTGCGACCAAGTGCTCTACCCAGGCGTTCTTGGAGAAGCTGCTCTCGGTCGAGGTGGACGCGGTCGAAGAGCGCAGGCGGGTGACCCTCGAGCGCTTCGCCTCGCTTCCCTCGCCGTTCACCCTCGCCGACTTCGACTTCACGGCCCAGCCCTCCTTGGACGAGAAGCTCGTGAGAGAGCTCGGCACGCTTCGTTTCTTGGAGGACGCGACCAACGCGTTGTTCATCGGACCGCCGGGCGTCGGAAAGACGATGCTCGCGGTCGCACTCGGCCATGCGGCCGTCGCTGCGGGGATGCGGGTGCACTACACGACCGCGGCCGATCTCGCCGCGCGCTGTCACCGAGCCGCGCTCGAGGGGCGGTGGGCGACGACCATGCGGTTCTACGCGAACCCGAGGCTCCTCATCATCGACGAGGTTGGCTACCTGCCGCTTCCGAAAGAAGCTGCAGCAGCCCTCTTCCAGGTTGTGAGCCAGAGATACCTGAAGGGGAGCATCTGCCTCACGACCAATTTGGGGATCGCCAGCTGGGGCCGGGTCCTCGGTGACGACCAGATGGTCGCAGGAGCCCTTCTCGATCGCCTCCTCCACAGAAGCGTCGTCATCAACATCGAAGGTGACTCCTACAGGATGCGCTCTCACCGTGCACGGGCAGAGGCAACCCGACGGGCGGTGAAGAACCCGTGACGCCAGCGACTGCATGCGCGGTGTGTGCGAGGCCCGCACCGGCGAATCGGAGCACCAACGAACCGTGGTGCTGCTCGGTTGCCTGCGAGCACTCCTACATCTTCTTCGGCGCGTCACGGCTCCCGTCACGTCACGATGGCGTCACGATGACCTGTCCGGTGTGCGAGCAGAGCTTCTCACGCCGGGGCCGTCAGCGGTTCTGCTCGGACGCATGCCGGGCGGCCGCGTATCGACGGCGGCGAGAGCAGCGTCAAGCATCGCTCGTCGTGCCGAGAGCCCGGCCCCGCCGGCCGATCACCGTCTATGAGTGCGACACCTGCGGGGCCAGGTCACTCGGCGAGCAGCGCTGCGCGGAGTGCACGACCTTCATGCGCCGAGTCGGAATCGGGGGCTCGTGCCCGTGCTGTGACGAACCCATCGCTGTCGCAGAGTTGGTCGGAGAGGAGGTGGTCGCCACGAGCTGACCTACACTCAACCAGCCATCCATGGCACTCGGACGCACCTACATTTTCGGTGATCGTCGACCTACAATTTCAGTAATCCGCGACAAGGTTTGCTCGAAGGTTCTGTCCGTAG
>JAKATT010000097.1:2090-2779 GCA_021818615.1 Actinomycetes bacterium | reverse complement strand
CCGTTGCTCCAGGTGAAGTAGCCGATCGGGAACCGGTAGCGGCGGCCGCTCCGACCGCCCGTGTCGTTGAGCAACATCAGCTGGCCGCTGACCACGCCATGCAGCGGTGAACGCAGAAGCGGACCGATCACGGTGCCGGCGGCGGCGAAGAGGTTGGCCAGGCGATCCGGTGGCTGCGCCACGTGCCGCTCATGACCGGACGAAACGAGCGGTGACCACGGCGCGGGCCTGCGCGGACGCCATGCCGAGTGGGCTCCAGCGAAGGCGACGGGCGAGCTCCGCCGGGACTTCGCCGGCGAAGATCTCCTCCTTCTCCTCGTAGCCAACGCGGCGGTGGTCCAGGTGACCAAAGACGACGCTCCAAGAGCCTCGCCGCGCTTCGTCGCCCTGCTCCTCCAGGGGATGGCCTCACACGCGGCAAGCACTCCCTTGCCCGCGCCACCGACGACCGACGAGATGCGTGCAGCCATGGCGCACCTGGCCACCAGCCGGGGGTGTGCCGGCAATGCGAATCGCACGCGCGACCAAGCTCCAGGGGAAGGGGACTTGGAATGACACCGATTCGTCGGCTTGGGTTCCGTCGACCGCCGACGAATCCAGACCTCCTGACATAGAGCTGGCCTTCCCCTCTTGACCTGGGAGCATCCACCGCTTCGCGCCCCGGGGGGCCTATAATCAGTTCGGAGTAA
>JAKATT010000097.1:0-2080 GCA_021818615.1 Actinomycetes bacterium | reverse complement strand
GGCCATGAGCGCCCGGATCGCGTAATGGGTGCGCAGGAGGCCCCGAGCCTCTCGTATGGAACAACTTGTCAAGCCCCCCGAATTGTCTGTGTAGAACCGATTTGGGACGCGGCGGGCCAGAGGCCCGTCGCACGCACAGAACCGAGCAGTCGGCGGGGGGTCCCCGGGTTGGACGGCTGCTACGTCGGCGGCCCCGGCCCCACACGGATCGGTGGTGACCGGGCTCCGAGATCTTCGTGACGCGCCGGGGCAGATTGGTTCGACCGATCGCCGCCAATCTCGTATTCGCGGGCAGTTGCCACGCATGTCTGCAATTCGCAGGACGGAGCCCCAGACTTGTGACGCGGCGACTCGCTCATGAGCCGACGCAAAGAGGCGACGGGGTGCTTTCCTGCCACGGCGGCGCCCCGGCGCGTCACGGAGAGCTCGGTCACCGGCGGTCGAGACCGGGGGCCGAGGGGACGAACAGCGAAGCGCTGCTCACGCGGCGACCATCTCGTTGTAGAGGTGGCCGACCAGACGCCGGGCGATCGCGGTCACGACCACGCCGCGGGCCGACTTTCTCGCCGAAAGGGAACGGAAGCGCCGGCACAGCTCGACCTGGGTGGCCCACGCCCGGGCGAGGGTCTCGGGCGAGACGCCGTCTTGGCGCCGGCGCAGGGTCAGCCCCACGCTCGGGCCGGATCGATACGCCCAGGCGGACTCGACGAGCTGGTGGCGCAGGTGCACGTTGCCGGCTCGGGTGATCGACCCCCGCTTCACGCTCGACCCAGAGGAGTACTCCGAAGGCACGAGGCCGCAGAACGCGCCTGCGTCTCCCCGCCCAGAGAAGCGCCGCCAGTCGCAGACCTCGGCCTGGAGCACGAGTGCCCCCAGGCGATCCACGCCCCGGTAGGCCGACAGACGCCTGACCGCAGCCGCGAACGGCTCTGCGTCGAAGAAGCCGGCGAGGTCGGCCTCGATGGCCTCGAGCTCGGCCTCCCGGCACTCGATGGTCGCCTTGTAGCGCAAGAAGGTGGCACGGGCCGCCGGCTCGTCGAAGGTGCGGGCCGACAGCCAGGCGCGGTGCTTCATCGTCCAGGTCGACCCGTCTCGCCAGATCTCCCCGTGGCGGACCAAGAAGTGCCCGAGGCGGTTCTTTGACCGGGTCAGGTCGCCAACGGCGTCGGCCCTCGCCCGACACAGGTCCCGGACCGCCTCTTCTTCCCGGCTCGGGACCCGGATCGCGATGAGCTCGCCCGCTCGGAACTGGCGGACCAAGCGACGCGCGTCGCGCGTGTCCGTCTTCACCCTGTCCCCGGGGGCAATGGGGATGAGCGAGGGGGCGACCACGCAGCAGGGGACCTTCAAGGAGGTGAGAAGACGGTGCAGCTCGTAGCCCGTCGGGCCGGCCTCGTAGCAGGTGCGCAACACCCCTTTGTCGGGGAACCCTCGGACGAAGCGCCGGATCGAGGGCTCGTCGTTGAAGACCCGCTCGATGGTGGGCGTCTCCTCGCCGGGGTGCAGGACGCCGGCGACCAGGACGTCTTTGCTCGCGTCGAAGGCGATGTGGACAAGGTTGTCTCGGTGCTCCAAGCTGGACATGGGTCGGCTCCTCTCGACGCAGCGTGTGGCTCCCGAAGCGGGACGACCACGTCGAAATGGTGCTGCAGAAGGAGCCGGCCCGCGCGTTCGGCGAGCGGCACCATGGGTGGTGACGACGGGGTCCCTCTTCGTCCCGCGCCGAACGGCGACCTCCTTCTCCCCATCTGGTTTGGAGGGACCCCGTCGTTGCCGCCCGCTCGTGCGAGCCGAGACAGCCGGAGCCGTGGCCGAGGTGTCAAGCCCCGAAGAACGAGGAGCGGAGCCCGGTGGACGAGGCGAGCTGTGCGAGCCGACGGCTCTGCCGGCGCCCACCGTGGCGGCGCCCCGCAGTGTGGGCTTGACACCGGTGTCCGACCCACGACGACCGAGGTCTGCCGATCGGGACACGCCCTTGCGCTTCGCACCTGCCTGCATGGAACACACCCCTATCTCTCCTCGGGCGAACACCCGAGAGGATCACTTCGGACGGGCGCACCCGTTGTTCCATGCTGACTTG
>JAKATT010000129.1 GCA_021818615.1 Actinomycetes bacterium | reverse complement strand
GCCCCAAGCTTGCCGCCCGCGGCCGAGATCCCGTCGCCCGTTCCGCGGATGGCGGTGGGAAAGATCTCCGAGGGGTATACGAAGGTGGTCTCGTTGGGTCCGAACTCGATGAAGAAGTAGCTGATGGCGAACAGCACCAGGAAGGCCCACACGTTGGTTGCCGCGCCGGGGACGACGGCAATCGCCGCGAAGGCGATCGCCATCACCAAGAACCCCTGCCACTGGATACGCCGGCGGCCGAGCCGGTCCATCAACCCGACGGCGACCCAGTAGCCGGGAAGGGCGGCGGCAGCGAAGATGGCAAGGGAGATGAGCGTGTGCGACAGCAGGCTGCCATGGGGCTGGAGAGCCTTCAAGATAAGCGGGCTCGACACCGAGTTTCCGTAGAAGGCGATGTCCATCAAGAACCACGAGCCGGCCGTGCCGACGAGGCGAAGGAGGAACGGCTTGGACGTCAGCCGGGCGCCGAGCCCTACACGCGACCGGCTGACCGTGCTGCTCCCAGGGACGACTTCGTCGGCGAGAGCTGTCCCGTTCGTCGCGGCAGCCCCGTGGCCATTCGGCATCGGCTGGAGAGCATCGCCCAGGGTCCAGCGCACCGTCTCGGCGGTGGTCGCCACGTCTCCGCGCACCGCGAGGGTATAGCGGGGGGTCTCGCGGATCTTGCGGCGCAGGTAGATCACCGACGCGGCGGGAACGGCGCCGAGGCCGAGCATGAGGCGCCAGGCCAGGGAGTTGGGTACGCCTGCACCGATGAAGATCGAGGCGATCGCGGGACCGGCCAGCAAACCGAAGCCCTGCATGGCGAAAACGGTGCCCACGAGGCGCCCGCGGGCCTTCTTGTTGGCGTACTCGGAGGTGATGACCGCCGAGGTGGCGTAGTCGCCGCCGACGCCGAAGCCGACGAGGATCCGGAACACCAGGAGAGAGGTGAAGTTCCACGACAGCGCCGAGAGGATGGCACCGACCACCAAGATGCTGACCTCGAGGCCGTACATGCGCTTTCGGCCAAGGCGGTCCATCAGCTTGCCGAAGGTCAGCGCGCCGGCAACCGAGGCCAGCAGGGAGATCGAGTTGAGCAGCGAGATCTGATTCGTGCTCAGGTGGAAGATCGGGGTGAGCAGCACGGTGACCGTACCGATGATGAACAGGTCATAGGCGTCGGTGAAAAAGCCCATCCCTGCTGTCAGCACCGTGAGCCAGTGCTTCGAGCCGATCTCGGCCTCGTCGAGCGGGTGGTACAGCTCGGTGATCGACGCCGTCGTGTCGGCCACGGCCAGGCTCCCTTCCCCGTCGGCACAAGTGGACGGGCGCTTTGAACATCAGCCTCCGCTGATACGGCCAGCCTGACCGGGCCCGGTTACTTGCAGCTGATCAGCAGGTGATAGGAGGGAAACGAGAAGGTGAACTTTCGGTGAACCACCGCCCGAGGTCGACTCGAGGTTCGCCCGAGGTGTCTCGGGAAGCGGCCAGATCGCGGTAGCGTCGGTTGTGGGAGCTCACCGCGTTGGCGCGCTGGCGCGACGGCTCGAGTCGCTCCTCATCCCCCTGGTGGTCGTGATCGGAGCTCTCGGAGTTGCCGTCCCCGGCCCCGGCCGTACCGTCGACGGCACCGTTGCTATCGATCTCACCCTCGCCGTCCTAGTCTTCACTGCCGGGCTGGCGATCGAGGTCATCACGGACATCGCTGCGGTGCGGGCCCGCTTGGCTCGTCTTGTGGTCGTCATCGCGGTCAGCACCGCCACTCTGCCGCTGCTCGCGTGGCTGCTCGGCCACCTGGTCTCGACCGGGTACAGGGGAGGGATCCTTGCTGTCGGCGTCGCGCCAAGCGAAGTCGCCGCCGTCGGGCTCGTCGGCATGGCCGGCGGAGAGGTTGCCGTCGCCGCATCTCTCCTCGTCGCATCGAGCATCGTCACCGTTCTTGTTGCCGGCCCGATTCTCGAAGCGCTCGCCGATGTGCCCACGCTGCACCCACTGGGGCTCCTTCTCACCCTCACCATCGTCGTCGCGATCCCGCTCGCCGCAGGCGCAGGACTACGCCGGCTCCTCGACGGCAAGGGCCAGCTGCTGGATGCCGCACGGCTCGTCGGCCTCGTCGCCCTGCTCGTCTTGTTGTGGCAAGTCGACAGCCGAGTCCAGCTCCGCCTCAGCTACCTCGGCGTGGCGGCTGTCCTGCTGGGCTTGCTCGCCGGCTCCAGCGTGCTCGGCTGGCTCCTCGCGCGGGCTCTTCCGCAAGCTGCCCGATCAGCTGTGCTCCTACCAGTTGCCATGCGTGACTTCGCCGTCGCTGCCGGCATCGCCGCCAGTGCCTTCGGCCCCGGCGCGACCGGTCCGCTCGGCATCTACGGACTCCTCGTGCTGGTGTTCGGCGCTGCTGCCGCTCGCCTTGCCAGTAGCTCACGGCCGAAGTGCGCCGGCCGGCGCGCCCTCTGGAGGGGCCAGTAGCTCGATGTTGTGGATGGGGGTCTCTACCTGCAGGCTCGCTCCTCGGTCCGAAGAAAGGCAAGCCCCGACTTGAGCGGGCTGGTTCGAGTCGGGTCAGCCTCCGGCAGGACCGACTCTTAGAGGGGCGTTCACAGGTCGTTGCCGGCGTAGGACAGGTTGAAGCTCTTGTTGGCGAGTGGGAAGTCAGGGATGATCGTGTCGGCGAGGGCGACGGATAGCGCCGGCCAGTTGAGGAACGACGGGTCGACCACCTTGCAGCGGGTCAGTCGTGCCGAAGCGTCGACCTCGACGCGGTGGACGATCGTGCCCCGCCAGCCTTCGACGATCCCGAGGCCAGAGCCGCCTCGGCAGTGCACCTCCGGCGCGACAACCTCGAGGCGGTGGGCGGACCCGGCGAGCGCGGCGGCGAGTCGGAGCGACGTCCGTACCTCACGGGCACGTACTGAGAAACGGGCCATCACGTCGCCGGCCCCCTCGGTCGCTATATCGGGGCTGTCACCGAGGCTGACGAAAGGATGGGCAGCTCGGGCATCGATTGCGAGCCCGGATGCTCGGGCGACCACTCCGAGGGTGCCGATGGCCGTCGCGTCGTCCTGGGAGAGCACGGCCGTTCCCTTGAAGCGGTCCATGACGACGGTGTTCGTGATGGCGATCTCGACGAGGTCTTCGAAGCGGGAGGCGATGTTGACAAGCTCGGCCTCTGTGGGAAGCCGTCGCAGGGAAGCGACGCCGGGGCGGATGGCGCCTCGCAACAGACGGTGTCCAGTGACCTCGGCGGCCAGGCGCAGGAGCGCCTCACGAAGCGCCAGGGCGCGGGCCTGCGCGATGCCGTAGCCGACGTCGTTGCAGAGGGCGCCCACGTCGGCGACGTGATTGGTGATTCGTTCGAGCTCGAGCAATAGGGCCCGTAGCCGGGCACCTTCTTCGGGCAGCTCGATCCGCCGGGCCTCTTCGACTGCGAGGCAGTATGCGAGGTTGTGACCGATGGCGCTGTCACCCGAGATGCGTTCGGCGAGCACGACTCCGTCGGTGGCGTCGCGCCCCTCGAAGAGCTTCTCGAGGCCCCGGTGGACGAACCAGAGCCGGGCCTTCATCTTGAGGATCGTCTCGCCCACGACAGAGAAGCGGAAGTGGCCAGGCTCGATGAGCCCGGCGTGGACTGGCCCGACAGGTATCTCGTATACGCCTGGTCCCTCGACGGGGACGAAGGGGAACGGCTCGGCGTCGGTGAGCATCGGCGGTGGTGCGCCGGCGTCGAGGCGCATCGGATTCCATCCCGCCGGCCAGTGCTGATGGAGCACCAGCGGACGCAGGAAGGGATGACCGACCGGCTCGATGCCGAACAAGTCGTGCAGCTCGCGCTCGAAGCGGCTGGCCGGAAACGACAGCCGAGCGAGGGAGGGGACGGCCGGTCGGCTGCGGTCGAGGCGCACCTGGAGCTCGACGCGGCGATCGGGAGCCCCAGCGACGAACACGTAGACGGCCCGGAGAGCGCGGGCATCGTCGTGACCGGCGACGAGCGCCAGGCGAAACCCGGCACCAAGGAGTGCACCGGCTTCGGTCGCGAGGTTGCCAGCAGGGACGAGCGTGCTCTCGCTCGCTGGCGGCGCGATGGCATCGTTGTCGAGGGTCATTTGACCACGACGTGAGCAGCGGCGTAGAGCAGAGACTGCAATGGCCACGCCGAGAGCCCGAAGACGGCACAGGCGATGAGGCCACCGACGAGGGGGATGGCAACGATGCCAGGCGTAGCTGCCGGCTTGCCCGACGCGCCGGCACCGCCGAGGAGAAGGTGGCGGCCGTGGCCCATGACTGCCGCGAAGATCACAGCCATCAAGGCGAGCGAGATCCCGGCCGCCCAGCCGAGCCCGACGTCGAGCTCGGCGCGGATCATGTTGAGCTCGCTCACAAAGAGGCTGAAGGGTGGTAGACCCAACAGGGCGACGAGCCCGAAGCCGAAGATCCCTCCGAGCACCGGGCGGCGGGATAGCAGTGCGGGGACCTTTTCGATCTCGCTCGTCCCTTCGACGAGGAGGATCTCGCCGGAGGCGAGGAAGAGGACCGCTTTGGCGAGCCCGTGGCCGAGGATGTGGAGCAGCACCGCGGCGATCGCAAGGGTCGTGCCGGCGGCAGCCCCGAGCGCGATGAGGCCCATGTGCTCGATGCTGTGATAGGCGAGCATGCGCTTGTAGTCGCGCTGGGTGAGAAGCAGGGACGCAGCGACGAGCAACGAGGCGAGCCCGACGATGACAAGCAGGGTACGAACGTAGTCGGGCCCGAGCGCCCCGTCGGCTATCACCTTGAACCGCAAGAGGGCGTAGAAGGCGACCGTGAGGAGCACGCCCGACATGAGAGCGGAGACGGGGGCGGGCGCCTGGCTGTGGGCGTCGGGCAGCCAGCTGTGCATGGGGGCGAGCCCGACCTTGGTGCCATAGCCGAGGACGAGGAGCGCCATCGCGAGACGCATCACGCTCGGGTCGAGGTGATGGGACGCGGCCATGAGCGACGTCCAGTCGAGCACCGAGGCGCCGGTCGCGTGTCCGGGGACGTGGAGGGCGGCGAAGTAGACGAAGACAGTGCCCAAGAAGGCGAGCGCGATGCCGACAGAGCAGATGAGGACGTACTTCCACGACGCTTCGAGCGCTCCGTCGGTCCGGCGGTGGCCTACGAGGAAGGTGGTGGCGATCGTCGTCGCCTCGATCGCCACCCACAGCGCTCCGAGGCTCGCCGAGAGCACCGCCGCGAGCATGCAGGTCACGAATAGCTGGACGAGCACGCAGTAAAGCGATGCGTGGCGGGCGCTGGAGCGCCCACGAGCGATCTCGACGTCTAGGTAGCGCACTGCCTGGATGGCAGCTAGGAGGGCGATCGTGCCGATGACGACGACCATGAAGGCGCTCAGCGCGTCGGCCCGCAGAGCTCCGTTCAGAGCCTCGACGGGCCGGTGATGGTTCGTCTCGATGGCAAGGACGGTGCCGATGCCGAGTACCGCGCCATTGGCAAGGACGGTCACCCAGCCAACGCTGCGGCGCCAGGGGACCATCCCTGCGAAGGCGGCGGCGGCAAGGGGAACGGCAAGGACGGCGTAGCAGAGCATCAGTCGTGGAGCTCCCGGAGCTGATCGAGGTCGACATGGCCGAAGCGGGACCGCATGGATGTGGCGAGCACCTGGAGCACGACGACGATGAGGAGGACGTCCAAGGACGCGCCGAGCTCGACGAGCAGCGGCACGCCTGCGGTCAGGAGGAAGGCGACGAGCGCGATCCCGTTGTCGACGAGCAGCAAGCCGACGATCTGCGACACGGCCTTTCGTCTCGAGACGAGGAGGAAGAACCCGACGAGGACGGTCGCCAATCCGAGTGGAGCGAGGCGGGTCGCCGGAGAGGGGAAGAGCGAGGTGAGGCGACCGGCCGACAGGTAAGAGACGATGACGAGCGCGCCCGCGCCGACGAGCGAGGCTGGCACGTTCACAAGAGGCGCGGTCTCCCGGCTCCCGGGGTCGCGGCGTACCACCCGGGCGAGCAGGCTCGGGATCACGAACCCTTTGGCAACAAAGACGACGCCGGCGACGATGCCGAGGCCGAGGTCGCCATGCTGCACGGCGAGGAGAGCGGCCAAGGTGCCAAGGGCACCGCCTTGCAGGGCGAGGACGGCCACGAGCGCTCGCAGGTCCCGTCGCCACAGCGTGACGACCGAGCAGGCGAGCACCAGGCCAGCGGTGAGCTGCAGCAGGTCGAGCTCTCTTCCCGCTCTCATCTCGTGACCAGCCCGGTCATCACCGCGAGCACGGCGAGAACGAAACCGCCCGCCAGCAGCTCGGGAATCCGGAAGAGCCGCAGTTTGGCGGTGGAGACTTCGATGAGGGCGATTACCACGGCGATGGTGGCGGCTTTGGCTGCCAGCACGACGACGGCGAGCGAAAGCTGCGGCAGGCTCGCGCTCGAAGCGATGCCCCAGGGAAAGAAGAGATTGGCGACGAGCCCGAACAGCAGGCCGAGGCGCATAGCTTCGCCCAGAGTCACGAGGGCGAGCTCTGGCCCTGCGTACTCGAGGACCATCGCCTCGTGGATCATCGTCAGCTCGAGGTGCGTCGACGGATTGTCGACGGGGATCCGCCCGGTCTCGGCGATCACCACCACCACCAGAGCTGCCAGGGCAAGGAGCCGTTCGGGGCTCGCCAACCAGCCAGGATGGGCGAGGGTTGCCTTGACGATGCCCGGCAGGTTGGAGGTCTTCGCCTGGATGGACAGAGCAAGGATCGCGACGAGAAGCGCTGGCTCGGCGAGTGCTCCGACTGTCATGGCCCGGCTCGATCCCATTCCGCCGAAGGCAGTGCCGGGATCGAGACCTCCGAGGGCCAGTGCCACAGATCCCATGAGGAGCAGGTAGACGACGACGAAGGCGTCTGCTCCGCCATCGAGCACCGGGGCGGTGGTGACAAGCGGCGAGATGGCGACAGCGACGGTGGCCGACGCGACGAGCACGAACGGGGCGACGGCGAGGACTGCGCTTGAATGCTCGGCGTGGATCCGCTCTTTGCGTACGAGCTTGCGAAGGTCGCGAAGCGGCTGGGAGATCGGGGCACCGATGCGCCCTTCGGCGCGGGCCCGGCACTTCGCCATCAGCCCGACGAGGAGCGGCCCGCCGACGACGATGGCGGCGACCTGGAGCAGCGACGCCGGCATCCGCATTTTGAGAGCGGCGCCCGCGAGAATGGCGGCGCTGGCAGCCGGGCTCACGCGAGGACGACCAGGATGATCACCAAGGCGACCAAGCCGAAGGCGAGGTAGCGGTGCACGCTGCCGTTGGGGACCCGCCGCGCCAGGCGTCCCCAGGCGCTGATAGCGCTGATGACGGGCCGGTACAGCACGCGTTCGAGACCGTCGTCGATCCGGTGCTGGTAGCGGATCGCTTGGGGGAAGAAGCGGGACTCCGCGACGTGTGTGACCTCGATGTCGTGGTCGGGGCGGAGCACATCTACGAACACCCGCCGGAGCGGCTCGGCGAACGACGTGGCGGTGACCTCCATCCGGGCCGTCTGCAGCTCCCGGCCACAGCCCCACGCCTCGGCGCTGCGAGCTTGGTGCAGCTCGTCTCGCCGGGCGAGCAGACGGATCAGCGTCCAGGTGAGCACGAGCGCCCCGAGGAGACCGGCGACGACGAGCGCGGGCTCGATCGCACCGTTGAGACTGGCGAGATCGAGCCCGAGACCGGGCCGCAGCGGGCTCGGGGCCCCTACAGCGAGCCCGGATGCCGTCGCCCGCCTGAGCGCCGGAAGGAGCACGCCGGGGGCTACGCCGAGCACGATGCACACAGCGGCGAGGAGCCCCATGCCGGCCAGCATCGAGGGGGCCACCTCTCGGGCACTCGTCGCACCGGGCGTGCGAGGTTGGCCGAGGAAGCCGACACCAAGCGCTTTTACGAAGGCTGCTGCGGTGAGGCCGCCGGTGATAGCCAGAGCGGCCACGCCGACGAGGAGGGAAACGACCGTGGCGCCCGCATGATCGGCGAAGCCGTGGAGCAGGGCCTCGAGGAGGAGCCACTCGCTGGCGAAACCGTTGAGCCCAGGAAGCGCGCTGACAGAGAGTGCCCCGAGGCCGAACAGCGCGGCGGTGAGTGGCAGGCGGCGGGCAAGACCGCCGAGCTGGTCGAGGTCGCGCGTGCCGGTCGCCTGCTGCACCGCGCCAGCGCTGAGGAAGAGGCTCCCCTTGAACAGGGCGTGGTTGACGAGGTGGAAGAGCGAGGCGAGCAGTGCCAGCGCGGCGAGGAGCCGCTCGCCCCCAACTGCGAGGGAACCGGCGGCGCCGACGCCGATCAGGACGAGGCCCATGTTGTCGACCGTCGAGTACGCGAGCAGGCGCTTCAAGTCGGTGCTCGCCGCCGCATGGAGCGCGCCGAAGAAGGCCGAGATGACGCCTATGGCGACGACGAGCAGCCACCACCACAGCACTCCGCCGCCGAGGAGGTCCTCGCCGACGCGGATGATCCCGTAGATGCCGAGGTTGACCATCGCCCCGGACATGAGCGCCGAGACCGGGCTCGGGGCTTCGGGATGGGCTCGGGGTAGCCAGACGTGCAGGGGCACCGCTCCGGCCTTCGAGGCGAAGCCGACCAAGGTGAGGAGGAAGATCACCGAGCGCAGGACAATGGGTAGTCGACTTCGGTGCGCGGCCATTGCGACGAAGGTCTGCCCGTTGGCGTGGGTGGCAAGGAGGAGCAAGCCAAGGAGGATGGCTGCCGCGCCGACATGGGTCATCGACGCGTACCACTGCGCCGCCTCCTGGCTCTCTTTGCGCCGGCGGTGCTCGCTCAGCAGCAACAAGAGCGAGGTGAGTGCCATCAGCTCCCAGGCGACCATGAACGTTGCCACACTGGCGCCGGCAGGGACGAGGAAGAGGCTGGCGAGGAAGACGGGGAAGAGCGCCGTCGCAGCGCGACTCGGCGTGGAGTGCGCTGAATAGCCGATCGTGTAGCAGGAGGCGGCGAGGCCGACGGCCGCCGCCGTCGCCACGAAGACGGCGCTCAGGGGATCGAGCGACAGGCTCACCCCCGTGAGCGGCAGAACCTCGCTGCTGTGCGCGTTCCATGCATGCCCGGAGACGAGCACTCGGCCCGCGGCGAGCAGGACACAGACACAGGCCGCCGAGCTCAACAGACCGGCGCAGAGCACCCTGAGGCGAGCGGGCAGGGCAGCACCGAGGAGCGCCGCCGCGCTGGCCGCGCCGAGGCCTATGAGAAAGGCGACCTCGCTCAACGGCCGGTGAGCTCTCGAAGCGCCTCCGTGATAGCGGACGGGTCGGGGGGGCAGCCGGGTATGTCGACGTCGACGGGAACGAAGTCTGCGAGGGAGCCTGCGACGCCGTAGGCTCCGGCGAACACCCCGCCGTTGGCGGCACAATCGCCGCAGGCCACGACGACTCGTGGCTTAGGGACCGCCTCGAGGGTCTTTGCGAGAGGGGTCGCCATGTTCTTGGTAACCACCCCGGTCACGAGCAGCCCGTCGGCGTGGCGGGGTGACGCCACCAGGCGAGCACCGAAGCGGCCCGCATCGCAGACCGGGCCGAATGCCGAGGCGATCTCGATCTCACAGCCGTTGCAGGAGCCGGCGTCGACGTGTCGGAGCTGCACGGAGCCTCTGAAGCGGCTCGGTGCCAGGCGGCGCCTCTTCGGCGGCGCTTTCTCGGTCAGCGGGCGCGCCAGCATGGCCTTGAGCAGGGGGGCACGTTGCACGACTGACGAAGTTATCATGCTCTCAGATGATCAGGACCTACGACACGACTGTGCGCGGCGTAGTGCGGGCACGACCGGGCACGAGCCGAGAAAGGCGTGCCAATGACTAGCGACAGCGAGAGCACGGTGGTGCTAGTGTGCGGGTACTGCTGGTCTGCCGTCTCGCGAGCGGACGCCGAACGCTGTCAGTGCTGCCCCCGCTGTGGTGCCCCCTCGAGCACGTTTCAAGAGGCGAACCCACAGCCGCCTGCGCCTGCTCGCCCAGCAGCGCGCCGCCTCGGCGGTCCGTGAGAGCGCTCTGCTTTCAGCGGGCGGCTCTGCGGCGCGACGCCGGCTCGGGGCGCTCCACGAACTCGAGGCTCTCCAGTTCGGCGAGTAGCTGACGGGACTCGGCGAGCGTGCTCGTGAGGATCGCCTTGGCGACCTCCAAGAGCTCGAAGATCCGTTGATCGGTGACGGAGTAGCGAACCGTCGAGCCGACCTTTCTCGCTTGGAGCACGTTGGCTCGGCGGAGTATGCCGAGCTGTTGGGACAGATGGGAGGCTTCGAGCCCTACCTCGGGAATGAGCTCGCCGACCGAGCGTTCGCCGTCGCGCAGCAACTCCAGCACCCTGATGCGCGCCGGGTGGGCGAGCGTCTTGAAGAAGTCGGCCTTGACCTGGTAGATCGGCCGCGTCATCGAGGGCTCTCTCCGACGATCTGCCGACGATCCGCTGCCTTCGGCGACGTCAAGCTCCGCCAACGCCCACCTGAAAGAGACATCAAGTCGTCAATTTATCAGGTGTTGGCGACAAGGATCCGAATGCGGCCCGGGTCACGACGTCCGGGCAGTGAGGTCACGGAGACGGCGGCACTCCCCGGCGCCGGTCTCCCCTCGTGCCAGCACTCGTCGCCCGGCCCCACCTCTCGACGTGCAGTTCGGGACTCAGCTGTCACTCAGTGGTGGTGGGGGAGCCGCGATCCTGGCACATGCTCGGCGTCGAAGGTTTCGGCGCACCCGCGCGAGCAGAACCAGTAGTCGCTGCCGTCGATCCGGCGGTGCGCGGCGGCGCCGCGCGGATCTACCGTCATACCGCACACCGGGTCGATGGCGGTCTCGGGGAGATCGCCGTCGCGCTGCCCCGCCCCCGGGTCCGTGGTGGCGTGACCCGCTTTCATGCCGCTCTCGCTGCCGGTGCCCGACAGATAGCGCGCCGGGTCGGAGTCGAAGCGGTCCCGGCAGTGCTCCGAGCAGAAGTAGATCCGCTCCCCGCTGTGCACGAGGCTGGCGGGGGCGTGGGTCAGCTCGACCTGCATGCCGCAGACCGGGTCCTTTGCGTAGCCCGTCCCGCCGCCGAAACGCTGCCGGTTGCGGTACAACCAGTACAGCCCGGCAAAGGCTGCGAGGGCGACGATGTCCAGCACGGTGGTGTAGTCCCAGCGGAAGGTGTCGCCGACTACGACGCCCGGCCGGACGCTCGGCACCCAGCCGACCACCCTGAAGAGGTACTCGGTGGCGAGCCCGGCTGCCGACATGACGACCCAGAAGACGGCGAGCATGCGCAGAGCCATCCGCCCCCCGTACTGCTTGCGGTAGATGAGCAGGAGGGGGAGGGTGATGAGGTCGGCGAAGATGAACGCCACGACACCGCCGAAACTGATGCCGCCACGCCAGAGGGCAGCCGCGAGCGGGACGTTGCCGACCGAGCAGACAAAACTGATCACCGCTACAAAGGGGCCCACTGCGACGTTCTCGAGGCTCGTCCAGAAGCCGTGGCCCCGCATGAACACGTCGGCCCAGAGATGGGCGGGCACCAGCACAGTGAGGAAGCCGGCGACGAGGAAGCCGGCGGCCATCTCCTTTCGGAGCATCGTGAGGTCGCTCATTGTGTAGCTCGCAGCGTCGGACCAGCCTGCCGCGCTGCGGACTCGCTGCCGCCACCTCCCCTGCTCCAGGGTGTTCTCGCCTGGACCGTGCCGGCGGTCCGCGCCGGCTGCCTCGGTGGCCGCCCGGGCCTCGGCGAGAGCGCGGCCGCGCAGCCAGAGGGAGCCCACGGCGACCAGAAAGACGATCATGATGGCGCCGCCGATGAACTCGGCGGCAACGAACTGCCAGCCGATCAGCACTGCGAGCACGATGCCGAGCTCGACCACGAGGTTGGTGGAGGCGAACATGAAGACCATGGCCGCCAGGTAGTCCGCTCCGCGGGCGAAGAGCGAGCGCGCCATGGCTGATGCCGCATACGAGCACGACGAGGACACCATGCCGTAGAGAGAGGCTCGAGCGACGCTGGCTGGGCGGTGGTCCCCGAGCCTGCGCTGCATGGCCGAGCGGGACACGAAGGCCTGCACTGCCCCAGACAAGGCGAAGCCGAGCACGAGGGCCCACAAGGTGTCCCAGAACATGTAGAAGGCCTCGCGAAGGCTACGCCCGACGTCGCCGAGTGCCCCTCCGGCGCTCAGAGCGAGCAGATCAGCGTGCATGGCCGTCCTTCTTTCGTCGGCACAGGAGCCCGGCCAGCTCGCGAAGCGTCCAGACGAGCCGGGCGACGGGACCAGTGCCGCACGACGGCACATCGTTCCCGAGCTCGCAATCGTTCCCGAGCTCGCAGCCGGGTGGCCGCTCGACGGCGCGGGTCACGAGCGCACCAGCCGCTCGATGGCGGCTCGAGCCTCGGCGACCTTGGCGTCGGCCTCCGGGCCACCGGCGGCGAGCGCCTGCTGCACGCAGTGGGAGAGGTGGTCACCGAGCAGCTTCAGGGCCACCGACTGCAGCGCTCGGGTGACGGCAGAGACCTGGGTGAGCACGTCAATGCAGTAGGTGTCCTCCTCCACCATCCGGGCGACGCCTCGCACCTGTCCCTCGATCCGGTGCAGCCGTCGCAGGACGGCGCCCTTGTCCTCGCTGTAGCCCACCATGAGCGCCCTCCTTGGCCAACCGGGCCACTATACCGGGGGGGAGTATCAGGCGTGGTCGGCGGACCGGGACCCAGGCAGCCGAAGTGCTCGTCGCGGTCGTGAGAGCAGCGGGTGGGTTGTAGCCACGAAGCGCGGCCACCGGGGAATACGCCGGTGTCTCATCTGTTATACAGTACACATCACGATATATCGCGATAGACTGCAAGTGGAGAGACAAAGGAGAACATGATGCACGAGATATTCCAGCACGAGCACCTTCAAAAGGGCGGCCGCGGCGCAGGCCCGCGAGGCAGGCGCGGCAGAGCGATGTGGATGGGTGGGCAACGGGCATCTCGCGGCGACGTCCGCGCCGCCGTGTTGCTGCTCGTCGCGGAGCAGCCCATGCACGGCTACCAGATCATCCGCGAGCTTTCCGAGCGCAGCGGCGGCATCTGGTCGCCGAGCCCGGGGTCCGTCTACCCCACTCTTCAGCTCCTCGCCGACGAGGGGCTGCTCGCGAGCAAGGAAGAGGACGGAAAGCGCGTCTTTTCCATCACTGACGCCGGGCGAGCGGTCCTGGCAGACCGCGGGCCGGCCGAGCGCACGCCATGGGAGGCCGTTGCGGCCGGGACCGACTCCGCCGTGGCTGACCTCAAATTCCTCGCCGTCCAGGTGGTGGTGGCAGCCCGCCAGGTGGAACACGCCGGAACGCGCTCGGACCTCGACAAGGTCACCGAGATCTTGACCGATGCCCGGCGAGCCATCTACAAAGTCCTCGCCGAGAGTCCCGGCGGATCCCCGTCGGGGGAGGGCTCCGCCTAGTCCGGTCCAGGAGCACCGCCGCTCGCGCGATGCAGTTCATGCCGGTGAGGGGCCACTCGACCGGTATCGGTCGAGTGGCACCGGTCGGCAGGCGATCACCAGGTCGGCCAGCTGTTTGGCAATGTTCCTGTCGGCGGGTTGTTCTGCAGCACGCCTGGCGGCGCGCCGACCGAGACGAGCAACTGGGAGAAGTTTGCCCCGAAGGCAGTGGAGTTGCTCCCGGAGAATTGGCCTGCCACCATGGCCATGGTGTCACCGGTGCCTCCCGACGCCCATCCCGTCTCGATGCCGCTTGGTCCTTCGTACATCGTGCCGAGCTGCGTTCCTGCCGATACGGCCTGACCCACGCTCACCGAAGGGACGATATCCTCGGCGGCATAGACGACGAGTCCTGATCCCGGACCGCTCGTGAGGCGGTAGGTGATGAACGTGCCACCCGGCCAACCGCCGTTGTAGGTGCTGAGCACGATCCCGGACCCGATCGCGACAATCGGGCCAAAACCGCTGTAGTCGACTCCTTGGTCTATCCGCTCCGGAGTCAGGCCGCTGATGCTGCTCAGGGGGTTGACATATCCAGACGCGGCCGTCGGAGGTGGCGGCGGACTGGGCGGCGGAGGCGAGGGAGCAGGCGTCGGTGGAGGTGGTGGGGGAGCCGGCGCAGGGTGATTGGCAAGTGCTCGCTCCCGGGCCCTCTCGGCAGCCGCCCGCTGCTCAGCTGCGAGCACGAGCAGGTGGTGGAGGTTCCCCCGTGCGGACTCAAGGAGCGCCTCGTCCGCCCTCAGCGCGGCGTCGGCAGACTCCTTCTCGAGCCGGATCTCGCGCAGGGTGGCGAGCGAAGCCTCGTGCTCGGAGAGAAGGGCAGCCTTCGACACCTGGATGCTGTGCTCGGTGGTCAGCAGAGACGTGACGGCCGAGTCGAGGTTCCCGGCCGCGGCACCCTCGTAGACCTGCATCTGCGAGGATGTTTGAGCAGATGCCGAAAGCAGGGCGAAGGACGAGTCCTGCCCTCCTCCGGTCACGT
>JAKATT010000014.1 GCA_021818615.1 Actinomycetes bacterium | reverse complement strand
CTGCGCCATCCCGAGGCGGTGCGTGCCTGGCTGTTCTCGATCGCGTACCGGCGCGCAATGGACCACCTGCGCCGCAGCGGGCGCGAGCGTGCCGGTCTTCCCGAGGCGGCCGAGGTCGCCAGTGCCGGCGAGGACCCGGCCGACCGCCTCGTACAAGGCGAGGCGGCGGAACTGGTGTGGGCCGCGGCACAGAGCCTGGAGGCCCGGCAGTACGCGGTGCTGGACTTGAGCGTGCGCAAGGGGCTAGCCGGTGCCGAGCTCGCCCGGGTGCTCGGAGTGAGCTCGACCCACGCCGCGGTGCTCGCCCATCGCGCACGGACCGCTTTGGCCAAGGCGGTCGCCGCCGTGCTCGTCGTCCGCAGCCCCGAGCGCTGTCCGGTGCTTCGAGCTGCAACCATGACGGGCGCAGCGGAGCCTCTTTCCCCTCTTTCTCGCGAGCAGCGGGCGAGCGTCGAGCGCCACTTGCGGCAGTGCCCGCACTGCACGGCCCTGGCAAAGCGCCTGGCGGCGCCCGCATCCCTCCTCGGAGCCCTCGGGCCTGTCGCCTTCGCACCCGGGCACGGTCGTTGGGCGCTCGTGGCCGAGCACATCAAGGCAACTCCCGGCAGTGCCGGGCCGCGATCGCCTTCCCCGGGCCGCTTCCCGCAGCCTCGCCGAGGCAAGAGAGCTGCCGTGGCAGCTGGAGTCGCGCTCCTGGTGATCGCCGGGCTCGGCCTGGGGCTCTACCTCGGTGCGGGACCGCACGTCGCTGGGCGGTCTGCTCCAGTCGCCTCGGGTAAGTCGGCGAGCGGCCCGGGGAGCTACGCGAGCGTGCCGCCGCTCACCTGGCGGGTGGTGTCGAGCCCGGACCCGGCCGGGCCGGCCGCCTACACCGAGCTCTTCGGGCTCACCTGCGCCAGCCTCGACGCATGCTGGGCTGTGGGCGATTACAGCCAGACCGCCGGCCGATACCAGCCCCTCGTGCTCAGGCGCACCGGCGACGCCTGGCAGCCCGTCCCGATCGCAGGCGTCGTGGACGCCCAACTGGGCCTACTGGAAGCGATAACCTGCGTCGACCCCACGGATTGCTGGGCGGTAGGAGACCGCAAGCCTCTCCCCGAAGCTGGAACCAGCGCGCCGAACTCCGCTTCGAGCGCCGGGTACTACGTGCGCAGCGCCATCCTCCACTTCGACGGCCACAACTGGAACCTCGTGGCCTCCCCCTCGGTGGCGGGCCCATTGACGGTCAACGACCTTCAGCAGGTGTCCTGCGCTTCAGCCACGGACTGCTGGGCCGTGGGGACTTGGACCAAGCTCGGGTCCACGGGGCTGCACCCGCTCCTGCTCCACTTCGATGGGACCGGCTGGCGGTTGAGCGCGGTCCCGGACCTCGGGCGCCCTCGTCGCTTCTACACGAGCCTGGGCAGTGTCATGTGCGCCTCCCCCGCGGGCTGCTGGATGACAGGCGATTACACCGCTCCAGACGGTCGGGTGCTCGCTCTCGCCGCCCGCCTCGGCTTGAACGGTTGGCGCATGCTCTCGCCGCCCAACCTCGGAAGCCAGGTCCATTGGGCCGGGCCCATCGCAGCTCATACGACTGCCAATATGCCGCCGAACGACTTCAGGGGAGTCGCCTGCCCGGGACCGAAGGACTGCTGGGGAGCCGAAGAGTACCTCAACCCGGCCGGGCTCATGAGGTTCCAGCTGCTGCACTTCGACGGGCGGGGTTGGCAAGAGGTCTCGTCGCCCAACCCTGCCGGGCCTGCAGGAGAGGCCACGTTCGGCGAGGTCGCTTGTCCAGCGGTCAACGACTGCTGGGCGGTCGGAGACGTGTTGCCGGGCGACACTATGGCGGCGCTTTCGCTCGAAAAGGCGTTCGCTCTCCACTTCGACGGCCACGGCTGGAGCCTCGTCGCGCTCCCCGACCCCGGAGTGCCCTACCTCGGCACGGCGGGTGTCGCGCTCCCGTCCGACGAGGCGTCTGCCCTGCAGTGCCCGTCGGTCAGGCTGTGCGTGATCGCAGGCAGGTTTGCGGACGGCCAAGGCATCACGGGTACCGGGAGCCTCATACTCGAGGGGAGAAGCCCGTGAGCCGGCCGCGCCCGCAGTTCGCGCAAGCTTTTCGGAGTGAGGGTGTAATCCTGTGCCCTGAGCGGCGTCTCAACCTTGACGGCTCTCCCATGAGGGTGATGCTGCAGGGAAGGGACAATCAAAGTGGACAAGAACCAACCAAGAAGGACACCGGTAAAGCGCTTGACCGTGGTGCTGGCAGGCGGTGCCATGGTGTTGACGGCCTGACTACCTGACGATCTGGCCGCGGCAGTCGGCCACGATCTTTGGCGACGCGACCTGGCCGGCCGGAGCCGCGCGCGGGAATGATGAGCTGTCCTGTCCTCGCGAGAGGACCCCTCCCCACAAGTTGACCGCTGGTGACGGGAGGGGTCCAAGGCGGCTTACGCCATTGGCCATCGTATGGCCCTGTCCCACCACCGTCGAGCAGTACGCCTTAGCCGGCCGGGCAGTCGAGGTGCCGCGACCCGACTGCACGGCCTGCTGCCGGCCGATGGGCGGCTGGTCCGGGAGGGACGCGCACCAACAGGCCGTTCTGCGCCGCCTCGGGTAGCTCAGCCTGCTGACCCGTCCTCTGGTGCACCACGTTCACGTTGGCCATACAGCCGCCTGCTCTCGTCTGCCGGCGCCCCCCGCGTGGAGGGTGCTGGTGAGCGCACGGCGTGGGTGTGCGCCCAGTCCCCGGATATCGCGGCACGCATGGCGATACCGACCCGGTTGCGGGTCAGCACCGACACGAGGCAGCCTGGCTGGACGACATCGACCACGGCGGCTAACAGCAGAGGCTGCTCAGCCGGCGGTCAGCCGTCGGCCTGAGGGCTACCACCTCGAACCCATCCACAGGCAACTGTTTGACGACAGCGGGGGCTGTTCGTTCCGACCACTCGAGTCAAGTCGGGATGGCGATCACCGTGAGGACCCCGGGGATCGGTCAACGGGCGCCGTCGGCCATTATCTTCGAAGCGGCGGCTTCTATAGGGCGTCGATGACGCGGTCGATCACGTGCTGGGGATCAGCGAGGGGGTTGGCGACGACCGAGCGATACCACGGCGTGCCCGCGATGTCGGCGAGGCTGATCCATGCATCGGTCAGACGTCCACGCACCTCTGCTGGGTCCCGAGCCGCTGGGCGCCAGTTGACTACACCGGTGACCGGTTGACCCCACAGCTCCAGGACGACGTGGTCCTCCACGAGCCGAGCGAATAGCTCGGCGGTTGCCATGTCTGCCTCGATCCGTCCGGCCACGCCACTTCGGCCCCAGCTCAACAAGGTGACGGCAAGGGGAAGAGCGGCGTTGCCGTGGCTACCGAGCAGGCCGACGTTCGGGGCGGCCAAGTAGCTGCCACCAAAGCTGAGCGCCCGATGAGCCGTATCGGAATCAGAGAAAAAGACCAGGGCGCTCTCCTTCGGCTGGTAGAGCCACTTGTGGGCCGATACCGCCACCGAGTCGGCGGTCTCGATCCCCGCCAGGATCCCGGCGTGGGCCGACAGGCGCAGGGGACCGGCCCAGGCGGCGTCGACATGGCGCCACGCTGCACCATCTCCGGCCTCGAGCGGGTCGACGGCCCCGGTCGTGACGGTCCCGGCGGTGAGGACCACCACACTGCGGGTGAGGTCGTCGGGGAGCAGGTCGGCCCGCATCCGCTGTCGGTCGTCGACGGGCACTTCTACGAGCTCGAGCCCGAGCAGGTGGGCAGCCTTGGCCACGCTCAGATGCGCTGCGGTAGAGGTCACCACCCTGCAGGCCCCGGTGAGGTCGCGGGCCGCCCATAGGGCGGTCAAATTCGCCACGGTCGAGCCGGGCACCAGATGGCCCCCGTCCATCCCGAATGCCGGAGCCAGCCAGCTGATGACCAGCGGTTCGAGCTGTCGGGCGGCGGGGCCGGTGTCGGGATGCAGCAGGTTCTGGTTGACCGCAGCTCCCCACTGTGCTGCCGCCCACGTGGGCCACGGGGTCGGAGGGTCCATGTGGGCCAGGAAACCCCGGTGGTCGAGCCGGCTAACCTGCTCCAATGCCGGGCCGGCGAGCAGGTCGAGCGCCCCACGCCCGCCCAGCCCCTCCTCGGGCAGCACCCGCGGCAACTCCAAGTTCCTGTTCGGGTCCACATGAGGCTCCCCCGTGGCCGACCGGGCAGCGACCAGCCGGGCGAGCGCGTCGGCCAACCCATCGACGTCGGGATGAAAGTCCGCTTCGTACGGCACCTCGAAATTGTGGCTCATGAGTCTGTCCGTCCACTCTCGAACCAGGCGTTTTGCTCGCCGACTGCTTGCAGGACCTCGGAAAGCCGCCCTCACTGCGGGTCACGTCGAGGACTGGCGACACCGCCGGGCCGACGCTGCGCCGCCTGATCTCCTCAAGTGATGGACGGGTGAGCGGAGAGGGCACCCAGTTTCTCGTCGTTGAGGAGCAGGAAGATGCGAGTCAGCTTTCCGTCGTGCTGTTCCCCGGTGATGACGAGCTGCATGACACCGTCGATCTCGACCACGACCGCGGCGGAGCCGTTGATGCTCGTCTCTTGCAGGCCGGTCACCTCTCCACGACGGGCGACGTTGATGGCAAAACGGGCCACCCGGTCTGCTCCGACGACTGGCTGGCGCGCTGCTTTGTGATCTGGCCCGCCGTCGCTTACCAGCACCACGTCGGCGTCGAGCAGCTCCAGGGTCTGGTCGAGGTCGCCTGCTGCGACCGCAGCCAGAAGTCGTCGGAGCACCCCGGCGTCGAGCCGCTCTGGTGGTGCCGGTCGCTCCTCCCGCAGGCGCCGGCGCGCCCTGGTGGCAATCTGGCGGCACGCGGCTTCGCTCTTGGCCGTCGCCGAGGCAATGAGCGCGTACGGCTCGCCGAAGATGTCCGCCAGCAGCCACACGGCCCGCTCCGTGGGGTTCAGCCGGTCGAGCACCATCAAGAACCCCAGCGTCAACGACTCGGCCATCTCGGTGTGCTCCTCGGGGCCTTGCTCGATGGCTATCGGCTCGGGGAGCCACGGCCCGACGTAGTGCTCCCGGCGCCGGGTAATCGTCCGTGACCGGTCGAGCGCGAGACGGGTCACGACCGTCGTGAGATAGGCGGCGGGGCTGTCGACATCGTCGTGGCCGACGCGCTGCCAGCGGATCCAGGCCTCTTGCACGACGTCTTCGGCGTCGCTGTAGCTGGCGAGGATGCGATAGGCGAGGCCGAGGAGCCGGGGCCGCTCGGCGGCGAAGTCCTCGTCCGGAGCACTCACCGCTCCACCATGGCACCGATTGGTGCGCGCACGCTCATCGCTCGTTTCGCCGCAGCCCGCCCGGCAGCTTCCCCGCTCGCCAAGGCGCCATCCGCGAGCAGGCCGACGGGCCCCACCCAATCGCCAGCGAGGAACACCCCAAAAGATCCGGTCGCGTCGGTGGCCGGGCGCCCGGCGAGGCCCGCACCGGGGCGCGGCAGCGCATGGCAGACCGTCATCTGGTGGAGGAACCGTTCGGTGACGACCTCGTCGTCACCGACACCGCAGCGTCGAGCGAGCGTCCACAGCTCGGCCCGGTCCTCCTCCGAGGTCCGAGCTCCGTAGCGCATGACGTGCACGACAGCCCCGCCACTGTGAGCCAGGCGGGCGTTCGGGCTGTGGGTGGAAAAGTACAGCGGCTCGTCGAGCCCGTAGGCGACCCTGGTCGCTGGCAGGCTGGAAAGACCGAGGTCGAGGCACGTGGCCGTCGCCGCTGCACCGAGCCCCCAGTCGGGGGCGCCGGAAAGCATCGCTCGCGCCGCCGCGGGGCCGCCTGCCGCGATGACCACCGAACCGGCTCGCACGGTCACCGTCGGCGTACTCACGTCCCAGGTGCCCTGCTTCCCTGCCTGGACGGCCGTGACCCGTTCTCCTTCGAACAGCCGGACCCCAGCAGCCGACGCTGCGGCGACCAGCCCGTCGACGAGGGTCTGCCAGCCTCCGTCGAGGTAGAGGACGTTCCCCTCGATGGCGAGCTGCAACTGCCCGACAGCGGCATCGGCGGAGACGAAACGGAGGTCACTGGTATAGGTCGCGACCCTAGTGAGCGCCGACAAGACCGCTGCGCCGTTGGAGGTGAGACCGAGGGTCTCGATCCACTCGGCGGCACTCAGCCGGGCGAGAGGGGCGGCTTCGAGCTTCGGGAGGCGCCCAAGGAGCCGACCGAGACGAACCTTGTCGCCGATGCCCACCAGCGGCGAGCGGAGCAAGGACGCCGGAGAGCTCGGCAGCACCCCGAGCTCTCCGGTCGCCTCCCGGTAGCCGGCGGCAACCGGGTGGGGAAGAGACCCTTCGAACCTGACGCCCAAACGGTCGAGCACACCCACCCCCGCTCCCGCTCGGTAAAGGGCGTGGGGTCCCTGGTTGAAAATGAAGCCGTCACGCTCGTCGCTTCGCGCCCGACCTCCAGCGCAGCGGACGTCGTACACGACGACCGAAGCACCGGCCCGAGCGGCGACAGTGGCGGCCGCCAGCCCGGCAAGCCCCGCTCCGACGACTGCCACCTCGACATCGAGCTCGACAGTAGTGCCATCACCCATGGGTGCCTCCTCTGTTGCATCTCGACAACCTGACGCCGCTGCCCGGCTCGTTGTGACACCTGACATGCGCCGTCGAAGCGCCTCGCTCGGTAATGCCTGCCCCAACTGCTCTCAGATGAGCTCGCCCGGGCATGTCGTGGTGAACGCTGCCGCGTGCGAGAGCGCCGACGGTTCGCCTCCCGGGACCCGAAGGCACGAAAATGCGCGGGTCTCGGTGTGTCGCTTCTCGTCGCCGGGCCCGACGAGCTCGTCGAGGACCTGCACGGGTATCGGCGTGGCATGACGAGGAGATGATCGTGGCGATGCTCGCCGTGATCACAGCCCCAGCCAGCCGGCGCGTCGACGACTGCTGTGTCGACGACGCCCATTGAGCGGCGATGCGAGACTGCCGGTATGCAGGTGAGCGCTAGTCGCCGGATCGGGATCGTGCTGTTCCCCGGGGTGGAAGAGCTTGACGCGGTCGGTCCCTGGGAGGTGCTCGCCTACTGGACCAAGACCTTCGCCGACGACGGGTGGTCGGTGTGCACGCTGTCGGGAGACGGAGCAGCGGTCACCTGTGCCAAAGGGTTGGTGGTCGGCACCGACCACTCCTTCGGGGACTGCCCGCCGCTCGACGTGCTGATCCACCCCGGCGGGCAGGGAACCCGGCGCGTGCTCGACGACCACGCCCATCTCGTCTGGGTCCGCTTCCAGCGACAGCAGATCCCGCTACTCGCAAGTGTGTGCACCGGGTCCCTCGTCTACGCTGCCGCCGGCCTGCTCGCCAGCCGGCCGGCCACGAAGCACCGGGCGTCGCTCGACCGGCTCGCCGAGCTCGGCCCGAGCATCGAGGTGCGACCCGAAGACCGCTTCGTCGACGACGGGGACATGGTTACCTCGGCGGGGATATCGGCCGGCATTGACATGGCCCTGCACCTCGTCGCTCGCCTCGCAGGAGGAGACCGGGCACGCCAGGTGTGCCGGGGTATCCAGTACGACCCGGTAGCCCCGTGATGAGCAGGCGCCTGCGTGCTGCGCGCGGGCGGGGCCTGCGCTCACCTCGCCTCGCAGACGGGCCACGCTGACGATGCGGTTCTTCGACGCTTTCCAGCTCACCGGGTCACGTCCATGGGAGGCGACCGACATCGCCGAGATCGACGGGGCAACGGTGCGCCTGCACTGGACCGACCAGCCCTATGTCTGGCATGTCAACGACGGCCCCGAGGTGTTCGTCGTCGTTGACGGGATCGTCGACATGCACTACCGCGACCCGGCCGGCGAACGTGTCGAGCGACTCACGCCGGGCCGGATCTGCGTTGCAGGGTGGGCGACGAGCACGTCGCCCACCCTGTCGGGCCGGCCCGCATCCTCGTCGTCGAACGAAAGGGCAGCGAGTAGGCCCGGCCTGCCGTCGCTCGCCACCTCTCCAACCACCGCCTGGGGCGCTGTTCGCCCTCCGACCTCGTTGCCTGACGCGCAAGAAGCGACTCGTCAGGCATGTGCGCCTCCCTGTTGCCAAGGGGCCGGTCGAGCTGCCGCCCCGGGACCGGTGGAAGCGCGCAGCCTGTCCGTTCGTCTATGGCTGGCGGCTTCCGAGCCCGGCGTCGATCAGCGCGGCGATGAGCGCGTCGAGCGCGGCGAGGAAGCGATGCTCGGGAGGCGTGCCGTAGCCGACGACAAGCCCGTCGGCTGGGTGGCTCGGGTGGTGGGGTTCGCCTGCTCCGCAGTGTCGGGCCACAGTCGAGATAGCGACTCGGCGGGTCGCGCAGGCAGCGAGCACCGAGTCGAGATCACGTTCGGCCGGCAACCAGATGACCAGGTGGAGCCCGGCGGCGATGCCGCGCACCGTGAGACCGGGAACGCGCTGGTCGAGGCGTTGGACGAGGGTGTCACGGCGTTGGCGGTAGCGGCGTCGCATCTTGTGGACGTGGCGGTTCTTGTGGACGTGGCGGTTCTTGTGGACGTGGCGGTCATAGGCGCCGCTGCGGAGTAGTTCGGCGAAGAGCCAGGGCCGTACACCACCTGCTCCAGAGCGACGACCTCCACAACCTCGGCGGACCGGCCTGGTAGGCAGGGCCGAGTTTCTCGGGACTGATCACCGCGCCGGCCGAAGTTGCGCAGGCGTGTGCGTATGCAGCTGCATAGGCACGACGCCCCGACCAGCGTTTTCGTCGGGTCTGTAACCCGATGGACGCCCGATGGTCTTGAACCCCCGCCACCAGCCACAAGTTTTGGATCTTCGCGCCTTTCGGGCGGACCATCGTTGGCTTTCATGCCGTTCCGTAGCATTCCCACCGGCAGCCTCTTGACGGTATTTCCCTAGTGTACTATTGATATCCTAGTGGCAATAGGAAAACCGAGCCAGGATCGGAGAGCCCGACGGCATGAGGCGACGAAGGCCGAGATTGTCGACGCGGCCTGGAAGGTCGCGAGAGAGAAGGGCCTCGCCGGTCTTTCCCTCTCGGACGTGGCGGCCCAGGTCGGCATGCGAGTGCCGTCGCTGTACTCGTACTTCGCGTCGAAGAACGAGATCTACGACGCCATGTTTGCCCAGGGCAACGACGAGCTCATCGAGTTCATCAAGGATCGTCAGGCCAACCTGCCGAATAAGCCCCGAGAGCGGCTCCGAGGAGGGTTTCGTATCTACTTCGACTTCTGCACGCAGGATCCGGTCCGCTACCAGCTTCTGTTTCAGCGGACGATCCCCGGCTTCGAGCCCTCGGAGGCCTCCTACGCGAAGGCGATCGAGGTGCTCAGGTTGTTCCGGGATGACCTCGCCAGCATCGGGCTGGCCGGGGACCAGCAGGACGAGGACCTTCTCACCGCGCTGAGCTCTGGCTTGGTCGACCAGCAGGTCGCCAATGACCCCGGCGGTGACCGCTGGGCAGGCCTGGTCGACGCAGTGGCCGACATGGCCTACGACCACGTGACGAAGAAGCAGCGAAGGCGGCACCAGGCCACCTTGGGCCCACAGAAAGGTGGTCAAGCATGAGAACGGCGAGGACCGGAACCGCCCAGGTTCACATCGACGCCACCACCGAGCGGGTGTGGGCGTTGCTCTCGAACCTCGACCGTATGGGGGGATGTTGACGGCCTGACTACCTGACGATCTGGCCGCGGCAGTCGGCCACGATCTTTGGCGACGCGACCTGGCCGGCCGGAGCCGCGCGCGGTGAGGAACCTGCCGGGCTGACCGCCGTCCGGCTCCGGCCCGACTGCCCGGCGTGCTGCCGGCCGATGGGCGGCTGGTCTGGGTACTGGCAGACGGTGCGCGAAGCAGGCCGGGAGAGGGATTCGGAAGTAGGGCTGTGCGTGCCGGGCAGGGCTGATCACGACCCGGTCGATGACTTCACGTATGCCTGCATCTTCGGGGCGCGACCCGGATCAGCAACTGCCGCAAGCCAGTCTTTGACCGCGGTGACGAGCGCGAGGTGAGCGTCCACCGGGATGCCCTCACCCGGCAGGCGGAGGTGCGCGTCAGCTCCCATGGTGGACGGCCTCGACGTTGCGGCCGTCAAGGTCGCGCAGGAACACTGCGTGGTAACCCGGGTGGCGCGTGGGCCATTCACGCGGGGCGTGGGGGACGTCTGCTCCAGCGCTCAGGGCAGCCTCGTGCACCGTATCGGCCGCCACCCGATCAGGTGCACGAAAGGCCACGCGCAGCTCTCGGGCCTCGGAGCCGGCAGCCGGGCTGAGCCGGAAGCCGGGGACACCGTCAAGACCGGACAGACCCACGACGACGCTGTCACCGTGCGGGAAGCGCATAGCCTCGCGCATCCCGATCGGAGGGAGCACCTCCAGGTAGAAGGCGAGAGGGGCCTCGACGTCAGCCACCTGCACGCCGAGATGATCGAGCACGCCCGAGCTCTGCTCGCGGGACTTCCCAGACGGCGCTCTTGACGTACGCGGTCGTGGGTGCCCGGTGGTCGATTGGTCTGTGGGGCACCGTCACGTTACGAGCTCGACCGGCAGGCCAACTTCGGCCGAGTTGCGGGCGAGGGAGCCGTCGAGCGTGAAGACCACTGTGGTGAGCTGTTGTGCCAGGAGGATGTAGGTGGAGTCGGTGGCGTGGCGACGCCGCAGTCGCGCAGTGATCGCTGCGATGGTGGGACCGTCCTGGGCGAGATCGAATGGGTGGAGGGCTATGTCGAGAGCAGCCAGGTCGGCCCAGGTGGCCCCGACGGCGGCGGTCTCCAACTCGCCGTCGAAGGCTAGCCGTGCGAGGACGTTGGCTACCTCGTAGGCCAGCACCATCGGCGCGTGCAGATCCTCACCAGAGTCCACCCAGCCTTCGAGGAGCGCCCGGACCGCCGCTTGGCGTTCGTCGGCCACCACGAGCGCCACTACCAGGCTGGCGTCGACGACGACGCTCACCTGCGTGAGCTGAGAGCGGTCCGCGCCTCGTGCACCAGCGCGACGGCATCGGCAGCAGACCGCTGCCTGGAGCGCTGCACCAGCCGGGCGATGGCCGCCCGAGCGTCTCGACGCGCGGCTGGTTCTTCGTTGAGGCCAACATGGACGAGCATGCGCGCCAGGGTGCCCGGCGAGACTCGGAGCTGCTCGGCCTGGCGAGCAAGAGCCTCGTGATCGGCTTCGTCCAGACGCACGGTGATCGCCTTCGTCATGCTTGCATGGTACCAGGGATGATGCAGGACGATGCGTTGTGCATCATCGCTGTCCCGCAGCAGGATCGGCGTGTGGAGCGAGGGCTCGGAGGCTAGAGGTCGTGCTCCAGTTCGTAGTGCAACGCCTGAGACCCGGCATGCATCGACCCGGACTGCTGCAACGCGGAGCTGCCCTGCCGCTCGCCCAGGCGGCCGCGCACCTTCTCGATCGCCACGTAGCCAGCTTCACCGGCCTGGGGATACCGTCTCAGACTGATCGGCCCCAAGACCAGGACCGTCGGGATCGGCGTTGGCGTCGTCCTTCTCGCTTCGATGACCTTCGTCCCGATCATTGCGCTGCTCGCTTGGGTCGTCTTCATGGCCATTCGCACTCTTCGACGAAAGCCGTTCCCAGACACTGAGCGATAGTGAGTCCTCGCCCAGCGGTCTGCTCATGGCGGCCCTGCTACCTGGCGGCGGCACCAGGCATAGAGGGCGTCGTAGACGAACGACGCGCGTTCGAGCAGGCGATGATCGTCTTCCTCGACGTCGAGCCCTCCCGCGCCGATCGCCGACAGCCCAGGGCCAGCCGGGTCGGTGTCGAGATCGCTCTCGACGTCTGCGGCATGGACGATACGTGCGAGCCGCGCCAATGCCAGGTCGCCGCCGAGGTTGTACTCCTCGATCAGCACCTCGAAGGTGCAGCTGCCGTCGCGGTGGGCGTAGCGGGCGCCTGAGGCGTCAAAGCTGACCGCTTCCTCACGCTCGGCAACCTCGAGGACCTGGTCCGCCGCCACGTAGAGAATCTCGGCCCGCGGGTCGATGAACTTGCGGATCAGCCAGGGACAGGCGATCCGATCGGTCTTCGGTCGGGCGCGGGTGACCCACTTCATGGTGCTTCCTCCTCTGTCGTGCGATCGAGCGATGGGAACGGCAGTTGGGCCCCGGACGGGCTGCCGGTCGCGCCGGCGTCCGGGATCGGGACGCGGCGGAACCAGCGCCACAAGACGACGTCGTAGACCGCCTTGATCGAGCCGGCGAACACGAACGGGAGGCCGGGAGCCACGGACTGGGCGGCGCCTGCGAGCACCGGTCCGAGCGGCTTGGTGACATAGCGGGCTGTGTTCGTGTAGGCGGCAGCTGCCGTCTGTTCGGCGGGATCCACGAGCGCCATGAGGTAGGCCTGGCGCGCCGGGACGTCCATCTGAGAGAGGCACACTCTCGCGAGCCACAGCCCGACCGCAACGCCGAGCGCCGGGGCGAACGCGACCGATGCGAGCAGCACGTTGGAGGGCAGGTGAGTGAAGACCATCGTGCGCAGGAGGCCGAACCGGTCTCCCAGGCGGATCGCAACCAGGAACGAGGCTGTCTGGAGCAGGCCGGAGGCGAAGAACACGAGCCCGACGACGCCGATCGACGCCTTGAAGCGAGTTGAGAACCAGTATGCGACGAACGCCTGGATGACGAACCCACCGCCGAACGAGTCCAGTGCGAACAGCCCGCAGAGGCGGTAGACGGTCGGCCGAGAGCGGCCCAGACGGCCGGCGGGACCACTCGACCCGGATGCAGGGGCCGGCGCCTCCACCGCGGCCGACAGCGTGGTGGCGACCAGGGCGCCTGCTGCGGCGACGGGGACGAACAGGAGAAACCAGCGCTGGTCGGGAGGAGCAGCTCGCGACCAGTGATGGACCAACGCTGGCAGCCCGGCGGCTAGGGCCCCGAGCGATCCGCCTGCAGTGGCCACGGCGTTATAGCGCCCGAAGCCGCCCAACCGCTCCGTACCGGCCAGGGCCGTGGCCAACATCGGTTGTTCGAGAGAGGTGAATGGCCCCGACTCGACCACGTCGGTAGACAGCGCCCCGCTCAAGCTGACGACGATGAGCAGCCAGAGCGGCGCCGGTGAAGAGAACACAGCCCCGACGACGACGAGGAGCAGGTACATGGTCACGTAACAGCGCCGCCGCCCCACTCGATCCGCGTACCGGGCGAGCGACATCGAGGCGATCACCGTTCCAACCACGACCGTCGTCAACACGAGGCCGACCTCCGTCGAGGAGTAGCCACGCTGAGCGAGGGTCACCCCCAGGAGGACGGCTCCGAACCCGTAGGCGAAGGCGCGCAGCGCCTGGGCAGTCAATATGCGGCGGGCATCGCTCGGCAGCCGAGCAGTCACGTCGGATCCCTGCCGAGAGGGCGAGCCGGGCAGCCGATGCGGGAGACATCCCCAGCCACGAGGGCGAACCGTGCCTTTGGGCCGACGACCCGCCGGCTCGGCCAGGCGCGTGGCGCTCGCTCCACGTGGTGCCCGCCCGCGGCGCTCATCTCATGTGCCGACTTGCTCGCCTCGGCTCCTGCGGCGGGCGCCCGCGACCGCTGTGATGCCGGCGCCCGATGCGAGGCGCAGCTCGCCGACACCGAGCCACCCCGCCGTTGCTCGGTATCATCGAGGAGAACGGGAGGCGCCAGCCATGCGACAGTCCGAAGCGCAGACTTCTCCGGCCTTCGGCCCCGACGGATCCTCTGGTGCCGGAGGGGAGGCGGCCGTGCCCCGCACGAGGTCGTCCAGCCTCTGGGTCTTTGCCGCCTTGGGCGTGACGCTTCTCGCCGTCGTGCTGGTCTTCATCCTCGAGAACCTGCAAGACGCCACGGTGTCGTTCTTCGGTGCCCGCTGGAGGGTCCCGCTCGGGGTCGACCTCCTGCTGGCGACGACGCTCGGAGCGCTCCTCGTGCTCGTGATCGGTGCCGTCCGGGTGTTGCAACTCCGTCACCTTGCCCACCGACGTCACCACGCCCTGCGCCGGATGGCCGAGCACCAGGCGGCGGACTCCGCAGCACAGCCGGTGCGCGAGGAGGATGAGCCGGCCTGAGCGTTGGCAGGTCGTCGGGAGCAGCAGGGGAGCAGCAGGGGAGCAGCTTGCCTCGCTGCTCGAGTGTGTCGGAGAGGCGGGCAAGGAAGCTTCGAGATCCGCGTCACCGGCTCGAGCCGCCAGAGAGCGGACAGAGTCGGGCGATCCTCACGCCGGGCCGCTCGCCGGCGGGCCCTGCATCAGCCGGTCGATCCATTCGCCGGGCGGCATCCGCGTCCTCTTGAACTGCTTGTACCACGCCTTGTACGTCATCTTCGGCGGCAGCGATGTCCGGCCGTCCTCCGGCCGGCCCGGCACGCGGGCGACCCACGCCTGACGAAACTCCTCCTCGTGCGCCCGCAACCCCGGCGAGATCCACATGGCCGTCCCGGACGATACCTCGTCGGTAGGC
>JAKATT010000215.1 GCA_021818615.1 Actinomycetes bacterium | reverse complement strand
TCTGTCGGAACGAGGAAGCCGCGAATCCCATCGCCAGTACGCGCCCACACAACAGCCAGATCGGCGATGCCACCGTTCGTGATCCACATCTTGCTGCCAGAGATCGCCCAGCCGCCGCCGTCCTCCCTCGCTCGAGTAACCATGTCACCTGGGTTGCTTCCGTGATCAGGCTCCGTCAGTCCGAAACAACCGATCACCTCGCCCGCTGCCATGGCGGGAAGCCACCGTTGCTTTTGCGCCTCACTCCCGAACTTCGAGATAGCGGACATGGCGAGTGATCCCTGAACAGACACGAAGCTGCGGAATCCCGAGTCTCCTGCCTCGAGCTCGAGGCAGGCGAGCCCGTAAGCCACGGCGCTCGTGCCGGCACAGCCGTAACCATGCAGATGCATACCGAGCAGACCGAGCGCTGCGAACTCCCGCGACAGCTCGCGCGGCAGTTCACCTGCCTCGAACCACCGGGCAACATTCGGCTCGAGACGTTCCTGGACAAATCGTCGGACGACCTGTTGCATCGCCCTCTCTTCATCGGTCAAGAGATCCTCGACCCGAAGAATGTCGTATCCGGTGAGCTCACTGCCCCTTGCTCTGCGACTTGTCGCGCTAGAAGACACCGACACTTCCCTTCCTGGTAAAGCCACATTATCGTCCGACTACACCGACGTGCGCCCCGAGACAGGAGGCACGAGCAGCCAGTCGATCCGTCAGTCGCCACCGATACGGGTCGCATGACCCTCCCAGTACGGCTCTCGCAGTTCTCGCTTCAGGATCTTGCCTGACGCCGAACGAGGCAGGGACTCCCGCTGCACAACGATCTGCTTGGGCACCTTGAAGCTGGCCAGACGAGCTCGACAATGCTCCGTCAGCTCCTCGGCGGTCACCTCTCCGCGAGAGACGACGACGGCATGCACGGCCTCACCCCACCGGGGATGCGGAACACCGAAGACGCAAGCCTCGAGCACCATGTCGTGCAGGTACAGAGCTTCCTCGACCTCGACGCTGTACACATTCTCACCTCCGGTCACGATCATGTCCTTCAGACGGTCGACGAGGAACAGATACGAGTGGTCGTCGATAAAACCCAGGTCTCCAGTGTGATACCAGCCATCTCTAAGGGCCGCCGCCGACTCCTCTGGTCGCTGCCAATAGCCGACCATCACGTTCGCTCCTCGAATCGCTACCTCGCCAACCTCGCCCGGCTGGAGGGTTCGGCCGTCTTCTCCCACAACTTTCACACTCACACCCACGGCAGGCTGGCCACACGAGCGAGCCCTCGATTGCGAGAGCAGGTCCTGCTCTCGTGGCAAAGCCGTCGCGATGGGTGCGGTCTCGGTCGTGCCGTATAGATGCAGCAGCTCCGAATCAGGGAACAGCTTGTGAGCGCGACGAAGCACCTCGGTACCGATCGGGGCTGCTCCGTGACTGAGCAGCCGGAGCGAAGATACTTGCCTGGGCTGGCGGAGCTGGGCTTCAATCATCGCGATGAGCATCGTGGGCACGGCGAGGGTAGCTGTCACCTGCTCAGACTCGATCAGCTCGAGCGCATGGTCAGGGTCAAATGTCGGGAGCACCACCTGAGCAGCCGCGACCCAGGTGCTGGCCAGTACGGCGCATGTCCCAGCAGCATGGAACATCGGCGCCATTAGAAGCCAGCGATCATCTTCACCGAGCTTTGCCCATACGAGTGCCGTCCAGGCGTTCGCGACCAGGTTCCGGTGAGTCAGCATCACTCCTTTTGCCTTCCCCGTCGTCCCGCTCGTGTAGAAGATGCCGGCAAGATCGTTCTCCCCGATGCCGGCACCTGCTCCGAGCTCACCGTATGGCGCGCTTTCGAGCGCTTCCTCGTACGCCTCGGGCATCCGGATGACGTGCTCGAAGTGCTTCTCGAACGGGCGAGGTGGCATGTCGGTGATGAGCGCTCGGGCGCCGGAGTCCTCACTCGCGAATGCGAGCTCCGCCTCACTTGATCGCGTATTGAGCGGAACTATGACAAGACCCATGCCGGGAATCGTCTGATAGGCCTCGACGTAGCGATGGCAGTTAGCGCCCACCACCACCACGCGGTCACCACTCTTCAAGCCGAGACGTGCCAGATGACCCGCGAGCCGACGGCATCTTCGCGACGTCTCGGCGTACGTCACCCGCTCGTCTTTGCATACGACCGCGACAGAATCCGGGGCGACAGAAGACGCTCGTTCGAGGGGATCCGCCATTGTGTGCACCTATGTACCTCCCTCCTCAGGCCGGCAGCGCCGGCTACTCAGACGTCTGGATCGTCATGCCCTTTCACAGCAGAGAGCGCCCACAGGGTGGGACCCCCTCCTCGCGATCTCTCTCCACTCGCCGGTGGGCCGCCAGTAGCCCAGGGCGTGGCTTCCGCCCAGGTGGCGAACGACGTCACCATTCGTAGAAGCCACGTCCCACCTTCTTGCCGAGCTCGCCGGCGGCGACCTTGTCGACAAGAAGGGCCGGCGGCCGGAAGCGATCGCCGATGGTGCTGCTCAAGTACTCAGCGATGTTCAGCCGTATGTCGAGTCCGACGAGGTCCGTGAGGCGAAGTGGGCCCATCGGGTGGCGATAGCCCAGGACCATGGCCCGGTCGATATCTTCCGCGCTGGCGACGCCTTCCTCGAGCATGCGTATCGCCTCGAGCCCGGCGATCACACCGAGCCGGCTCGTCACGAAGCCAGGGCTGTCCTCGACGACGATGCTCTCCTTGCCGAGCAGCTCTGCCCATTGCCGTGCCTGCGCCACAGTGCTGTCCTCGGTGGCCGACGCCCTGACTATCTCGATCAGTGCGGAGGC
>JAKATT010000176.1 GCA_021818615.1 Actinomycetes bacterium | reverse complement strand
GCAGCCTGTCGGCGCTGCAGGAAGGCTGCGCCGGACGACCCTCGCCGCTCCTCACGCCACTCGAGCCGCGTGATGTCCCGCCGGCCCTGCATGCCCTCGTCCTCGAGGAGTCGGAGTGGACTCGAGCAGCGCTGCAAGCAGCGTCTCGAATCGGGCAAGCCGCGACTCCGCCCTTTGCGGGAGCCGTGGCCTGGTGCCTCGAGCCAGACAGGCTGATCGCCTTCGTCCGGGACGCTGCAAGCCTGCCGGCACCCTTTGTCGCTGTCGGCTCGCAGGGCGCGACCGGGCTCTCCACTTGGAGCCTGGAGCGCCTCCCTGCTGAGACGACCGGCAGCGTCCCGCCTGCCAGCCTGCGGGCTGCACTCGTCACGCTGTGGGAGCGCGACGGCCTGCGAACCCTGATCGACCTCGTCAAGGTGTCGTCGCTCGCGATCGACGGCCCGCCGGTCGCGGTGGGCGCCGCCTTCACGGACGCCCTTCTCGAGCTGGTCACCCGCAGGTGGTCGGACGTCGAGGAGGTGGTGCTCGTGGGTTTCGGGACGGTGTGCGAGCGGCTCGGCGATGTGCACCGCGTGGACGACGTGCTCGCCGCCAGAAGACTCCTCGAAGCGAGCTCACCAGGCACCGGCCGCTGTATCGTCGTTGCCCCAGGCCTACCGCACTCGGGCGAACGCACGATGCTCGCCAGCTTGATCGCCGTCGTCGAGCAGCTGCCGGGGACGTGCTTGCTGTGTTGCGACTCCTCAGCGCCGGTTCGGGCAGTATGGCACTTCGCCGGGCGCGGTGAGGCTCAGAACGTCGAGCTCCGCCATCGCGGGAGCGTCGTCGCCACCATCGCCTCGCCTGCGCCGGGCGCAGAGCAGCCGGCGCCAGGCGGCCAGGACTTCACCCTTGCAGGCAAGCCGGAACATCGTCGGAGCCGGCTCGGAGTGGTCCGGCCGGTCCGGCCGGTCCGGCCGCACCACTCCGCAGTCTGGATCGGAGTTCTCGGGCCAGTCCGGGTCACCGGCACCACCGCCGACCTGAGCAGGCGCCGAGTTGCGACCGAGCTGCTCGTCTACCTCGCGCTGCACCCCGAGGGCGCCTTCGGCGAAGGCATCGCCGGGGCGCTATGGCCGGAGCGGAGAGTCACGCCGCAGACTCTCTCCAACCGGCTGCACGAAGTCCGCCGCGTGCTCGGCGTCACGCCGCAGGGTCGTTCCCGCCTCACCAAGGAGACGGGGAGGCACGTGCTCGCTCCGGACATCCACTGCGACTGGACGGACTTCCAGGCGCTCACTGAGGACGGCACCGACATCGACGACTGGCGGCGCGCCCTGTCGCTCGTCAGGGGCCGTCCGCTCGAGGGCCTCGCTCGCGGCGACTGGGCGGTGCTCGAAGGTTTCGCCGCGGCGATCGAGGCAGCGATCCTGGACACGGCCGTCGGACTCTCCGAGAACCTCCTCAAGGGTGGCGACTTCCTCGGTGCCGAATGGGCGGCGCGCCGTGGCCTTGTCGTGGCGCCGTGGGACGAACGCCTCTACCGTCAGTTGATGCGTGCAGCCGACCTGGCAGGCAACCGGAGAGGCGTCGACGCTGCCTTGAAGGCGCTGGCTCTGGCCCTCGAGATCCCGGGTGACCCTTTGAGGGGCGTCCACCCCGCTACCGCCGCGCTCTATCAGCGACTGGTCGAGCAGTTCGACGTGAGCACGAGACGCTTCGAGCGACCGGTCTCCTAGACGTTCCTCGGAGCCCGCCGGCGGTAGCCTCGCCGGACATGGGCATGCTCGACCGCAAGCGCATCCTCGTAACCGGCGTCCTCACGGAGGACTCTCTCGCGTTCGGGGTGGCCAAGCTCGCCCAAGAGGAGGGGGCCGAGATCGTCCTCACCGGCTTCGGACGGGCAATGTCGATCACGAGGCGCACAGCGCGGCGCCTACCCGTCGAACCACGACTCTTCGAGCTGGACGTGACCGTCCCCGAGCATGCTCAGCAGATGGCGACCGAGCTCGAGCGCACCTGGGGCAGCCTCGACGGAGTGGTGCACGCCATCGGCAACGCGCCCGGCACATGCCTCGGCGGAGACATCCTGCGCGCGGGCTGGCCCGACGTCGCCCTGGCGCTGCAGATCTCCGCTTACTCTCTCAAGCTGCTCGCTGCCGCCTTTGCGCCGCTGCTCGAGAGAGCCCCCGCTGGCGGGTCGATCGTCGCCCTCGACTTCGACGCGACCGTCGCTTGGCCCACCTACGACTGGATGGGCGTCGCCAAGGCCGCTCTCGAGTCGCTCGCCCGCTACCTGGCCCGCGACCTCGGACCGCGCAACGTCAGGGTGAACCTTGTCGCAGCTGGTCCGGTGCGAACGATGGCAGCCAAGTCGATCCCGGGTTTCGCTCTCTTCGAGGAGACCTGGGACGGACGAGCGCCGCTCGGCTGGGACGTGCGCGACTCCGACGCCGTCTCGAAGGCGGTGGTGGCACTCCTCTCCGACTGGTTCCCGAAGACCACGGGAGAGATGATCCACGTCGATGGCGGCTTCCACGCCGTCGGCGCCTAGGAGGACAGATGCCCACGCCAGGACAGGTCCGAGCGACACTCGATCGCTACTGCGAGGCTGCGAGCTCCGGAGAGGTCGAGCGCATGCTCGACTGCTACGCCGAAGGTGCGAGCGTGGTCGACCCCTACCCAGCGCCTCCCCAGGTCGGCAGCGATGCCATTGCGGCGTTCTTTCACCAGATGTTCGCGGCAGCCCGTCCAATGGCCTTCCTCGCCGAGCGGGCAGTCGTGGCTGGCGACCGGGTGGCGTTCTGTTTCGCCATGGAGGCTAAGGCTGACGACGGCACTACT
>JAKATT010000108.1 GCA_021818615.1 Actinomycetes bacterium | reverse complement strand
GCGGCCGAGCAGGCTCGCCTGGTTCACCTCCTCGTGGACCGCCTCCGGCGTCATCGACAGTGCCTTGGCAAGCCCGGCGTAGCCACCGGTCGCGAGGTAGCGCTCGAGGGTGTAGGAGTCCTCGTAGTCCATGCGAGCGGTGACGATGCGGGGGACGTCGGTGATCACCGGCCGTATCCCCCCGCGCTCGCCCGTCCGGCGGCCTCGCCCGCGGTCGCCTCGAGGCCGATACTGCGCTCCACCCGGCTGAGCACGCCGTGGGGTGGGACCGTGTCGTCCAGCGCCCCGGAGACGAGCTCTTCGACGAGGTGGTCGAAGCCGGCCTCGTCCACCGGCCCGAAGAAGCGGTGGTTGACCTGCACGCACACCGCCCTGTCGCAGCCGGCGAGGCACTCTGCCTCCTCGAGGGTGAACAGGCCGTCGTTCGTGGTCTGGCCCACCCGGACGCCGAGGCGGTCCTCTGCGTGGGCGAGAACGGTGTAGGCGCCGCCGAGCATGCAGGCGATGTTCGTGCACACGGCGACGACGTAGCGGCCCACCGGCTCGAGGTGGAGCATGTCGTAAAAGCTGGCGGTCCCGCGCACCTCGGCGGCCGAGACGCCGCACAGCCGGGCGATGTCGTCCATCGCCTCGGCCGTGAGGTAGCCGTCCTGGGACTGGGCGAGGTGGCAGAGAGGGACCAGACCGGAGCGCTTCTCCGGGTAGCAGGCGATGATGGCCTCCGCCTTCTCCAGGTTCTCCGGGCTGAGGCCGCGTCCTCTCGGCGCCATCATCGGTCCACCTCCCCCATGACCGGGTCGATCGAGGAGATGATGGCGATGGCGTCGGCGATGAGCCCGCCGCGAAGCAGCGCCGGCAGCGACTGCAGGTTCACGAAGCTTGGCCCCCTTATGTGCAGTCGGTGCGGCTTGTTGCTCCCGTCCGAGACGAGGTAGCAGCCGAGCTCGCCGCGAGGCGACTCGATCGCGGTGTAGACCTCGCCGGGAGGCACCTCGAAGCCGCGGGTGAAGATCTTGAAGTGGTGGATCAGCGCCTCCATCGACTCGTCGATGCGGGCCCGTGGCGGCGGGGTCACCTTCTTGTCCTGTGACCGGTAATCGCCCGGCGGCAGCTTCTCGAGGATCTGGGCCACGATGCGGCAGGACTCGCGTATCTCGTTCAGGCGCACCGCGTAGCGGTCGAAAGTGTCCCCGACGGTACCGACGATGACGTCGAAGGCCACCTCGTCGTAGAACATGTAGGGCATCGTGCGTCGGAGGTCCCACGGGATCCCGCATGCCCTGAGGATCGGGCCCGTCGCCGACAGGGCCGTCGCCAGCTCGGGCGAGATGATGCCGACGCCCTCGGTCCGCTCGCGGAAGATCGGCTGGCCGGTGAGCAGCTCGTCGTACTCGTCGATACGCCCAGGGATCGTGTCGAGGATTGCTGCGACGTCGTCCTCCCAGCCGTCAGGCAGGTCGGCTGCGACGCCGCCGGGGCGGATGTAGTTGTGGTTCATGCGCAGCCCCGTCACCTTGGCGAAGAAGGCGAGGATCATCTCCCGCTCGCGAAAGCCGTAGATCATCATCGAGGTGGAGGCGAGGTCCATCCCGTTCGTCGCCGTCCACATGATGTGCGAGGCCATCCGGTTGAGCTCCGACATGAGCATGCGGATCCAGGTGGCGCGGGGGGGCACCTCGATGCCGAGCAGCTCCTCGACGGCGAGCGAGTAGACGAGCTCGTTGAAAAGCGGCGAGAGGTAGTCCATCCGGGTGACGTTCGTCGCGCCCTGCACATAGGTGAGCGCCTCGCCCGTCTTCTCCATGCCGGTGTGGAGATAACCGATCACCGGCTTGGAGCGGAGCACGGTCTCGCCCTCGAGCTCCATCATGATCCTCAGCACGCCGTGGGTGGAGGGGTGCTGGGGGCCCATGTTGATGATCATCGTTTCGTCTTCGCCGAACTCGACGTCGACGCCGCCGGGGTCGAGGACGAGCCCCTCGGGAAGCCGAAGGACGGCGCCCTCCTCTATCGAGAGCTCCTCAGAGGTCGTCTCGCCCGTGTCGAGCAGCTCCTGGTGGCCCTCGCTCGTCTCGTGGAGGAGCTGCTCCTCGACCCCGGTGCTCTCTGGCACGGGGGTCTCGGGCCCGTCGCCCGCCGTCCTCTCTCGCTCGTTGCCGGCGGCGCTCTCCTGCCCTGTGCTCTCCCGGCTCTCTCGCTCCGAGCCCAGCCTTGCCCAAGAGGCGCCGGGCTGCTTCGGGTCGGGCTGTCGGACGTCGCTCATCGGGGTCCCGGTGCTTCCTTGAACTGCACCGGCACGCGGCCAGGCGAGTAGTCCTTCCGGAGCGGATGCCCCTCCCAGTCCTCCGGCATGAGGATGCGGGTCATGTCCGGATGCCCCTCGAAACGGATCCCGAACATGTCGAACACCTCCCGCTCCATCGCCTCGGTGCCAGGCCAGAGGCGGAAGAGCGTCGGCAGCACCGGATCGGACTCGGGCACCTGTGCACGGAGGCGCACCCGCTCGCGACGCGCGAAGGACGTGAGGTTCACAACGACCTCGAAACGCTGCGGCTCAACTCCCTCGGGCAGCCGCCTGGCCATGTCGCGCAGATAGTCGACGCCGCACAAGTCAGAGCACAGCTCGAAACCGATCCGCCGGAGCGTGCCGGCGAGAGGGAGATAGGTCTCGCGTGAGGGGAAGATCACCCACCGACCAAGCACTTTGGCCGACGTCAAGCCGGCAAGCTCAGGCAGCTCCGTCAGATCCGTCGGATCGGTCAGCTCTTTGAGGTCCGAGAGGGGCTCCGTGGCGACCCCCTCCGGTGTCATCGCCGGGTTGTCAGAGCTCAACGCGGCGTCCCCACGTGCACGGCTCGG
>JAKATT010000056.1:12901-15314 GCA_021818615.1 Actinomycetes bacterium | reverse complement strand
GAGCTCACCCGTGCGCTCTCCGAGGTCGTCCGTCGCGACTCGCCGTTCACGACGAGGGTCCCTCCCTCGTACGCGAAGAGAGCCACTTGGGTCGAGCCGTGCCTCGTCGGCGAGGTGAGCCTCAGCGAGTGGACGAGAGACGGGCGCTTGCGCCAGCCGTCCTGGCGGGGCGCGAGAGCCGACAAGTCAGCCGGCGGGGTGGTCCGTGAGCCCTGAGACAGCAGCCGTGAACATCGAGGAACGCGAGCTGCACCTCTCGAACCTCGACAAGGTGCTCTACCCGGCAACCGGCTTCACCAAAGGTGAGATGCTCGACTACTACGCCAGGGTCGCGCCGGCCATGCTGCCGCACATCCGCGGCCGACCGGTGACGGTGAAGCGCTTCCCTGACGGCGTGACCACCTCCGGGTTCATCGAGAAGAACGTTCCCCGCCAAGCCCCGGCCTGGATCCGCACCGCCGTTCTCCCACGCAAGGCGGCCGGGCGGGACACCACCGAGCTCGCAGTCCTCGACGGCGTCGCCGGCCTTGTCTGGTTCGCCAACCTGGCAGCCGTCGAGTTCCACACGCCGATGTGGCGCGTCGACGAGCAGAGCCGGCCCGTTGCGCCGGACCTGATCGTCTTCGACCTCGACCCTGGCGCGCCGGCCTCCATCGTTGAATGCTGCGAGGTCGCCCCGCTGCTGCGCTCCCGCCTGGGAGAGGACGGCATCGAGCTGCTCCCGAAGACAAGCGGCTCGAAGGGGCTCCAGCTCTACGGCTCGATCGCCGGCCGGCACTGGGACGGCCTGCAGGTGAACGAGTACGCCCACGGCGTCGCACAGGCGATCGAGAGGGCGGCTCCCGACGCCGTCGTGTCACGGATGGCGAAGACCCTCAGGCAGGGCAAGGTGCTCATCGACTGGAGCCAGAACAATCCCGCAAAGACCACGGTGTCGCCCTACTCGCTGCGAGCGCTCGAGCGGCCGTCGGTCTCGACACCGGTGACCTGGCGCGAAGTCGGCGCGTGCGCGCGGCACGGGGACGGGGAGCGGCTGCGTTTCGGTCCGGACGAGGTGCTAGCCCGGGTGGAGCGCCTTGGCGACCTCTTCTCGCCTCTCCTCAGGTAGGAACGGATGCTCCAGCGGGAGGCGATTCCAGCGACGCGGTGCTCCGAGGGGCATCCACGACCCTGATACACCCCGCGCATAGCCTACGGCTGTCATGTCGCTTCCCCTCCCGAGCACGCTCACTCCCTCCAAGATCTCTGCTTTCACGAGCTGCCCGCTGTCCTTCCGCTTCTCAGTCGTGGAGCACCTTCCCGAGGTGCCGTCCATCCAGGCGGTGAAGGGGACGCTCGTGCACCGGGCGCTCCAGCTGCTCTTCGACGAGCACCCCGTCGGCACCCGGAATCGCGTCGCCGCCGAGGCCTGTCTCGCCAACGCATTCGCCGGGATGGGCGGCGAGAGCGAGCTGACCGAGCTCGCCCTCTCGGTCGAAGGCACCGAAGAGCTCCTTTCCGACGCGTCGGGCCTCCTCGAACGGTACTTCGAGCTCGAGGACCCGAACGAGGTGAACGCGGTGGCGACCGAGCTCGACCTCTGCACCGACGTGAGCGGCATGACGCTGCGCGGGATCATCGATCGGCTCGACCGATGCGAGAACGGCGGTCTCGCGGTGGTCGACTACAAGACGGGCCGCGCCCCCCGTCTCGAACAGTCCCGCTCGCGGCTCTCATCGCTGCACCTTTACGCCTTCTTGTGCGAGATCGTGACCGGCGAGCGCCCCTCCGCAGTGAGGCTCCTCTACCTGCGCGACCGGGTTATCCTCTCGGCCGACACCACGGATCAGTCGCTTCGCGGCGTTCATCAGCGCGCCAGGGCGGTCTGGGCGGCGATCGAGCGGGCCTGCGAGCAGACGGACTTCCGCCCGCACCCCTCAGCGTTGTGCAAATGGTGCTCCTTTCGCGCCTACTGCCCGGTCTACGGAGGCGACCCGGAGCGGGCGGCAGAGGAGATGGCGTCGAAGCTCGCAGGAGCGGCGGGTACGCTGCCCGCCTGATGCGGGCGCTCGTCCGGGAGATCGATCAGCGCGTCGACGCGTCCTTCGACGCGCTGCGCTGCAACGCCGCAGCGAACAGGGTCTTTTATGCCGCCTCCTCGCTCGGCGAGTTCGGCCACGTCTGGGCGATGCTCGCCCTCGTGCGATGGCTGCGCGGACGACCGAACGACGAGCGGGCCGCCGTCAGGGCCCTCGTGGCGATCGTCGTCGAGTCGGCCCTCGTCAACGCCGGCCTCAAGACGATCTGCGGGCGCGGTCGCCCGGTCGTCGACAACCTGGTTCACCCGCACCCGTTTCGCCAGCCGCTCACCTCGAGCTTCCCGAGCGGGCACGCGACTTCAGCCTTTTGCGCAGCCACCCTGCTCTCGGACCAG
>JAKATT010000056.1:0-12115 GCA_021818615.1 Actinomycetes bacterium | reverse complement strand
ACTACCCTGCGCAGTGTGACGACGCTCGCCGAAAGGCTCGGCTTTGCCGCTGACGACCGGCTGCTCATCCTCAACTGCGACGACCTCGGCAGCTCGCACTCCGCCAACACCGCCGTGTACGACGCGCTGCGCAACGGCGCCGCGACTTCCGCTTCTTTGATGGTGCCCTGCCCGTGGGCGCGCGGTGCCGCCGCCGAGTACCGCGGCGAGGACGTCGGGGTTCACCTCACCTTGAATGCCGAGTGGGACCTCTACCGGTGGGGGCCGATCACGCAGGCACCCTCGCTCCTCGACGGGGACGGCGGCTTCCCCCGTACGGTCGCCGACGTCTGGGAGCACGCAGACCTCGACGAGGTTCGGCGGGAGTGCAGGGCACAGATCGAGCGGGCGATCTACTGGGGTTTCGACGTCAGCCACCTCGACTCCCACATGGGCACGCTGCAGTTGCGCCCGGAGTTCTTCGACGTCTACCTCGACCTCGCCGACGAGTTCAGGCTGCCACTACGCCTGTCGGGAGCGGCGACCGAGAGGCTGATCGGCTTCCCGTTCCGTTCTCTTGCCGCCGAGCGGGGTGTGGTCTTTACGGACCACTTCGTGCGCGTCTCGGGCGGCGTGGGGTCCCGCGCCACCCTGGAGGAGATGATCGGCCGGCTCGAGCCTGGGGTGACGGAGGCATATCTCCACCCCGCGCTCGACACTCCCGAGCTTCGCGCCATGTCGCCGGACTGGAGCGGCCGCGTCGACGACCACGAGCTGCTCGCGGGCGACGCCGGGCTGAGAGAGCGCGTCGAGCAGGCCGGCGCGGTGCTGATCGGGTTTCGAGAGCTGAGAGGGCTGATGAAGCGCTGATGCTCCGGACGACGATCAGAACTCGGTCGTGGCGAGGATCTCGCTCTGCAGAGCCTTGTACTCGGGCGAGTTCGTGATCGGCAGCAGCGACATGAGCTTCGCCATGTTGCCCGTCACCTTCACCCGACCCTGCATGAAGGCGGCATTCGCGTCGAGCTCGCCCTTTTGGATCCGCATAGCGTCCTCGTAGCTCTCGGTGAGCGTGACCTCAGCATCCGCCAGGTCGCCCAGTTCGCTCTCGAGGAGCTTGCCGTTCTCGAGCACCCAGTAGTACTTGATGTCGCCCTCGGGACCACCGGTGACCACATACTGCAGGCGGGCCGTCGCACCCGGGCGCTCCGGCTGCGACTCAGCGAGCCTCTTGCCTTCGTCGAGCCACTCCTGGCTCAGCCACTTCGCCATGTAATCCCTCCAATGGGAAGCGGACCGGCTGACGGCCCGCTCGTGCGCATGTCCTATGAGACAAGGATGCTACAAGACGGACCGCGCAGGTTCCCGGGCCGGAGCGCGCTCCTCAAGGCACGCCACTCAGGCGGATCCCGGCGAACAGGTCGGTCTCGGGCAGCTCCGTCTCGACGTGCGAGCGGGCGAGCACATAGTCGTCGTACGGATGGATGGTCCGCGCGACCTCGGGCGGGAGGCCGAACCAGAACCTCGAGGCCGGGTCGACCTGGCTCGCGTGGGCGAGTAGGGCGTCACGGCGAACGTCCTCGAAGCCCGTCAGGTCGACCGACGTAGTTATCTCCTCCTCGAAGCGCCGCCGGGCGAACCAGTCGTCGTCGTAAGGCGACTCGAGACCGAGCTCTATGAACTTCTCGTGGGTGAGGACGGCGCGCTTTCGCGACCAGAGCGTGTAATAGAGCTTGAGCGGGCGGAACGGGACACCGAGGCCCGAAAAGCGCTCCGGGTCGCCGGCGACATCGAAGGCGGCGGCTGCGATCTCGTGAGCCCGGATATGGTCCGGGTGGGGATAGCCGCTGTGGTCCTCGCCGTAGGTGACCATCACCTGCGGCCTGAGCCGCCTGACCGCCGCGACGAGCCTGCCGACGGCTTCCCCGAGCGGGGCGCTGGCCAAGGCGTCCGGGTGGGCGTTGGCGTCGCTGCCGGGCATGCCCGAGTCTCGGTAGCCGAGCAGGACGACCTCGTCGTAGCCGATGATCCTGGCGGCCGCTCCTAGCTCTCGCGCCCGGATTGCCGCTAGGTCGGCGCGCACCTCGGGCGTGTCCATCGCCGGGTTGAGGATGTCGCCCTCCTCGCCACCGGTGCATGTGACGAGCACGGTGTAGACGCCCTGTGCGTGGTACTTCGCCACCGTTGCGGGCCCCTTTGACGCCTCGTCGTCGGGGTGGGCATGCACGGTCATGAGACAGAGGCGATCGGCCACCGGGTCGCTCATCGGGCGAGAGGGTAACGCGCCTCGCTCTGAGCCCCGGCCCGGGGCCCCAGGTCACAGCCTGTGGCCCTACACTTCGGGGTAAGGACGGGGGTCGCCCACGCAACGGGGCGGCTCTCCCGCCACCACCGGCCGAGCGCCCCGGCGAGCGGGGAAGAGGAAGGAACGCGAATGGGTGTGATGAAGCGCCTGACGGCGATCGTGCAGGCGAAGGCGAACAAGGTCATGGACCGCGTCGAGGATCCCCGCGAGACGCTGGACCTCTCTTACGAGAAGCAGCTCGAGCAGCTGCAACAAGTACGCCGGGGCGTCGCGGATGTCGCGACGGCCCGCAAGAGGATCGAGCTACAGGCCACAGCGCTCCAGCAGTCCGCTGCCAAGCTGCAGGACCAGGCGCGCCAAGCCCTCGCGCAGCAGCGCGAGGATCTCGCCCGCGAGGCGCTCAGCCGCCGCGCCGGCATAGCCACCCAGCTCGACGGCCTGAAGAGCCAGCACGAGCAGCTCGTCGCCCAGCAGGACCGTCTGACCACGACGCTGCAGACCCTTGAAGCCCGTGTCCAGGCCTTCCGCACGCAGAAGGAGACCTTGAAGGCGTCGTACACGGCCGCCCAAGCCCAGACGAACATCGGCGAGGCGATATCCGGCATCTCCGAGTCGATGAGCGACACCGGCATGGCGATGCAACGTGCGCAGGACAAGATCTCCCAGATGCAGGCCCGCGCCGGCGCCATCGACGAGCTCATGTCGTCCGGGGCGCTCACTGACCTCTCAGGGAGCACCGACCCGCTCCAGGCGCAGCTCGACAAGACGACCCAGGCGAGCCAGGTCGATCTCGAGCTCGCCCAGCTGAAAGGTGAGCTGTCCGGGGGACCGAGCACCTCGCTGCCCGCCGGCTCGAGCCCGGCGAGCACCGGCAAGGGCGCTGGCGGCGAGGCCGCGAGCGGCGAGGCCGCCCCGGCCGAGCTCGTGGCCGAGACGCCGGGCAGCGCGCCCACGAGCCAACCCGCTCCGGCCGCCGGCGAGGCTGTCGAGGACAGCGAGGCGGTGCCTGCGGAGGGCGAGAGCGCGGCGAGCGAAGGCGACTCCGAGGCAGACATCTTCAGCCTCGACGGCGACGGGAGCCAGCAGTGATCGTGCGCATCCTCGGCGAAGGCCAGTACGAGCTCGCCGACAGCTCAGCACCTAGCCTCGAGGCGCTCGACGCAGAGCTCAACCGTGCGCTCGAGAACGGCGACGAGGCCGAGTTCGCGACGGCCCTCTCGAAGCTCGCCGAGACCGTGCGCTCGAGCGGCGCCCGCGTCGACCCGGCGCGTTTCGTCCCCTCCGACTTCACCGTTCCCCACGACGGATCGACACTGGCGGAGGTCAGGGAGCTGCTCAGCTCCGAGGACCTCGCGGAAGGCTGACGCAGATGTCCACCCATAGCCGCTACCCGGCAGACAGGGGCCTCACAGCCCGGATGATGACCACGGTCTTCCTGCTCGGGCTCCTCTATGCGATCTTCGTCACGGCGCTGTTCCTCGCCAAGGTGCCGCTCGCCCTCATCATCGTCATCCCCCTTGCCGTGCTCTTCGTCCAGTACTTCTTCTCCGACAAGATCGCCCTCTTCTCGATGCACGGCAGGATCGTCACCGAGCAGCAGGCCCCGCAGCTGCACGGGGTCGTCGACCGGCTCTGCAACCTCGCCAACATGCCGAAGCCGAGGGTCGCCATCGCGGACACCGACATCCCGAACGCCTTCGCCACCGGCCGCAACCAAAAGAACGCCGTCGTCTGCGTGACGAGCGGGATCCTCCGCCGGCTCGACGAGCCGGAGCTCGAGGCGGTGCTGTCGCACGAGCTGTCCCACGTGGCCCACCGCGACGTCGCCGTCATGACGGTCGCGAGCTTCCTCGGGATCCTGGCCGGTTTCTTGACGAGAGCTCTGTACTGGAGTGACCTCTTCGGCGGGCTCGGCGGTGGCGGCAACAGGAGCCGCGGCGGTGCAGGCGGCGGCAACGACAACCTCGTGCTGTTCGAGCTGGGCGCTCTCGCCTTCTCTGCCCTCGTCTACGTCATCAGTTTCATCCTCATCCGGGCGCTTTCGCGCTACCGGGAGCTCGCAGCCGACCGCGCCGGGGCGATCCTCATCGGCCAGCCGCGGCTCCTCGCCAATGCGCTCGTGAAGGTGAGCGGCGAGATGAGCCGCATACCGACTAGGGACTTGCGAGCGGCGGAGCACTTCAACGCGTTCTTCTTCGCCCCCGCTTTCGCCAAGGGCGCCTCGCTCTCCTCGCTCTTCTCCACCCACCCGAGCCTGCAGGCGCGCCTCGAGCAGCTCGCCAAGCTCGAGGCCGAGATGGGACGCGGGGCAGCCGCCTGACCGGGCGGCCCATAGGCGCATGCGGATCTTCGACGTCCTCCTCGGCCGCACGAGACCGGTCGAGGCCAACCTCGATTCGCTCTTCGGCCTGCCCGGAGCGGTCGTGACTCTCGACGTGAGCGAGGCACTCGAGCCGAGCGGCCAGGGCGGTGTCTGCTACAAGCCGGCCGCCGGACAGCCCTTCGCGAAGACGACCGAGGAGTTCGAGCAGCTCCTCGGCCTCAGTACCTCAGCTTCTGTGAAAGAGAGCTCCGACCAGTACGGCTACCACTGGGTGGTCATCGACGACGCCGACTTCCAGTCGCTCGTGAACGAGGTGCACGTCGTCAACACCACGCTGCAGGATCAGGGATACGGTCCCCAGCTGCTCTGCTCGGTCTTCGGCTTCCGCCCGAAGGGAACTGCTCTGCGCGCCACGGCGAGCGTGTACCTCGTGTACCTCTTCAAACGCGGAGCCTTCTACCCATTTGTCCCGCTGGCGGGCAGCGAGCGCCGCGATCTCGAGAGCGAGATGCGGCTGCAGAACGTCCTCGCCGAGGACCTGGCGATCGAGAAGGACAAGGAACGCTGGATGCCGCTATGGGGGCTGCCGGTCCACTGACCTGCTCAGTCGCCAGTGAGCTCCCCATGCCGGGCCCATGCCGGCGGGGCGGGCCCATGCCGGCGGGGCGGGCCCATGCCGGCGGGGCGGGCCCATGCCGGGCCCATGCCGGCGGGGCGGGCCCATGCCGGGCCCATGCCGGCGGGGCGGGCCCCAGGTACGACTCGACGGTGCGCTGAACCCGATCCGGCGAGAGCTCTGTTCTCCCGTCGCCTTCAGGGTGCAGGCGGCCGATGATGACTCCGACGGCGTTCGCCTCCCAGGCCACCCTGCCCGGCTCGAGCGCTGCGAGCTCGCCAGCAAGTGGAGCGAGGCCGGGGCACAACGGGACGCGACGGCTGACCACGGGTACCCAGCCCTCGTAGCGGAAGTAGCACTCGCAGAAATCGCCGTCGAAGGCGAGGACCCGGCTCGCCGCCGTGACCGAGTGCACAGCTACGGCGCGAAGCGGCAGACCGCCTGAGGCGCCCGGCAGCCGCCCACCGGGCCCCGCCACCCCGACGGCACCGGGCGCGGCCTCGCCGCGTCGCACGATCGCGAGGTCGAGAGCAGGCTCGGTCTCCATCACGACTCCCCCGGCGCTGAGCGCGTCACGGCCGATCTCGAGGGCGGCGAGCTCGGGCGCTGTCGAGAAGTCCCAGGGAATCGCTCCCCCCAGCGGTCGCTCCGGATCAATCTAAGCGCTCGGCTCCTGAGCCCGATCCTGGCAGGATGGTGAGATGGACCTGATCGGCATCGTCGACACCATGTTCGCGCGGGTGGACATGGGAGCCTTCGCCCTCGAGGAGCTATCGGGCTGCCCCGGCTACGGGGAGCGTTTCGAGGTGGTGCACAGGACGGTCCCCGGCTTCAAGGACCTCGCCGTCGAGTGCAAGGAGCTGATCGAGCAGGACGGCTGCAGGATCGTGGTCGCCCTCGGCATGCCGGGCCGGGCGGCCATCGACCAGGTCTGCGCCCACGAGGCGTCGCAAGGGATCATGATGGCCCAGCTGCTCACGTCCACCCACATTCTCGAGGTCTTCGTGCATGAGAACGAGGAGGAGGACCCGATCCGACTGGTGGCGGTCTGCGAGGACCGGGCCCGCAAGCACGCCCGCAACGCCTACTGGATGCTCTACGAGCCCGAGCAGCTGCGGCGCCGTAGAGGCCGGGGGGTCCGTCAGGGCTACGCCGACGCCGGTCCGATCATCGCCTGAGGGCGGTCTTTACTGGCCGGGTCGCGGCCATCTCCGGCTGCGGGCCACCTGGTGGCCGGGACCACCCCTCACCCGTCGGCGAAATCAACGAAGACCGGTGCGTGATCAGAAGGGGGCCGGTCGCTGCCCATCCCCTTGCGGGCCTCGCGATCGATGAGGGCGTAGCTGACCCGCCGTCGGAGCGGCTCGGTCACGAGCACGAGGTCGATACGCATTCCCCGGCCCTTGTGGAAGTCGCCCGATCGGTAGTCCCACCACGAGAACAGCTGTCCGGTATCGGGGTAGACCTCGCGGAAGGCATCCGAGAGCCCGAAGGCCCGCAGCTCTTCGAGAGCGTGGCGTTCCTCGGCGCTCACGTGAGTCGCACCGACGAACTTCGCGATGTCGTAGACGTCTTTGTCCTCCGGAGCGACGTTGAAGTCGCCGCAGACGGCCACTTCCTGGTCCGGCGAGCAGCTCTCGGCGAGATCCCGCCGCAGCCGGTCGAGCCACTCGAGCTTGGCGATCCAGAACTGGCTCCCTACAGAGCGGCCGTTCGGCACGTACACGCTCGCCACCCTGACGCCACCGCAGGTGGCGGTGAGCAGCCGGCACTCCTCGATATCGGCGAGCTCCTCCCCGGCAAAGCCGGGCTGCGGATCTTCGAGCCCGACCTTCGACAAGATGGCGACCCCGTTCCAACGGCCATTGCCGTGATGGGCCGACTCGTAGCCAAGAGCGGAGAATGCCAAGGTGGGGAAGGCTGCGTCGGCAAGCTTCGTCTCCTGCAGGCAGACCACGTCCGGACAGACGTCGCCCAGCCACTGCTCGAGCTTCGCCATGCGCGCCTTCAGAGAGTTGACGTTCCAGGTGGCGATGCGCACGTCACCACAATGGCACGGCCACGTGCCGTAGGGGTGCCCGGGTGTCGCGCTCAGGCGGTCACGCGGTAGTTCGTGACTGTCCAGCTCATGAGGAACTCCCTGGCGTGCAGCGGGCGGACGAAGTAGAGGTTCGGGCTGCCATGGGCCCCGAAGCAGTTGAGCACGACTGAGCCGTAGAACTCGTAGCCGCTTCCCTCGAGCTGCATGATAGCTGCCGGCGCGTAGAGCTGGCCGTCGATGATCATGCCCTTCGTCGGGGTGATGGCGTTGTTCCCGGACCAATAGAGCGAGAAGTTGCTCGTCACCCCGGGAGTGAAGTTAAAGGGGCTCACTGGCGTCTCGCCGGCGTTGACGTAGGACCCTACGAGCGTGAGGTTCACGTTGGTATTGGCATTCGGTGGCAGGTTGCACTTGTTGCCGCCGCCGACGAGGTCGCTCCCGCTCGTCGGCGTGTAGAGCGGGCAGGCGCCCGAGCTGCAGTCGGCCGGCAGGACGAAGAGGCTCACCGGCCCGGCGAAGACGCATTGGTCGAGGTTGTCAACCGTGAAGTTGTTGGAATCGAAGTAGTAGGTGCCTGGTGGGATGCTCGAGAGGTGGAACGGCAACGTGCCCGCTGCCGGGCAGCCTGAAGACGTGGAGCCGACACCCACAGCCGCTCCGTCTGTCGCGCAGTCGAAGACGGCGTTCTGCGGCGGCGTTATCTCCGTCGAGGACGAGATGGTGTTCGGGATGCCGGAGCCCCACAGCGGGCAGTAGGTCGAGCCTTCATAGGTGGCGAAGCTCGAGATGTCAATGCAGGGACTGAAGGGCGACGACGTCTGGCCGTTCCCACAGATCGTGGGAACCCCAGGTTCAAGTCCCGTCGCCTCGGCTGTCCAGTTCGGGCAGCCGTTGTTCACCGATCCGTTCTGGCCGACCGTCACGATGAGCGACCCGCTGCTGTTGCCAGTGCACAGTGCTCCCCCGTAGGGCCCGACACCGACCGGCACGGTCCCTCCCTGCACAGGGGTGCAGGTCGGGTCGCTCAGCGAAGAGCAACCGCCCACCTCGAACACGTTGGCGTTCTTCAGCGCCCCCGTGGCCGAGAAGCCGGACACTCCGAAGATCCCATACGAGTCGCTCACGCGGTAGACGGTCTCAGTGGCCGTCCGGTTCTGCCCGCTCACCCAGGCATAGGAGGTGAGGGCAACCTCTTGGACGGTGCCGCCGGCCTGGTCGCTCGTCACGACGTTCCCCACGTAGTAGCGGACGCCCGGGGCGCTGGGCACGGGCGCGGAGCCGGTGAGGTAGCAGGACGAGTCGGTCATCCCGCTCGGGAGCAGGCTCGCCGGTGGGTCGCCCGCGCAGAAGCTCGTCGGCGCGTCGCCCATCTGGTCGAGATGAAAGAGGGCATCGGAGAGGCCGGCATTAGCCTGGGCGACCGCCTGCTCACCGCTCTGGGCCGTGTGCGCCGTCGAGAAGCTTGGCACGACGGCGGCGATGGTCACCGAGGCGAGAAGCGCGATCACGGTGATGAGCACGATCGCCGCGACGAGGTTGCCGGAGTCGTCACGCTGCAGCGAGGCGATCTGCCGTGTCAGTCTCATGGTCTGCTCCTCCTGGTGGTGCACGAGAGGCTTCGCCGGCCGGCCCGGCTGACGGTCGTGGAGATCGTCAGCATGCCTGCGCCGCCACTGCCGGCTGATTGGTGAGCGGGACGACGACGCGCGCGCGGAAGGGGGTCTGCTCCTGCTTCGTCTTCACCGTGATGACGACGGTGATCGACGTGCCGCACACGGGCGCCGCCTGGTTCGGCACGGTCGTCGAGGTCGGCGTCGTGATCTGCGTGCTCGACGTGTTGTCCTGAGCCACCTGGAACATCGTCCCGCTCGAGTTCCGCAGGTTCGGGAGCGAGATCCCTGCAACCCAACCGGAGCTGAGGCCGGACGCGCAGTACGAGTAGCGAGTCAAGATCTGCGTCGTCGGATCGAAGGCCCAGATGACGTTCGCCGAAGTCGGGCCGGCGACGTAAGACTGAGGCACCGACGGCTGCGTCGTCGTGGAAGACGCGACGGTCGTGGTCGTCGTGGTCGAGGAGCTCCCACACGGCGAGAAGGAGTCCTTCTCCTCGTACATGGCGACGACGTCAGTCGGGCTCGTTCCCGAGGGGCCCGAGTTCGTCACCCCATTCGGGTCGGCCGTGAACGAGCTCGGCACCAGCACCAGCGGGTCGGCCGAGCGCAGGTCGGCCTCGAGAGCTCTCATGACATTGCGCACGGTTCCCTGCTCCTGCGAGAAGGGCACGACATTGCTCGCCGCCCCGCTCAAGATGCCGTAGAGGACGAAGAACGACGCCATCACCACGAGAAGCAGCGCCATGGCCACGAGCAGCTCGACGAGGGTGAGCCCATCGTCACCTCGGGTCCTTTGCTGCCATAGGGCGCGGAGTCGCTTCATGAGAAGGTGAACTTGTCTGCCGATGAGGTCGCCGAGCTCACGTTGTTGTCAGTCGCGATGACGTCGACTGTCCCGGAGCCAGAGGGTGCGAGCATCGTGCAGCTCGTACCTGATGAGTTGCAGGTGGCGCCGGAGAGCACCTCGGTCGTCCCGAAGGCGAAGGCGGTGCCCGGGTACAGGTTCGTGCCCGACACGGCGACGGTCGTGCCGGCGCTGCCCGAGGAGGGAGTCACCCCGCTCACGATGGGCGTGTAGGTGAACTGGTCGGGCGCGAGGGGTGGGGAGGTCACCTCGCTCCCGCCCGGACCGGTCGGCGTCTCGGCCACGATGGTGAAGATGCCTGTGGCGACGCCGCTCGGAGGCGTCGGGGCCACGACAGTGCAGGTCGTCGTGCTCGAGCACGAAACGGACAGCCAGGTCGCTGAAGACGACGGGCAGCTTCCGGTGGCCGGGCAGAACTGAACGTTCATGCTGGGAGTCGAAAAGGCACTTCCCGTGAGCGTCACGTTGGTCCCGGAAGTGCCTGCGGGAGGGGAGATCGCCTTCACGATCGGGCCGAGCGGAGCGGTGACGATGCCGGAGTCGTTGGACTCCGCGCTCTCGACACCGTCCGGGCTGTAGGCGGTCACATAGAAGACATAGGAGCTGCCCGGCACGAGCGAGGTGACGGCGTAGCTGGCGACGCCGCTCGACACGGTGAGGAGACTGTTGCTCAACAGGCCGGTGCTGCCGATCGACTGCGCCGTGTCCGACCAGAAGATGGCAAAGCAGCTCGTGGGCGGGTCCGCCTCCCACTCCGAGGGAAGGTCCCATTGCACCTTCACCTCGCCCGCCTGGCTCATGCCTGTGCCTTGGATCCCCGTCGGCGTCGAGGGCACCTCGGCCGCGTTGTACGTCGGACCTTGATAGGGAGGTTGGCCACCCGGGTAGATGACGGAGTCCTGGGTGAGACTCTGGCCGAACTGGCCACCCTCGTTCCAGGTCACCGTGACATAGACACGCTTGTAAGCTTGCGCCAGTGCTGTCGTCGCCGCGCCGCTGCCCGGGCAGGCCGCCGTCTCGCCGGAGGCGTAGGCAACGTGGGTCACAACAGTGAACCTCGTTCCCTCCGTCGTGATCGACAGTACCGGGGCGAACGTGACGCCCTGGGAGCCGATCTTGAATGTCGGCTGGGTCGTCACGGCAACGAGCTGCTGGCTGTTCCAGTAGTACGAGCCGCTCTGGAGCGACTCGCCATAGGTCGAGCTGCTCAGGTAAGTGCTCAGTGTGCTGCTCGTGAAGCCGACGTCGGAGTAGTAGCCGGCTTGGAGCTTCGAGATGACGCTGGTCGCAAGCGTCGCGCCGTCCTGCCGCGCCCCGTTCATTGCCGCCGAGCCGAGCGTGTTGTAAAAGAGCACCGTGAACGGCACCATCACCGCCACGATGAGCGCGACAGTCACGACCACCTCGACGAAGGTGATGCCCTCGTCGGTCGCGCGAGCTGCCGGGTCGTGACGCCGCCAGCATATGATGACTCTCCGTAGCATGCTCACCACTAAGAGTAGTATGCCATACGCCAGCGGTACTGCTCACCAATTGGGTGCCCTGGGTGTCACCTCGCGAAGACGAAAAGCAAACCCACCTCGCACGCGCAATCGTGACCTAGGTAGGCGATGCCTCGTCCTGTGCCGCCATGCGACGACAGGTGCTCGAGCCTCACGGTCAGCTCGAGCACGTCGCCTGGGATGACCTGGCGGCGAAAGCGCGCCCGGTCGACGCCGCCGAAGAGCGGCAGCCTGCCCTCGAAGCGCTCGTCGGCGAGCACGGCGGCCGCGCCGAGCTGGGCGAGAGCTTCGACCATGAGCACGCCGGGCAAGATGGGTCTCCCAGGGAAGTGACCTGCGAAGAAGGGCTCCTCGCCCGTGAGGCGCCACAACCCGGACGCCAGCCGACCCGGCTCGAGCGCGGTTATCTCCGAGATGAACAGGAACGGTTCCCTGTGCGGTAGGAGATCCTCGGGCCTCGGCAATGGGCTCATTGGCCTCCCCGGTTGGTACGACGGCGTCGCCCACTGCCGGCGGACGCCCCGGAGGTTGCGGCTGGCACTCTCAACGTGGGGGCAACGCCGGCACCTGCTCCCTCGTTGGGGGCGGACGACTCCATGCCAGGTGCTGGCGAGCCAGTCCCCTTGGCCCTGGCCGGGGCGGGCTTCTTGGCGGGGGCCCGGGCAGGGGCAGGCGCCGGGGCCTGGGCCGGCGCCGGGGCACGGGCAGGGGCCGGCGCCGGGGCACGGGCGGGCTTCTTGGCGGGGGCCCGGGCAGGGGCCGGCGCCGGGGGCGGGAGCGGGGGCGGGGCGGGCTTCTTGGCCCGGGCCCGGGCAGGGGCCGGGGCCACCTCCGCCGCGGGCGCGTCTGTCGGAGCCAGTACGCTGGCGGC
>JAKATT010000202.1 GCA_021818615.1 Actinomycetes bacterium | reverse complement strand
TGGTGGTCGAGACGCCGGGGGAGGTTGGAGACGCGGCCCGACACCGCGAGAACCAGCGAACCGGCGCGCGAGCAGGTCAGGGGGTTGAGACGGGGAAAATTCCCCGAAAGCAGTGTCGGAGGGGGGATCCGTACTCGACGCCCACGCTGGTGCTGCGCGCGGAGCTGGCGCTGGCGGGGTGAGCAACCCGGCGAAGGGTGCTATGCCCGGCGCCCGAGCCAGCGGACCGCCACCCCGAGCTCCTCGGCCACCCGAAACTCCGGGTCGCCGGTGAGGACCGGGCAGTCGAGCACCGACGCAGCCCCCGCGGCGAAGGCGTCGGCATAGCTGAGTCCTCCTCGAGCCTTGATGGCCGCCGCCCGGCGCACGAGGGTGTCGTCGACGTCGATCCAGCGAACTGGCGCCCCCCCGGGTCGGCTCTCCGCGCGGAGGTTCGCCCACACCTCGTCGGCGGCTGCGGCGCCGGAGGTGCGTTCGAGGATGTAGGCGACCTCGCCGAGGTTGACGAGCGTCATCCACGGCTCGCCGATTCGCAGGATCTCCTCGACCTCGGCCCAACCGGGCTCCTCACCGAGGAAGACGAGGACCGCGTGAGCGTCGAGGACGACGCGGTCAGCCATCCTCGTGCTTGCGGTCCCGGGCGCGCTCCTCCAGCAGCAATGCCGTCAGCTCGGCCCCCTTGAAGCGGCCACGCAGCTGCTCGACCGACAGGAGTGGCTTGGGGATGAGGTCGCCATCGCGCTCCAGCCACACGACCTTCGTGCCCGGCGGGAACCCGTAGCGGTCGCGCAGCGGCTCGGGGATGGTGACCTGGCCCTTCGGATTGACCGTGGTGATCATCGGTATTACCTCCGCAATCAGTGTACTACTGAGGCGGTACCGTGGTGATCGATACCGTTCGCAGGTGCGCGTCCGGGTCGGTGCGCCGCGGATCGACTTTCCCCTGGCGGTAGAGACCGTTCGATACAGTCCTCGGGGATGTTCGTCTCCGACCTTCGCCACTTCCTCGACCTGCCGGACGACGCCCCCGGGCCCGCCCGCAAGATGGCCGAGCAGCTCGGGAACGTCGTGCGGGCAGCCACCGCCGCCGAGGCCGGTACCGCCTGGGTGAGCGCGCTGCCGTGCCGCCGACGGCCGGGACGAAGACCCTGCCCTGGTCGCATCATCGTCTTCCGGCCTGACCTGCCGGCCCGGATCGAGTGGCGCTGTACCTGCTGCGGCGACGAGGGCGTGATCAGCGGCTGGGAGGGCACCTACTGCGACGTACGGGCGCCGAGGCCCCGTCGACACGACGGTGCGGTCGCCGAGGTGGTCGTCTCCGACGAGGTCGCCGCGGCCTTACGAGACCTACGCCTGCTCGACGCCGAGTGCGAACGGCTGGTGTTCCGGGCCCGAGCCGCCGACGACGGGGTTGTCCTCACCACCGACGATGAAGAGCTCGACGAGCTGATCGGGTTCGTGGCCGCGGAAGCCAACCACGAGCCCAACCGCCGACGCCAGCAGCGTCTCGACCGCGCCTTCGCCGTGCTCAGCGACGCGCTCCAGGCGATGGGCTCCTGACTGCCACGTTGCCGATGACCCTGGACCAGCTGCGAGCCGACATCGACCGCGGCCTACGGACCAGACGGTTCCTCGGGTACCGGGAGAGCGCCGAGTGGGCGAGTCAGGCGGCGCCGATCGTGGCGGAGATTCGCGATGCCGTGGACTCAGGACCGTCGGGCGGGCTCGTGGTGCTCGTCGAGCGGGCCATCGGGCTCGTGGTCAAGGTGATCCTCCACGCCGACGACTCCGACGGCTTGATCGGCGACCTGGCATCCAGGACTCCAGCGCCAGCTCCGGCTCGGGGAGGCGCGCCACCGTTCGCCCCCGGGCGACGCTCTCGACTTCTACTTCTGGGTGGCCCTCGGTCACACCCGGTAGTCCTGCCCCAGGTGGAAGTGGCTGCTCGGTCCTTCAACGAAGCATGGGCGCTGGCGCATCAGCGATCGGATGTCGCCGGCCTGTGGCACCTCGATCGGCGCCCTATGTCCAAGCATGATCCGTTCCTGGATCTCGCTGGCCGTCAGAGCCTCGTCTGCGGACTCCCTGGCAAACACCTCGGCTATCCGGCACTCGATACCGTCCTCGGGCTCGACCTGGGCTACGGAGTCGGAGAGGAGCGCGAGCGCAGCGGTGGACTTCTCCATCTGTGCCTGAATCACTCGGCCGATCGGCCGAAGTGAATCGATCAGGTGCTCACGGCGATCCTGCCCAAGCAGATACCAGCCGATCGCTCCCGCGATAGCGAGCCAGGGCAGCCAACTCGGCACCTTGAGTATCCCGGCGACACCTCGGGCGGCTCCGTCAACGGCCCATACCACCCCGCCAGCGACATAGGTGAACCCTTGCGTGAGGTCCTCGGAGCTGTCAGCTTCGCGGCCAGCGATGAGAACCGCTTGGAAGTTCGCTGGCGCCGGCGCCAGGCTGGGTCGCCAGAGCGAGTGGTCATGGGAGTAGACGATCGGCCGCATTCTCGATAGAAGCACCGCAAGCTGACCGGTTGGCGCGTCGTGGGGATCGATGCGATGGACCGCCTCCGTCGCGTTGGCGTCCTCGAACATGCCCGTCACGTCCACGAAGGTGACTGCCGGAAGGAACCTCTCCTCGAAAGCCCTTCGGTAGTCGGCAGACTTGGTGGACCCGCCACGACCGGCGGACTGGGAGGCGAGCTTCTCCCACTTGTTGCGGAAGCCAAGTTTGTCGGCTCGGTAGAGTTCGGTGAGCACGTGGCTGGATGCGAAGGATCGCCCGCTCCCGAAGGGCGGTCCCAGGAAAGACAGCCCTGCAACGGGGTGGTTCACTAACGCCGATTTCCACGCAGGGATATCGCCACAACGTTCACGCAAACTGGAAGCGCAGGACCCGGCTACCCCACCATGGCACGGGCGTCTCCTCCGGCAGGCTTGCCTGGTGGAGGACCGGTG
>JAKATT010000142.1 GCA_021818615.1 Actinomycetes bacterium | reverse complement strand
TCGCCCGGCACGGTCGGTCCCGCGGGTCTCTTCGGTCATCATCCGATGGTCCTCCACTGGTCGTGGAGACCCGCGGATGCTGCTTGATTCCGAGCCCGATCCCTATCGCTAAGTCAGGCGCAAACCATTGACTACACGCGGCTGCGCTCGGACCTCGTCAAAGAGCGCAACCGCCACAAGCAGCGGGTCGAGAAACTCTTGGAGGACGCCTTGGTCAAGATCTCTTCCGTTGCGACCGACATCTTCGGTGTCTCGGGGCGGGCCATGCTCGGAGCCCTCATCCCGGGAGAGCGCGATCCGGAGGTCTTGGCTCAGCTTGCGCGCCAGCGCCTGCGCAAGAAGATCCCGGCTCTCAAAGAGGCGCTGGTCGGCCGCTTCGACGACCACCACGCCGAGCTGCTCACGATGCTGCTCCGCCAGGTCGACGCCCTCGACTCCGACATCGACGACCTGACGCGCCGCATCGACGAGCTGGTCGGAAAGCTCCCCGCCGCACAGGCGCCAGCAGATCTCGAGACCGGCGAGATCGGCGGGGGAGGTGGTCTTCCCGTCCTCGAGCGACTGGACGAAGTGACCGGGATCGGCCGTATCAGCGCCCAGGCGATCGTCGCCGAGGTCGGCCTCGACATGGGCCAGTTCCCCACCCCCGGCCACCTCGTCTCGTGGGCAAAGGTCAGCCCGCGCACGGTGCAGTCCGGACCAAAGAGCCGCGGCGGCGCGACCGGGAAGGGCAACCGCTACCTCAAACACGTCCTCGGGGAAGCCGCCACCGCAGCCGCGAAGACCGACACCTTCTTGGGCGCACGCTACCGACGGCTCGTCAAGCGGACCGGAAAGATGAAAGCCCTCGTCGCGATCGAGCGATCCATCCTCGTCATCGTCTGGCACCTGCTCTCCGACCCGAACGCCCGCTTCGTCGACCTCGGCTCAGACTTCTACGAGCGGCGCATCGACAGGGACCGTCGCACCCGAGACCTCGTCCGTCAGCTCATCGCCCTCGGCCACGTGGTCTCACTCAGCCCAGCGGCCTAACCCTCGGTCCTTCGAACCGAACGGGGCTCCGCCCCGCACCCCGGACGCGCGCGCCCGAGTTCTTGCAGTGACGTGCAGTTAATTTTCCGGACAGGAGTGACGACCAAACCGGGGGAAGTTCAACTGTCCAGGGTGGGCCAGGGCGGTACCGCAAAGGCCGCCTGATCCCCACCGGCGGAGCCGGGTAGCCCGGCTAAGGCACCGTGCCTCAGGCTCCCGACCCCGGCGTCTCGGTCCCGATGTCCCGCCGCTGGCGGTCCCAACCATGATTCGGTCAGAGAAAGTGCTGCCATATGAGCACTTTCTCTGACCGAATTGCTCCGTGGGCTTGGCGCGGCTTGTCACACGCGGGTGTTCGGCCGAACAGGACATCGTCCCGATGCTGAGGGGCTGGCGCTCGGTGAATCGAGCCAGGGGAGCATCTAAGTCAAACGAAGAGCCCGGGCAGCCGGCCACCGCCGAGTCCATCGCCACCGACCTGCTTCTCTCGGTCCTCGGGACCGTTGGGAGCATCTGGCTCGGTGTCGCCCGCAGCCTCGCTGTCGTCGTCGAGATTGCCATTCGCGCCAGTGGCATCGTCGTTGCCGCACACGGGAGGTGACCATGATTCGGGTGCGGCACCGAGCCCGATCAGGTAGCCAGCGAGGTACACGTCCGCATCTCGCCGGCGCGTATAGCGGTTCTCGAGGGCCCGGAACTCGGGCGAGTGCGAGGGCTCGATGAGGTGCGCCAACTCGTGGACGAGCACCGCGTCGAGCACCCACTCGGGCACGATCTTCAGGAGATGCGAGACGCGGATCTGGCCTGTCGCTGGCGTGCACGAGGCCCACCGGGATCGCTGATTCGTCACCCAGCGAACTGACGTGGGTCGGACACCGTCGAGATAACGGTCGGCAAGCAGCGCTGAGCGTGTCTCGAGTGCCCGGTCTCCGGAGGCAGCACCCTCGACGCGGCGCTTCAAGAGACGCTGTATCAGGTGGTCGACGAGCTCCTGGTGGTCGGTGACTGACAGCCGTGCGGGGACGACGACAACGATCTTGCCCCGTTCGAAGTAGGCGACGGCTGACTTCCGCCGCCGGGTCGACAGGCGAACCTCGACCTCGGGTGCCTGTAGCGGCTGGGGCGTGAGAAACGGTGCGACGGGCAGATGTTGGACGCCGGAAACCGCCGGAGCGGCGGGCGTCGAGGAGGAGCGTTGCGTGGTCATGGTTCCTCCTTCGGGTTCGAGTTCGGCCGCCGGCCAACCTACAGGCGGGGTGTATCGCCGCCCCGGCAATCGCCAACCGGGCAACCGCGCCGCCGACCCGGCAACCAGGTGCAGGCACGGCGGCCAGGCACGGCGGCCAGGCACGGCGGCCAGGCACGGCGGCCAGGCACGGCGGCCAGCAACGGCGGCCAGCAACGGCGGCCAGGCACGGCGGCCAGGCTGAATACGCGAAAACGAGTTCACGGGGCTTCTTGCGAACATGACGGCAGCCCGTCGAGCGCTCGCGGCAGTGCTCCTCAATGTGGCCGTGGTGACTACGGCGTGCGCCTCGGCCGGTCAGGCGACCACCAGCACAACGGGTACAACAACCACTCGGCCCCCCACGATGCCAGCCGCTCGGGCGACCATCACCGGGGTCGCCGACGCCTGCGCTTCAATGGTGCTTCCCGGATCACTCCCGCCGGTCACGGTGTCGTTGGAGCGATCCGGCCGTGTCGTCGACCGGCGCCGCATGTCCTCCGGCAGCACCTACCGCTTCAGCGTGGCGCCGGGGCATTATGTCGTCGACGTGCCGCCCTACCGGCCGCGAGTGGTGGAGCTCCGAGCGGGAACGCTGACGCGGATCGACTTCCCGGACCTCTGCAAGGCAGCCGCCGCCTGGCCGGCGGCCGACAAGCTATTGACAACGCTTCGTCGTCAACCCATAGTTGACCGATGGCTGACCATCGGCGGACGGCACCGCTCGACAGGCTGACCGCCTACGTGACCGCCATGCGGCCAGGTGGAGGACCGCTCGACGACCTCCAGGGTGCCCTCGAGGTCGCCGAGCTGCTCGAGGAGCAGTCCCGCGCGCTGCTCGGGTACTTCGTCGACCAGGCCCGGGCTGCAGGCGCCTCATGGAGCCAGATCGGGGCAAGCCTCGGTATCTCGAAACAGGCCGCCCAGAAGCGCTTCACCAGCCACTGAACCCAGGCGCGCTCAGAGCGGCCAGGCGACCGCGCCGCCCACGACGGTGGCGAGCACCCCGATCTCGCCGATCGCCTCCGCTTCGACGAGGCGAGGGTCGGCGTCGAGCACGACGAAGTCGGCCAGCTTTCCGACCGAGAGCGTCCCCCGCTCGGACTCGCACCGGGCGGCGAACGCCGATCCCCAGGTGTAGGCGCGAAGCGCCTCCTCGGCCGAGACCGCCTCCTCGGGCCCGAGCACCGCTCCGGCGGCCGTCGTCCGGCGGACGAGGTCGCGGATGCCGGCGAGCGGTCTCCCATCGACCACCGGCCGGTCCGAGCTCCCGGGCACGACCACACCACGGCGACGAAACCCGCCCATTCGGTATGCCAGCGCCCCGCGCTCGGGACCGAGCGCCGCCAGCATGCCGTCGCCGATCTCGGAGATGAACTGTCCTTGCGGCACCGGGACGACGCCGAGCGCGGCGATCCGGTCGGCCGCCTCGTCCGAGGCGATGCCGCAGTGCTCGATGCGGTGACGGTGGTCAGCCCTCGGCCAGCGCGCCAGCGCCTCGGCGTAGCAGTCGAGCACGAGGCCGACTGCCCGGTCGCCGATGGCATGAGTCGCCACCTGCCAGCCGGCGAGGTGAGCGGCGAGGATCGTCTCGCGGAGCTCTTCGGGAGCTGCCTGTGGGTAGCCGGCGTTGCCGGGATCGTCGGCGAAGTCCTCGCCCATCCAGCAGGTCCGGCCGATGAGCGAGCCGTCGCTGAAGACTTTGATCGGGCCGATCCGCAGCCATTCGTCGCCGAGGCCGGTCCGGACGCCGGCATCGAGGGCCCGCGTCGCGCCGTCGTCGGGATGGGCGTCCACCGGGTGCAGCACGTCGGAGGAGATCATCACGGTGCTGCGGGCGCGGAGCCACTGCCGCTCGCGGGCGAGCTGGTAGGCGGCGAGCTCGAGCGGGCTCTGGCCGATCCACCCGCCGGCGATGCCGGCGTCGGTGACGCTCGTCAGCCCTTCGGCAGAGTAGCGCTCGTGCGCCAGTCTGATCGCCGAGGCGATCTCCTCGACCGGGCGGGGGAGCACGAGGCGCTGCACGAGCGACTGTGCCCGCTCCTCGAGGAGCCCGGTCGGCTCGCCGGACGCGCCGAGGACGACTGACCCGCCCTCGACGGGCAGGCGCTCGGCGCCGTCCATGAGGGCGAACACCGCCGAGCTGACGACGCACATGTGTCCCGACCTGTGCTTCAGCCACACCGGCCGGCCGCCGGCTGCCCGGTCGAGGGCAGCGCGCTGCGGGTGGCGGCCGCCGATCTTGTTCTGGTCGTACCCCGAGCCGACCACGAAGGCGCCAGGGGGGAGCCGGCGGGCCCGCTCGGCGACGAGGTCGTACAGATGCTCGAGCGAGGTGACCGGTGGGCTCGACAGGTCGAGCTCGCCGAGCGACACGCCGACACCGGTCGTGTGGCAGTGGGCGTCGTGGAAGCCCGGGAAGATCGCGGCACGCGGACCGAAGTCGTGCCTGACGAGAGCGTCGAGACCGGCGGCGTCCGCGTCGATGGCGACGATGCGCCCGGATGAGACGGCAAGTGCGGTGGCGGTCGGGCGGGTGACGTCGAAGGTCGTGAAAGCTCCGCTGTAGAGCGCGTCGACCTTCACCCGGTCATCGTCGCGCGCTCGCAGGATCGAGGAGGGGTGCACCGAGGATGCGCACGCGCCCGGCCAGCTCGAGTGGCAGGACCTCGGCTAGGCGCCGACGCGCCGGCGCGCCGGCGCGCAGGCGGCCGCGGCGGGCGTCGTGACCGAACGCTTCGTGCCCACCTGTCCACTCGGCGGGTCTCCGGTTCAGGCGCCGGGAGCGAGCGCCAACAGCCCCTCTGCCGTTGCCGTCGCCGTCGCCGTGTCGGGAGCCAGCCTGAGAAATGTATCGAGCTGGTCGGGGCTGAGTGGGTGGGCGATCACGTAGCCCTGGCCGATGTCTACGCCGATGGCCTGCACCGAGACGAGGTCGTCCTCCCGCTCGATCCCTTCGGCGACGACGGTGAGGTGCAACGCCCTGGCGAGCTCGACTGCCGAGCGAACGATCGCCTGGGCTCTCGGGTCGGACGTGAGGCCGTTGACGAACGACCTGTCGATCTTCAGCTCGTCTATCGCCAACGCGAGCAGCTGAGACATCGACGAGTAGCCGACGCCGAAGTCGTCGATCGAGACACGTAGCCCGCGGGCGCGAAGCTCCTGCACCCCGCGCTCCGCTCGGGCCGGGTCGTCGACGAGGGCTGACTCGGTTATCTCGAGGGTGAGGCGCTCGTGCGGGTAGTCGTGCGCCAGCAGCAGCTCGTCGATGTAGTCGGCGAGACCTTCGTCGACGAGGTCGTAGCGGGAGATGTTGACGCTCATGACGAGACGGAGGCCCGAGCGGTCGAGGCGGGCTGCCTCGGCGATCGCCTGCTCGAGCACAGCCCGCGTGAGCTGGGGGATGAGACCGTGCCGTTCGGCCAGCGGGATGAACTCTTCGGGGTAGAGCAGCCCGCGGGTGGGATGCTCCCAGCGCGCGAGCGCTTCGATGCCGCAGACCGTCGAGGTGCGCATGTCGAGCGTCGGCTGGTAGTGCAGCACGAAGGCCCTGGCATCGATGGCGTCGCGCAGCTCGTTCGTGAACGCGAGGCGCTCACGGCTGTTGGGGTCGGCGTTCGGGCGATAGACGAACACCTTGCGCTGGGTCCGTTTCGCCTCGTACATGGCGACATCGGCGCAACGCAGGAGCTCCTCGGAGGTAGCTTCCTCCGGGGGAGCGAGTGCGACTCCGATGCTGGCGCCTACCCTGACGCTCAGGCCGTCGAGGACGCACGGCTGTGCGAGGGTTTCGGACAGCTCCATCGCGATCGCGACCAGCTCCTCCTCGCGCTCGGTCTTGATAGCGCAGGCGTACTCGTCTCCGCCCAAGCGGGCGAGCAGGCCGCGGCCGGCGAGGCGGTGCTCGAAGCGTTTTGCCACGATGCAGAGGAGCTCGTCGCCTACGGCATGGCCGAGAGCGTCGTTCACCTCCTTGAACCCGTCGAGATCGATGAGCAGGACGCCGCTGCTGCCCTCGTTGTCCTCCTTCGAGAGCGACGTCGCCTGGGCGAGCTCGACGAAACCCCGCCGGTTCGGGAGCCCCGTCAGGTAGTCGGTGCGGGCGTCCTTGTAGTTGACGGCCGACTGCCGGACCTCCCGCAGCGTGAGCCACATGCGGATGATGACGAGCACGAGGGCGCTCACCGCGAAGAGAAGCACCACGGCGGAGGCCTGCCGGTAGATCGAGGTAGTGATCACCGAGAGCGAGATCAGGCCGAACACGACCGGCACAAGGGTGATGCCTGCTGAGGAGCTGAGCGAGCTATGTCGCCGGCCCGCCAGCCGGCGGTCGTGCACCGACGCTGACAGCCCGATCAGGAACGAGCCGGTGACCCACGTGAGCTCCATGACCGGGCCAGTGCGGGGCGTCCCGGCCGCGACCGCGTTCAGGTGGAGCGCGTCCCCCACGACCCACCAGCCGACTCCGAGCATCAAGAGGGCGGTCGGCCAGTTCGGCCTGTAGCGCCGCGGAGCGAGCCCAGACACGAGCAGTGCGAGCAGGAGGACGTCACAGATCGGGTAGGCCATGTCGACCACTACCTGTAGGGGGTGGCCGCTCACCTGGAGCACAGGCCCGAACCACACGATCGTCGCCACCGAGGCGAGGGCAAGTCCGGCGATGGCGCCGTCGAGACGCACGCTTACGTGGATGCGGCCGAAGGACGACTGCATCATCACGGTCACGCCGCCGATCATGAGGACGTAGGAGAGCACGTGGAAGGCGTCGCTCGGCGAGGGGCCCGTCAGCGCAACGCTCCGTCCGTGCAAGCTGGAGAGGAGGTCGCCGACGGCCTTCAGCACGATCGCTCCTGCGATCGCGAGCCACGCTCGCCGGAAGACGAGCTCACGGCGGGCTCGCAGCAGGATCGGGATGATCGGCAGCGACTCAGCCAGGGGGTACGGCCAGCCGTCCAAGAACGTGCTCGCGCCGAGCGATCGGTGCACGACACCAGCGGACAGGCCGAAGACGAGCACCATGGTGCCGATAGCGCATTGCAGGGCGCCGTCCGAGAGAGCGGGCCCGACGACCGGACGCGCGCGCGAGGCGACGCCCGGCAGGGTTCGGTTCTCAGTCGGCGCCGGCTCGGCCGTCGTGGCCGACCTGCCCGGCGGCTGGACCTTCACTGAACAGGTATCGGCATCCCGCTGGCCCAGCTTGAGCCAAGGTGCCGCCGCCCGGGGCGTCACTGCTGCCGCTTGGGCGCCTTCGGTTCGGTGACCTTGAAATAGATGTCGAAGACGGGATCGATCGTTCCCTTCAGGCTCATCCAGAAGAACCTGCCGAGGAGCCATTCCATGACGTACTTGAGGCGGTTCGGAGCCGCCCTTGCCACGGGTGCCTGGTACGAACCGATTACGTAGGTCGCCCTGCCGTGGCCGACATCGAGAGAGCAGTTGGTGCGGCCGTCGAAGGTTGCCCGCTTGCCTGCGAGCGTCTTCGCCACCACCTTGGCCTGGAGGTGGGCACCGACGCCGGCCTTCGAGGTCGGCAGGTTGGACGCGTCACCGATGGCAAAGGCAGTGTCGCTCCCCTTCACCCGTAGCGATTCCTTGTCGGTGATGACGAAGCGGCCCTCGTCGACGACGTCTCCTGGTTCGTAGGCGATGTCCGCCCCGACAAAGGGGGGGATGACCACGGGCAGGTCGTAGTGGAGCTCGTCGCCCTCGATCGAGGTTATGGTCGAGGCCTCGGGGTCGATCTTGTCGACGTCGAAGAACGGCAGCACCTCGACGCCCCGCTGCTCCAGGATCGGCGCCACCACGTCGTTGATCCCCTCAGCCGGGTAGGGCCGCGGATAGGGCGTGAAGAACACCAGGCGGGTTCGCTCCCTCGTGCCATGGGCACGTAGGAGCTCGTCGATCAACAGGATCCCCTCGACGGGCGAGGGCGGGCACTTGCAGATGGGGGAGCTCTGTCCGAGGGCGATGGTCCCGCCGTTGAAGGTGTCGAGATGTGCCCACAGCTTCTTTGCCTGGGCGATATCGGTATGGTAGTCGCCGAAGCGAGCGTTCACCTCCGTGAGGCCGGGAATCTGCGAAGGATCTGTGGTCATCCCGGTGGCGATGACGAGATGGTCGTACTCGAGGCGAGCCCCTCCTGCAGTGGCGACCACCCCTGCGTTCAGATCGATCGCCGTGGCCCTGTCATGGACCAGCCGGACGTGGGAGCCGACGAGTCGCCCCTCGTCGCGCACGAGACGAGGTCGCCGGCCTCTCAGCGCCACGTCGAGGAAGCCGCGTTGAAAGGTGTGGGCAAGCGACGCCGCCAGCACGGTCACGTCGAAGCGGCGCCGATCGAGGCTGTTGGCGAGGATCGTGCCGCCGTCCCCGCCGCCGACGATCAGGACCTGCTCGGCCATGTCATCGATTCACGATCTTGAGCACCGCCACGATCTTGTCTCCCTGGTCGTCGATCGAGACGATCTCGTTGCGCGTCTTGCTGGCCCAGGCCTGGAGGTCGGGCTTGACGCCGGGGTCCGTCGCCCACAGCTCGATCACGTCTCCGCGCTTCGAGCGCCGGTAGGCGAGCGCGAGGTCGGTGATCGGACCGGGGCAGGACGAGCCGCGGGAGTCCACCAGTGTCCTGCCGCTTCCGGTCTGCTGCATCGCTCCTCCTTGGATGCGGTCGATGTCCTTGCGGGCAGGTCGTGGCACGCTCTGCCTGCTGCTCTCAGAGCTGCTGCCCTTTCGGGTTGCAAGGTAGCGCCCTGTCGCGCCGGGGCGGGCGGAGGGAGCTCTCAGATGAAGAACGTCTCCCCACCCTCTGCCTGCTGCAGGAAGGCGGCCGCGCCGACGATGTCGTCGACCAGATCGCTGAAGTCCTCGCGGGAAAGCCCCATCACCCCGCTCATCATGGAGCAGGCGTAGACCTTTGCCCCGAGCTCCTTGGCCTGGCGGAGCATCACGTCCCAGCTCGCGACGTTGGCGGCTTCCATCCCCTTGGCGAGCTCAGGCGCCATCGCGGCGAACTCGGCAGGAAACGGCAGGTCGTGCGGAACCTTGGTGAACGCCTGCAGCGCGAAGCCGGTGACGAAGACGCTCACCTCCATCCCCATGGCCGCTCCCGCCTGGGCAAGGACCCCGAGGGGGATGAACTTGTCGGCCGTGCCGCTGAAGGCAACTATGGAGACCTTCCCGCTTGTGGCCCCACCTGCATCGGCACTCAGGGCCGTTTCGGCCTTCGTCATGGTCGCCTCCGATCTAGCTTGCCTGGGACCCGTCGTGTCCGGGCATCCAGTTGTCCCATCTCCTGCCGCAGATGCGTACCATCATTCATACGACTCGATCGAAGGCGCCGGTAGGGCCGAATGTCCTGAGAGAGGCGTTCGATGGGCCGTCGGCGCAGCTCGAAGCCCCAGCGATCTCGGCGCGCCTCGGCGGCGCCGGCCCGGGCACTAACTGGGCGGTCAGGGCAGGTCGGGCGCCTAATGGTGGAAGCCGGTCCGCCCGGTGTGCGTCCTTCGGGCGGCACTCGCCCGGGTCGTACCGGCACCGTGAGCGCTCCTGCCCGCCTGCCCTGCGAGGTTGTCGGTGACCGCCGCGAGGTCGCGGACGAAAAGACCGGCGAGGTCGCGGCTGAAGCCGTTCCGCACCACGATGCGAAGGACCGAGACATCCTGCATGCCGTCGGGCATCGGGTAGGCGGGCACCAGCCAGCCCTTCGCCCTGAGCGCCTCTGACACGTCATAGACGTCGAAGGGGGTGCCCGGCCGCTCCTTCGTGCGGAAGGCGAAGGCCGGGATGCCGCCGGCCGGGGAGACGAGCTCGTAAGGTCCGATCCGCTCGATCTCGGCTGCGAGCCACTCCCCGGTGTCCCGGCAGGCTTGCTGTACAGCCCTGTACCCGTCGAAACCCAGCCGGAGGAAGTTGAAGTACTGGCCCGCGACCTGGGCCCCCGGGCGCGAGAAATTGAGGGCGAAGGTCGGCATCTCCCCGCCGAGGTAGGCGACGCTGAAGACTAGGTCCTTCGGCAGCGCCTTTGCGTCCCGCCAGACGATCCAGCCGACGCCCGGGTAGACGAGCCCGTACTTGTGCCCCGAGGTGTTGATCGACTGGACCCGTGGCAGGCGGAAGTCCCAGGTGAGCTCCTCGTCGATGAAGGGCGCGATCATGGCCCCGCTCGCGCCGTCGACATGGATCGAGATGTCGGGGCCGCCTTTTCTCGCCGCCAGGATGTCGAGCGCATGGGCGATCTCCTCCACCGGCTCGTAGGCGCCGTCGTAGGTGGAGCCGAGCACTGCGACGACGCCGATCGTGTTGTCGTCGCAGTGGGCGGTCGCCGCCTTCGCCGTGAGGTGGGCGACCTTCGGCCCGACCGGGACGAGACGCGCCTCGACGTCGAAGTAGCGGCAGAACTTCTCCCAGCACACCTGGACGTTCGAGCCCATGACGAGGTTGGGCCGGTCCGCCGACAGGCCGGCGGACTCCCGGCGCGCCCGCCATCGCCATTTGAGGGCAAGGCCACCGAGCATGCACGCTTCGCTCGAGCCCGTCGTCGAGCAGCCGGTGGCCGTAGCCTTGCTCGGGGCGTTCCAGAGGTGGGCCAGCATGTTCACGCAGCGCCGCTCGAGCTCGGCGGTCTGGGGGTACTCGTCCTTGTCGATCATGTTCTTCGGAGAGCACTCGGCCATGAGGTGTTCGGCCTGAGGCTCCATCCAGGTCGTGACGAACGTCGCGAGGTTGAGGCGGGCGTTGCCGTCGAGCATGAGCTCGTCGTGGACGATCTGGTATGCGGTGTGGGCCGGCATGCCAGCTGCGGCGAGGCGCAGCTTCGGGATGGCGGGGTCGTCGAGCTCGTCTGCGAACTGCGGGCGGAAGTGGAGCCGGTCCTCGGTGTCGTCCCGCTTCGGGCTGTGCTCGTGAAGGGCCATGTCCCCATCCTTGCCGATGCCCCGTCCCTTCGGTCCCCTCTGGCCCGCCGCACTTGCGGCGACGCCCGTCCGGCGCGCTCACATGTCCGGAACCCGCCAGAGCGCCGCGCACCCCCCTGCCATACTCCGAGCGTGGATCCGCCACGGCGACTCGACGACGAAGGAGTCGGCATGCTCATCGCGACTACGGTCAAGCCCGCCACAGTGCGGCTCCGCCCTGGCGACACCTGGCAGGTCATCGACACCCCTGTCGGCGAGCTGCTGGTGTCGGGCGATGAGGAGGCCCTTCACCACCTGCTCCTGCCCGGTTCGTTCGACGAGCGCAAGCTCGCACCAGCACCAGAGGGCCGGGTCCTCTCGACGGAGGCTGCCCGCGAGCAGATCGACGCCTACTTCGCCCATGAGCTCAGAGAGTTCAGCCTTCCGCTCGACCCATCCGGCACGCAGTTCCAGCGGAGGGTCTGGTTCGCGCTGGCGGACATCCCCTACGGCGCGACCGAGAGCTATTCCTCGATCGCCGCCCGGGTCGGTAGGCCGAAGGCGTGCCGGGCCGTCGGCATGGCGAGTGGGCGGAACCCGCTCCCGCTCGTGCTGGCGTGCCACAGGGTCATTGGCTCGAACGGCAGCCTCACCGGCTACGGGGGCGGGCTCGAGCTGAAGCAACGGCTGCTCGATCACGAGCGGGCGGGGCTCTGACAGGCCTTGCACGCTGGCGGGCCCTTTGGTGCGCGCTGCAGCCGGGAGGCGCCGACCCGTTACCGTGCGGTCATGCCCCCGACATCGACAGCCCTGAGCGAGCGCCGCGCCCTCGCGGCGCTCCTCGAAGAGAAGGGCCCGCTTGCGCCGACGCTCTGCGAGGGATGGACGACCTCTGATCTCGCGGCGCACCTGTACGTGCGCGAGCACAAGCCGCTCGCCGCTCCTGGGATCCTCGTGCCGCAGCTCGCCGGTCTGACGGAGCGGGCGATGGAGGCAGCCAAGGCCGACATCGGCTACCCAGGTCTCCTCGCCGCGATCCGCAATGGCCCCCCCTTCCCGCTCAGCCTGGTGGACTCGAGCGTCAACACCCTCGAGTACTTCGTGCACCACGAGGACGTCCGCCGGGCCTCGAAGGGTTGGGAGCCCCGGGTGGACGCCGACCTCGACAGGGCTCTCTGGTCGGTCCTGCGGAGGAGTGCCTGGCTGCTCACGCGCCGGGTGAAAGGTGTGGGTCTGGAGCTCTCGGCGGAGAGCTTCGGCTCGTTCGGCGCGAAGTCGGGTGCTGTGCGGGTCGTCATGAAGGGCGGGCCGCAGGAGCTTCTCTTGTTCCTCGTCGGGCGAAAGGACGTCGCGCGGGTCTCCTTCGACGGGCCCCAGGACGCTGTCTCGTCGCTGAAGGACAGCCGCTTCGGCCTGTAGCGCGATCCCGCCGGCCCCGTACCTTCCTCCCGGGCCTCCCGGCGGGGCGCAGACGGTCCTACGATCAAGCCAATGCCGGAGTCTGCCCGTACGGACCGGCTCGAGCGTCTCATCAACCTCGTGCTCGTCCTGCTCGACACGCGGCGCCCGCTCACCTTGCGGGAGCTCTCGGCGAGCGTCGTCGGCTACCCCGATGGCGGCGAGGCTGCGCGCCAGGCCTTTGAGCGCGACAAGCGGGCGCTTCGCGACCTCGGCATCCCGCTCACGGTCGAGCCTGTCGACGGCGAGGAGCAGGTCGGCTACCGAATCCGCCCCGAGGAGTACTTCCTCGCCGACCTCGGCCTCACCGGCGAGGAGCGCCAGGCACTCGCCTTTGCCGTCGCGGCCGTCCAGCTCGGGGGCGCGGCCGGCTGGAACGCCCTTGCCAAGCTGGGCGGTCCCGTGAGCGAGGCTGCGATCGACCGCGCCGGCCTCGCACCGGGCGAGGGCCCCGGCGCCGGGCCGCACGTCGCGCCGGTCGCAGTGCTGCCGTCACTCCCGCAGCTCGGTGAGATCCACGAGGCGATGCGGCGCCGGTCGGTCCTGCACTTCGAGTACCGCGGGCGAAGGCGCGAGGTCGAGCCGTATCTCCTGGCCTTCCGCAATGCCGCCTGGTACCTGGTCGGCCGGGAGCTGGGCGCACCGGGTGGGCCGGCGACCAAGACCTTCCGGGTCGACCGCATGGCTCAGCGGCCCGAGCTCGGTCCTCCTCGGGGCTTCGACCCGCCGGAGGGCACCGACCTCGATGCCATCAAGCTCTTGCCCTGGAGCTCGGAACCGTCGGCCGGCGACGACGGCTGCCCGGCCGCCGAGGTGGTGGTGGACGCCCGGCTCGCGAGGGTGGTCGCGGCGCAGGTGGCGAGGGAGGCGGTGGTGGGTTTCGACGGGGAAGGAGCTGTGCGCATCCGTCTCGGGGTCGGCGACGAGGCTGCCTTCGTCTCTTTCGTCGCCGGCCTCGGCGATACCGCCGTGGTCGAGTCGCCGCCAGAGCTGCGTGACGCCGTTGTCGCCCGCCTCGAGCAGATGCTCGAGGCGCCCGCAGCTGCTGCCCCGGCTCGGGCAGCCCGGCGGCGCCGCCAGCCGGCCACATCGGTGTCAAAGACCCGGCTGAGCGGCACCGGCCACGACGGCGCCGGCGCTGTGCGGCGCCGGGGCGGGTCGGTCGTCGCAGGCGAGCGACTCCGGCGCCTGCTCGCCATCCTCGTGCATCTCGCCCGCGTTGGGGAGGCGTCCCTCGCCGAGCTGGCCGGCCGCTTCTCGATGACCGAGGAGGAGCTTGTGACCGAGCTCGAGCTGGCCGCCTGCTGCGGAGTGCCGCCTTACACCCCTGACCAGCTGATCGAGCTCTACGTCGACGGCGACCGGGTGATCGCCGAGGGACTCCGCCAGCTTGCCCGGCCGCAGCGGCTCACCCCGGACGAGGGCTTCGTGCTGGCGGCAGCGACCCGCGCGCTTCTCGAGGTGCCAGGTGCGGCCGGGGAGGGCCCGATGCGCTCGGCTCTTGCCAAGCTCGAGGCGGCGCTCGGATCGTCACCCCTCGCCCTCGAGATCGAGGTCCCGACGCACCTCGGCCCTCTGCAGGCCGCCGCCGAGGCTTCCGAGCGGGTCGAGATCGAGTACTTCAAGAGCTCGGCAGCGGCACCGACGCCTCGATTGGTCGACCCTTACCAGGTCGTGCTTCGCGAGGGGCGGTGGTACCTCGACGGCTGGTGCCACAAGGCGGAGGGCTTCCGGCGCTTCCAGGTCGATCGCGTGCTGTCCGTGCGCCGCACGGGCGAGCAGGTCGGCCGGAGCCCTGAGCGCCTCGCAGAGCTGGCCGCGCTGTCGAGCCGTCCGGGTGCCTTCCTCGGCGGGCCCGACTCGCTGCGCGCCAGGCTCGCCTTCCCGGCCGAGTCTGCCTTCGTGGTCGAGCCGGTCGCCGTCGGGCCCCTCGAGGAGCTCGGTGACGGGAGGGTGGCGGCCACCCTCGACGTCGGCGACGTCGAGGGCTGGTTCGGTCGGCTCCTGTTGCGGCTCGGCCCGGGAGTGACAGTGCTCTCGCCCGTGGAGCTCGCCGATGCGGGTGCAGTCGCTGCCCGGCGGGCCCTCCGGCGTTACGGGCGCTGAGCCCCGGTCAGGAGCCGGATGGCGTCGCGGGCCGATTTTACATGAAATATATTGAGAGGCTATGTTGTCACTCTCAAAGCTCGGTCCGGCGGGAGCGCAGTACTACCTGGCCACCGTGGCGGCCGGCGCCTCGCCAGGCGCTCGCCTGATCGAGCCCGACGGGTTCTGGCTCGGCCGAGCGGCGAGCGAGCACCTCGGTCTCGATGGGACCGTGAGCCCAGCCGGCCTGCGTGCAGTCTTCAACGGCTGCGATCCGGCCAGCGGTGGGCTCCTCCTCGACGAGCGCTCGAGGCGCGGCCGGCGGATCGCCGCCTACGACTGCACGTTCTCCTGCCCGAAGACCGTGAGCCTCCTGTTCGCCCTTGGCCCCGAGGAGGTCCGCCCGGTCGTGAGACAGGCACACGACAGCGCCGTCGCCGCCGCCGTCTCCTATCTCGAGCGGCAGGCAGCCCGCTTGGTCGGCACTTCGGCGGCCGGCCGCCGGTCCGTGGCAGCCGACGGCTTCCTCGCGGCCGCCTTCGTCCATCGCTCGAGCCGGGCACCGGATCCTCACCTGCACACCCACGTCGTCGTCGCCAACATGGTCCCGTCCCTCGACTGGGGCTGGCGGGCGCTCGACGCCCGTCGCCTCTACGCAGAGCTCACCACAACGGCCGCCCTCTACGAGACCCACCTGCGCCACGAGCTCACCCGTTGTGCCGAGGTGCGCTTTCGCGGGTTGGAGGGCCGGGCCTGGGCCGATGTCGCCGGCCTCGATCCCGCTGTCGCCCCGGCGTTCTCCCGCAGGAGCCGCGAGATCCGCCGCGCCCTCGCAGAGAGCCGGCTCGACGAGCGGGCCGCTCGGATGGTGGCCGACGTCACGCGCCCGC
>JAKATT010000035.1 GCA_021818615.1 Actinomycetes bacterium | reverse complement strand
GAGATCTTCGGCACTGTTGCCTCCGACACCGCGGTGATCATCTTCGCGCCGTGGCGGATGATGCCCTCGCGCTCGACCCTTGTGCCGATCATGAAGCCGGGCACGTCGGCGAGGAACAGCAGGGGAACGTTGAAGGCATCCGAGCACCAGATGAAGCGGGCGGCCTTGTCCGCCGAGTCGCTGAACAGCACTCCGCCCTTGACTGCCGGGTTGTTGGCGACGACGCCGATGGAGCGGCCGTCAAGACGAGCCCATCCAACCACCAGCTCCTGCGCGAACAGCGGCTTGATCTCGAAGAAGGTCCCGGCGTCGACTAGCCCGTCGATGACGGTGCGTACGTCGTAGCCGGCGCGCTCCGACTCTGGGATGCAGTCTGGCGAGAGGACGGCAGACGTCCCGTGAGGTTCCTCCCAGGGAGGCGCTTCACGCCACGAGCCGGGCAGGTAGCTGAAGTACTCCCGGGCGGCGGCGATCGCCGCCTCGTCATCGCCCACCAGGTTGTCGCCGCAGCCGGACACCGTGGCGTGCATGCGGGCGCCACCCATCTCCTCGAGATCGGTGACCTCGCCAACTACCATCTCGGCCATCCTGGGCGAACCGAGGTACATGGAGGCGTTGCCCTCCACCATGAACACCACGTCGCAAAAGGCAGGGATATATGCGCCACCTGCTGCCGACGGGCCGAACAGGCAGCAGATCTGGGGTACCCGGCCCGACAGTCTCACCTGGTTGTAGAAGATCCGGCCGGCACCCCGCCGCCCCGGGAACAGCTCGGCCTGATCAGTGATCCGGGCTCCGGCTGAGTCGACCAGATAGAAGACCGGCAGCTCGTGCTCGAGGGCGTACTCGGTGAGCCTGACGATCTTCTCGACGGTGCGGGCTCCCCATGAACCGGCCTTCACGGTCGGGTCGTTGGCCATCACGCAGACGGGTCGGCCGTGGATGCGTCCCTGACCGGTGACCACACCGTCTGCAGGAAGACCGTCGGCGAGGGAGCTCGCAAGAAGGCCCTCCTCGACGAAGGAGCCCTTGTCAACAAGCAGATCGAGCCGATCTCGGACGAAGAGCTTGTTTTGCGACTTGAGCTTTGCGGCGCTGCTGGCGAAATTGCCTTCGAGCGCCCGTTTGCTTGCGGCCGCGAGCCGCCCGGCCCTGCTCAGAGCTCCTGCACCGTCGCTTGCCGGCGCGGCCCCGCCTGGCGAAGGACGGTCGGGAGCTATCTCGCCTGTCACCGGCCGGCCCTCACCCGCACGCGCAAGTCGATCGGCGTCGGACCGAGGTCGAAACGGTCCCGCAGGAAGCGCTCGAGGTATCTCAGGTAGGGCGGAGGCAGCCGCCGGGTGGCGAACAGCGTCACGGTGGGCGGGTCGACGGCGCCCTGCACAGCGTAGAGAATACGAGCGCCCGGTGCCGGGTGGGCGCTCTGGGCCGCACGGAAGGCGTCGTTCAAGCGCGCCGTGGGGATCCGGCGGTGATAGGCCCCGATCGCGGCGACGACGACGGGCAGCAGGCGGCCCACGCCGAGGCCGGTCTTTGCCGATATCCTGAGCACCGGCGCGTACCCGAGGAAAGCGAGCTTGTCCTTCACCTGCTCGCCCACCTCGAGGCGGTCCTCGGTCGCGAGCAGGTCCCACTTGTTGAGCAGGATCACCGCCGGGCTGCCAGAGGCATCGACACGTTCTGCCAGTCGCTGATCCTGATGTGTGACGCCCTCGGTGGCGTCCAGCACGAGCAGCGCTACGTCGGCCCTGTCGAGCGCCTTCAAGGAGCGGACGAGCGAGTAGTACTCCGGAGCATCGGCCCCCCTCGCTCGGCGGCGCATACCGGCCGTGTCGATGAGCCGCAGGGTGCCCGCCTCGGTCTCGATGACGGTGTCGATGGCGTCCCTCGTCGTTCCCGGCAGGTCGTGGACGATCGAGCGCTCCTCGCCGATCAGTCGGTTGAAGAGGGTCGACTTGCCGACATTGGGCCGCCCGACGATGGCGATAGCGGCCGTCACGATCCTGGCTTCTTCCGCCTCCACCGGACTGTCGCCGGCGTCGAGCTCAGAGGTGGCGCCGGAAAGGGGCGATCGGGCCGCCGCGGCGCCGTGAGGGAGCCTCGCTACGACGGCGTCGAGCAGGTCACCCATCCCGCGTCCGTGCAGCGCGCTCACCATGTGAGGCTCGCCGAGACCGAGGCCCGTGAGCTCCCAGGCATCGAGCTCACGCCGTCGTGAGTCGACCTTGTTGGCGATGAGGACCACCTTGTCGCCCAAGCGGCGCAGCTGGCCGGCGACGTCGGCGTCCTCTCCAGTGATCCCCGTCGTCACGTCACAGACGAAAAGGACGAGGTCGGCGTTGCGGACCGCCCTCAGGGCCTGCTCGCTCACCTTGGCATCGAGCGCATTGCCGTGCTCGAGCACTCCGCCGGTGTCGATCACCGTGAACTCGCGCCCCGCCCATTCGCACGTGAGCTCGAGGCGATCGCGCGTGACACCCGCTGTCTCCTGGACGATCGCAGCCTGGCGGCCTGCGATCCGGTTGACGAGCGTCGACTTGCCGACGTTGGGGCGCCCGGCGACGGCGACGACGGGAAGCCGGCTCATGAGAGCGCCCGCCGGAGGGAGTGCCCGTCGGTCGCGACGACCTCGACGGGCCGGGGCAGCGCGCCGATGCCCATCCCGTCGAGGAAGCGCCCCTTCGACAGGCATACGTCAGGCAGCAGGAAGCGCCTCGGTGGCTCGGCCGACAGCAACGCAGAGACGTCGGCGCCAGTGATGAGACCGGTAACGGCGATGTTGCCGCCGAAGAAGTCGTTGCGGACAGCTAGGACCTCGACGTCGGGCCGATCGGCGAGAAGCGGTCTCAGCACTGCTGCGCCGTACTCGCCGGTGATGACCCCGACGGAGGCGACTTTGGAGCGCCGATGGAGCTGCACTGGCGTGCCTCTCGGGCCGCGGTAGCCCTCGGCAGGCGCTCCTTCGACCCATTGGAAGCAACCCCCCCGGCTCTGCGGCGCACCTGGGT
>JAKATT010000010.1 GCA_021818615.1 Actinomycetes bacterium | reverse complement strand
CAGTGCATGACGGCGTGGAAGTCCAAGTCGAAGATCGCCTCTTCACCGGTGGCGAGCCCCGAGGAGATCATCGTCTTGTCCAGTGCGGCAAGGAAGGCTCGCTGGTTCTCATGGGAGAGCCGGTAGGAGTAGTCGGTGAGCGCGGACTTCTTCGGCAACACCGCCATGCCGGCGAGCAGCCCGGCGGTGGGGTCCGACAACACGTCATCGACGTGAGAGACACGCCGCGTGCGGGTCAGCTTGAGCGAGAGCAGCGACAACAGCCAGTTGACCGCGGGGATTACGGTGCTACCGGGATAGCCGGCGGCGGCGACCAGCCCCGGCCGTCCGAGCGCGCGCCATGGAGCGAGGCTCGACGGGTGAGCGGCCCCGTGGCTCAACCGGCCGCTTGCGCGCCGGCGCCTGTCTCCCGCATCGCTCTCGCGAACTCCTCGACGCCGGCGAGCACCCGGTCGATGCTGACGAGCACGCCCTCCGGCTCGTTGAGACAGCCGCTCATCAACTTCCCGATCAGCTCGATCGCCCGCTTGTAGATGTCGAGCTCGAGAGCGACCGCCTCGCTGTCGACCGCCCGGGCCATCGCCGCCACCTCGGCGGCGGGGCCTCTCTCCCTCTCCTCACTCCCCATCGCTCAGCACCTCGGCGGTGCGGCGGTTGAACCGGTCCAAGCTCTCGAACGCCCCGACGACCACCTCGATCTTCCGGAGCGCCGGCGACGGCTCCGAGACCCCGCCGGCGACGAGCTCGCCGAGGGCGACAAAGCACTGCCGGTAGGCCTCGCAGACAAAGACGGCCGCCTCCGGGTCGCTGAGCAGCTCCAGCAGGTCGGCTGCCGTCCCGCTCCTCCCACCGTCCCCGGGGGAGCAGGGGCCCTCCCCCATCCGCCGCCCGGCCGCCTCGATCTCGGCCACCACCGCGTCGACCTCCCGCAACGCTCCGCCCGGGTCGCAGAGCGCCCCGGCGAGCGCCCCGCCGAACCCGTTCCTGGCGTCGCCTCGCGTCCTGTGCCGTCGTCTCGCCCATGACGGACGGCCCGCCGGCCCGCTCGGGGCGCTTCGTGACGTCTCGACCGCCAGCGTCTCCAAACGTCGTCCGCTAGTCATGCGGGCGATGGCGTTCATGGCAGAGGACTACCTCGAGGTGGCGAGATCCTCGGAGCCCGAGACGGTGGGCGAGCTCTCGCAGATGGCGTCGGGTCTTCCGCCCGTCGGAGCTGGTGTGGGCCGACGCCGGCGTTGCCCTCACGCGTGTCCAGGACTCCTGACATAGATCAGGCGTTCTCCTTGTAAACAAAGGAGGAATCCACCACCTCCGACCTGGACTGTGTCAGAATACATGCAGTACTTCTTCTGCCAGGAGGGGAATGGTGATCCACCCCGCGCGATCGAAGAGACTGCGATGGATGCAGCCGCTCCCGCTCGTGCCGCCTGGGGCTGTCGCCGTCGGCGAGGGCGTCGCCTTCTTCGAGGACGACTGCTCAGGCGCCGTGTTCGTGTGGGGTCGGGCGAGCTTCACCTGGTCCTCTTCGGACACAGCCGGCCGCCGGTTGGCGGCCGTCCAACTCGGCGAGACGAGCGCCGCTACCCAGCGCGAGACGGCGGCCGCCTTCTCGGTCGACGAGACGACCCTCTGGCGCTGGCGGGACGCCTACTCGAAGAACGGCGTCGTCGCCATCCTTGACGAGAAGAAGGGGCCAAAGCGCCGTTCGGTGCTCACTGACGAGAAGTTGGCCGAGATCGTCGAGCTGAGAAGGAAGAACAAGACCTTTCGGGAGATCGCGGCCGAGGCCGGCGTCTCGGCCCGAAGCGCCCACCGGGCGAGCCTTGGCCTTCTCGCACCGGGAGGTGACGGCGTGACCGGGACGGACGAGGAGGCCCTCGAACCGCTCGCCCTGCCTGCCGACCGGTCGGCTGAACGGGTCGCCGCTCGGCTCGGGGTCCTCGCCGAGGCCAAGCCCGTTGTGGCAGAAGGTTCCCACCTCCCCTTCGTCGGCGCTCTCGTCGCCTTGCCGGCCCTCGCCGCTACCGGCCTTCTCGACGCGGCCGAGGCGGTCTACGGCGCCGGGCAGAGGGTAAAGGGCGCATCCCGCTCGGCCTTCTACGGCATCCGGTCGCTTCTCTTGTCGATCGTTGTTCGCCCTGCTGCTCGGCGAGGCGAGGGCCGAGGGTATGACTCGCCTCGACCCCGTCGCGATCGGCCGCCTCCTCGGCCTCGACCGGGCGCCCGAGGTGCGCCGGCTCCGGGCGCGCACGGCCGAACTCGCCTTTGAGGGCCGCTCGGACGAGCTCCTCGGGGCCCTCGCCCGCCGCCACGCCGAGACCCATCCCGAGGCGGCCGGGCTGCTCTATGTCGACGGCCACGTCCGCGCCTGTCACGGCAAGGCCGATCTGCAAAAGGCGCACCTCGCCCGCATGCGCATCGCCATGCCGGCCGAGGTTGACACCTGGGTCTCGGACCGCTTCGGCGACGGGCTCTTGGTCTGGCAGGCGCCGCCCGGCCAGAGCCTTTCGAGCGAGCTGAAAGAGGTCGTCTCCCGCGTCCGCGAGCTGCTCGGGCCAGATGCCCGCCCGACGATCTGCTTTGACCGGGGAGGCTGGTCGCCGAAGCTCTTCCGCCAGCTCGTCGAAGCGGGCTTCGACATCTTGACCTATCGGAAGGGTCCGGTCGCCCTCCTCTCGCCCTCGGCCTTCAAAGAGCACCTCTTCGTCGACGAGGCCGGGCGCGAGCACGCCTACCTCCTGGCCGACCGGCATGTCCGCATCGCCTACGACTCTGGCCGGCGCTACTTCGCCTGTCGCCAGGTCACCCGCCTCGACGCCGAAAGCGGCCACCAGACCCAGGTGATCACGGCACGAGATGACCCGGACCCCGGCCTTGTCGCCCACGCCATGTTCTCCCGCTGGCGCCAAGAGAACTTCTTCAGGTACATGCGGAGCCGCTTCGGCCTCGACGCCCTCGACTCCTACGAGGTGACGGCGGTGTCAATGGCCAAGTTGACGCACTCACTGGTGGCCAAGAAAAGTCCCCGCCCCTCTCGGCCATCTCTCGTCTTGGGATGGTCGCTCTCTGCGTGGCGGTGCCGGCCAGACTGTTCGATGATCCTGGC
>JAKATT010000162.1 GCA_021818615.1 Actinomycetes bacterium | reverse complement strand
CTGGCACGCCGTACTCGCCGTGCGAGACGACGGAGAGCGACGTCCAATCTCCCTCAGGTGTCACTGTCCTGGCACTCACGACGGAGCCGATGGCGGCGTTCGCCGCCGAGGCGGCCGACGAAGCGCCCCGAGCGTCGATGACTGCGGCCCCGCGCTTTTGCACGGTCGTGAGGAGCTCCCCCTGCAGCCAGGCCTGGTCCCCGATGACATCGGGCGCGGGTCTCCCGTCGATGCGAGCGTTCTCGAAGTCGGGGAACTGGGTCGAGGAGTGGTTGCCCCAGATCGCCATGTTCGTGACGGCCTCGACTGAGACCGCGGCCCTCTTGGCGAGCTGGGACTTCGCCCGGTTCTCGTCGAGCCGGGTCATGGCGAACCAGCGCTCGGCCGGGACGTCGGGGGCGTTCGAGCGGGCGATCAGGCAGTTCGTGTTGCAGGGGTTGCCGACGACGAGGATCCGCACGTCCGAGGCGGCATGCTCAGCGACGGCCCTCCCCTGCGGCCTGAAGATGCCGCCGTTGACGCCGAGGAGGTCCTTCCGCTCCATCCCGGCCTTGCGCGGCACCGAGCCGACGAGGAGTGCCCAGGAGGTCCCGTCGAAGGCGGTGGCGAGCTCGCTCGTCGTGACCACGTCCGAGAGAAGGGGAAAGGCGCAGTCGTCGAGCTCCATGACGACGCCTTCGAGCGCCTTCATGGCAGGCTCGATCTCGAGAAGGCGCAGCACCACGGGCTGGTCGTCGCCGAGCAGTTGGCCGGAGGCGATGCGAAAGAGCAGCGAGTAACCGATCTGGCCTGCTGCGCCAGTGACGGTGACGTTAACGGGGCGCTTGGAGAAAGAGGTGGCAGTCACAGTAGGGCGACGTTAGCGAGGCGAGCCGCGTTGGCGACAGTCAGAGCCGCTCGACGATCGCCTCGGCGAACTCGCTGCAGCGGACCTCCTTCGCCCCTTCCATCAAGCGGGCGAAGTCGTACGTGACGATCTTGTCGGCGATCGTCTGCTCGAGTGCCCGCACGATGTCGTCCGCCGCCTCCTGCCAGCCGAGATGCTCGTACATGAGCACGCCCGAAAGCAGAAGCGAGCCGGGATTGACCTTGTCCTGGCCGGCGTACTTCGGAGCGGTGCCGTGCGTGGCCTCGAAGATGCCGTGGCCGGTGACGTAGTTGATGTTGCCGCCCGGGGCGATGCCGATCCCTCCCACCTGGGCGGCAAGGGCGTCGGAGAGGTAGTCGCCGTTCAGGTTCGTCGTGGCGATGACGTCGAACTCGTCGGGGCGGGTGAGTACCTGTTGCAGGGTGATGTCGGCGATGGCGTCCTTCACGAGCAGCCTGCCGCCCGGCTTGCCTCCGCAGTCGTCCCATCCGACGGCCACGTCGGAGAACTCGTCGCGTACGACCTCGTAGCCCCAGGTGCGGAAGGCCCCCTCGGTGAACTTCTGGATGTTGCCCTTGTGGACGATGGTCACGCTCCGGCGCTTCTTTTGCACGGCGTACTCGATCGCCGCGCGGACAAGGCGCTTCGAGCCCGTGATCGACACTGGCTTGATCCCGACGCCGGAGTCGGGCCGGAGCTCCCAGCCGAAGTTGTCGCGCAGGAACTCGATGAGCCTTCTCGCGTCCTCGGTGCCTTCCTGCACCTCGAGCCCGGCATAGACGTCCTCGGTGTTCTCCCTGAAGATCACCATGTCGACCTTCTCGGGATGGCGGACAGGCGAGGGGACGCCCTGGAACCAGCGGACCGGCCGCAGGCAGACGTAGAGGTCGAGCATCTGGCGAAGTGCCACGTTGAGCGAGCGGATGCCTCCGCCGATCGGGGTCGTGAGCGGGCCCTTGATGCCGATCAGGTAATCCCGGAACGCCTCGACGGTCTCTTCGGGCAGCCACTCCCCCGTCTCCTTGAAGGCCTTCTCGCCCGCCAGCACCTCCTTCCAGGCGACGGCGTGCCCGTGCTTGGCGGCGGCCGCGTCGAGCACCGCCTTGGCGGCAGGCCAGATGTCGACGCCAGTGCCGTCGCCCTCGATGAAGGGGATGATCGGTTCGGCTGGCACCTTGAGGACGCCGGCGGCTGACATGGAGATCTTCTCGGGCATGCAACCGACACTAAACCGGCCCGGCTCGCGGCGGCGAACCGAGCCAGCTGGCCTCGGAGCGCTGCCAAGGTCCCCCAGAGCCGCAGGCTGCCGGTTGGGGGTCTCGAAGTGCGAGGACGACCGCGACAACGATGACCCGGACAGGAGAGATCGTTCTTGACTGCGCGTTTCTGCTGTGCTTCACTCCACGTATAATTGACGATCAACGTGTGGAGGTGTAATGAGCAAGGCTCTCCCGCTGCGAGCGCGAGGTTTCGCCGCCGGCTGGGGTCGAAGCGCGAGGGTCGCTGTCGGCGCGATGTTGGGTGCCGGTATCTTCCTGGCCGCGTGCGGCAGCTCGACCCACGCCACGCCGACCGCCTCGAGCACGCCGTATGTCATCGGCGAGATCGATGACCTCACCGCAGGGCTGACGTTCCTCGACGTCCCGTGGCATCAGGGACTCGTCGCCGCTGTTGACGGCGTGAACGCTCGAGGCGGTGTCGGGGGACGCAAGATCAAGCTGATCTCCCTCGACAGCGCAGGCAGCGCCACCACGGCAGTCACGGACTTCCACCAGCTGGTCTCGGTCGATCACGCGATAGCCGTGGTCGGCCTCGGCGACAGCATCGTCGACGCCGCTGTGCTCCCGCTCGCGACGTCAGCCCATGTGCCGTTGATCGCGGTCGCTCCTCCCTCCAGCGAGATCTTCCCCCCTGTGCCGTACATGTACGAGTACAGCCCATCGACAACGGCCGAAGCCGACGTCCAGCTCGCCTACCTACAGACGCTCCCCGCCGCGGCGCACTCCGGCCGGGTCGCCGTCTTCGGCTACGACACCCCGCAGGGCCAGGGCTTCGGTGCGGCGGTAGCTGCCGACGCAGCGAAGTTCGGGTTCAAGGTTGCCGGCGACTTCCTCGTTGCCCCCACTGCGACCGACTACAGCACCCAGGCGGCGCAGATCGCAGGGTCACACGCCACGGCGATCGTTTCCGCCGTCGCCGGACCGAGCGTCGTAACGCTGATGAAGGACCTGAAGGCGGTCGGAGTGCCCGCTGCGACGCCGATCACCGCCTTCGCAGGGGTCGCCGTGCCGTCGGCCCCGTGGAGCTCGTTCGCCGTCGTGTCGGACTACCGGACGACGGGCAGCGAGTCCGGGGTGGTGACCTACCGGCACGATGTGAAAGCCGCCGGCTATGACCCGTCGTCGCCCACAGTCGTCGAAGGCTACGCCGGAGGCCTCCTCGTCTCGCAGGCGCTCGGTCGCTGCGGCTCCCCCTGCTCGTCGGCCGCCCTTGTCAAGGCCTTGAACAGCACGAACACGAACCTGTCGGGCCTGGCCTTCGGTCCTGTCGCCTGGTCGGCGAAGTTCCACGCCGGGCCGACGGTGTTCTCCCTGCTCATCTACACAGCGCAGGGTCAGCCGGGAAGCTACGCAAAGCCCGTGACGGTCTACCCGCCAGGAGCCAGCTGATCTCTCCTGCTATCGGGGATCGGGGTCGTCATGAGCGGCGCGGAGCTAATCGACGTTCTCGGCAGCGCCATCCAGCTCACGGCGGTCTACGGGATCGTCAACATCGGCTTCGTCTACCTCTATAGAACCACCGGGGTCATCAACTTTGCCCAAGGCCAGATGCTCATGCTGGCAGCGATGCTCATCGCGACGCTCCAGCCGCTCGTCGGATACGGGGGCGCGATCGCGCTGAGCGTCACCGCGATGCTGCTGGCTGGCATCGTTGTCTACTACGCGGTGGCACGACTGCTCGGTGGCAAGCGCGAGCTGACCAAGGTCGCCGTCACTTTCCTGCTGGCTCTCGGGCTGACCCAGATCGCCGGCCTGGCCTGGGGATCCGGTATGCGCTCAGTGGCGATCCCAGCCGGCGGCTACCTGCATGTCGGCGGTGGCCTGGTGCCCGTCGCGAGCCTCGTCAGCCTGGCCGGTGCGGGCGTCCTCGCCTTCGTCCTCGAGGGACTGCTTCGCAGAACCTACGTCGGAGTGCAGATGCGGGCGCTCGCCGAGGACGAGACTCTCGCCGCCTACCAGGGTATGCGGCGGAACGCTCTCCAAGCCGCCGCCTGGGCGGTCGCCTTCGTCTGTGCGGCACTCGCAGCCGCCGTGTACATCGAGCGTGCCCCGGTAGTCATCAGCATGTCCGACGTCGGCTTGAGCGCCTTTCCGGCAGCCGTGATCGGCGGGATGGACAACGTCGGAGGAGCCTTCGTCGGAGCCGTGCTCGTCGCTCTCCTCGAATCCTTCATGTCGCTGTTCTTCGGTGGTGACGTCGCCGACGCCGTCTCGTACGCCTTGATGCTCGTCGTCCTCGTCCTGCTTCCCTACGGCCTGCTCGGGCGACAGCCGAGCGTGAGGCTCTAGTGAGGCTGCGGCACCGGAGGAGCCAGGGCTCGGCCAGGGAGTCGCAAGACCCGCTCCATGCTCTCGACCCGCGAGTCCAAAGCCTCCTCGGGGCGGCGTTCGCACTCGCCCTGCTTCTCATCACATGGTCCAGCGGCTCTGCCTTCCTCGTCACTCTCGTCACCACCGTGGCGATCGAGTCGGTCGCTGCCATGTCGCTCACAGTGCTCGTGGGCTGGGCAGGCCAAGCTGCTGTGATGACCGCTGCTCTGCTCCTGCTCGGCGGCTATGCCGCCTACCTCGTGCCGGCGAGCCTGCCGGGCTCGTTGCTCCTCGGCGTTCTGCTGGCCCTTGTCGCCGGAGCGGTCCTCGGAGTCCTCTCCGGTCTGCCATCCCGCCGCATGAGCGGGATGTACCTGCTGCTCAGCACGCTCGCCGTCCAGTTCGCGTTCACCGATCTCGCCGGCGATGTCCAGAGCCACCAGAACGCCACGGCCGGCTACTCACCTTCTCCTCCCAATCTCTTCGGACTGCAAATCGCCAGCAACACATCCTGGCTCTTTGTGAGCGGGGTGGCGGTGATGCTCACCTACGCCTTCTACCGCTATCTCTCCAGCACGCGGCTCGGTCGCAATCTCCAGGTCATACGGGGCAACCGGAGTGCCGCCGACATAAGCGGGATCAGAAGCTTCCGATCCCTTCTCGTCATCTTCGGGCTCACCTCGGCACTCACGGCTGCGGCGGGCGCGTTGCTCGCCGACAACACGGGCAATGTCTCCTATGACGGCTTCGGGGTTCTCGTGTCGATCTCCTACTTCGTGATGATCGTGATCGGCGGTCTTGGCTCCCTCGGTGGCGCAATCTTCGGCGCCGCCTTCGTCGTGGGTATCCCCGCTCTGCTCAACCTGGTGTTCAGCCAGGCGAGCCCTACCAGCGCGGAGTTCCTCGCCTATGGCGAGGTGCTGGCCTACGTGCTTGTGAGCGGCATGCTGCTGCTCGGGGTTCCCGGTGGCGCAGGAGGGCTCTGGAGAACCATTACCCGTGCCGTGCTGCGAGCCCCTCCAGCAGCAGCGCTCGACGAGTCAGCTGTTCGCAACCGACCGGCTCCCGCTCCCACGGTGCCTCGTGCAAAGTCGCACGCCGTGCCAATGAACTCGTCGCTGCTTCGCGTGGAGGGAGTCTCGGTCCGCTACGGAGCAGGAGAGCCGGCCGTCGAAGAGGCGAGCTTCGAGATCAGCCGTGGGGAGTGCATCGCCATCCTCGGGCGAAATGGCGCCGGAAAGACGAGCCTGTTGCACGCCATCGCCGGGTTCCCTCCTGGCAGCGGTGGCAAGGTCTCAAGAGGGCGAGTCTGGCTGCAGGGCGAATCCGGTCCTCTCTCGCTCTCGGGCATGTCGTCTGAGGCTCGTGCTCGAGTGGGAGTGTCCCTTGTCCCGGCGGAGGACAAAGTCTTCCCGAGCCTCACTGTGACCGAGCACCTCAGGTACGCGGCAGGTGGTCGGCGGAACCGCTCCCCGAGATCCTCCATCGAGGCTGCTCTCGCCCTCTTCCCCGATCTCGAAGGCGTGCTGACGCGTCGTGCTGGAGTGTTGAGCGGGGGACAACGCCAACAACTGGCGCTTGCCGTGGCGCTGCTGCGCGAGCCCGAGGTGCTGGTCGTCGACGAGCTCTCGCTCGGCCTGTCTCCGATCGCCATCGATCAGCTGGTCACCCGCCTTGCTGCGCTGCGACGCGATCGCATCTTCACGGTCCTCGTCGTCGAGCAGAACCTTGGTGTCGCACGCAGCCTCGCCGACCGGCTTCTCTTGATGGACCGCGGACGACTCGTGAGCGAGGGCGATGCCAGCGGGCTGGAATGGACAGAGATCATCGAGGGTACCTATCTCGGTATCGAGCCAGCTCCGACGCAACCCGGCTCACCGGGACGCGAGCCGAGCCGGTGAGGATCGAAGGGGGCGCGTGACAGAGGTCTCGATCCTGTTGAAGGAAGTAAGCGTGCAGCTCGGAAGCGTCCGTGCCCTCGAGCGGATCTCCCTCGCGGTTGAGCAGGGATCGCGAGTCGGACTGGTCGGGCCGAACGGCGCCGGCAAGACCACGCTTGCCAACGTCCTCTGCGGCTACTACCACCCGACTGCCGGACGCGTCACGATCCTCGGGACAGATGTCACGCGGGCGCACCCAGCGCGCATCGCCGAGCTCGGCGTGGCGCGCAGCCTCCAATCGGTAGGTCGCATCCAGGGAATGTCGACCCTCCAGTTCCTCATGCTTGGACTCGAGACGAGATGGCCAGTCAATCTGACCCACACCGTCCTAGGTACCCGACGCGGACGACGCGCCGAACGGTGGGCACGAGACCTGGCGATCGAGCTACTAGAGGAAAGAGGGCTCGGGCGTTACGGTCCTGTCGCCTTGGAGGGCTGTCCATACGGCGTAAGAAAGTACGTCGACGTCCTGCGGACACTGATCAGTCGGAGTCCACTGGTCATCCTCGACGAACCCACCTCTGGGCTGTCCGACGAAGAGCGGTCAGAGATGAGCGAGCTGCTCGCTCGCTGGATGAACGAGTCATCGACGACGTTGCTGTTGATCGATCACGACGTCGGGTTCGTGCGCAACCTCTGCCCGGCGACAATAGCGCTCGACGCCGGCAGAGTCGTTTCGAGCGGAGAGACCCATGCCGTGTTGGCAGATCCCGCCGTGATCAGGTGCTTCACCGGGTAGTCCGCGGGTCAACCCAGCTCTCAGGGCTGCGCCGAGCCGGGACGGTCAGGGTGCCTGCCCGTAGGCGGGAAGGCCGAGGTTGGCACACACCTCGATCGTCGCCGCCGACTGGTTCATCGTGTAAAAGTGCAGCCCAGGAGCTCCGTCAGCGACCAGCGCCTCGCACAGCTCCGTCGCGATCTCGACGCCGATCTTTCGCACCTCAGCCGGGTCGTCGCCGGCACCGGCGATCCGGGCGGCGACGCTGTCTGGGACAGGAGCGCCGGCCATCTCGGCCATGCGGGCGACTGTGCGCGGGTTGGTGATGGGCATGACACCGGGAAGGACGAGCTTCGTGCAGTGCCGCTCGGCGAGGCCGTCTCGAAGGCGCCGGTAGTCGTCCACGCTGAAGAGGAACTGGGTGATGGCGAAGTCGGCGAGCTCGAGCTTGGCAGCGAGGAAGTCGAGGTCCTGCTTCTTGTCGAGCGAGTCCGGGTGGCCCTGGGGGTGGGCGGCGACGGCGACGCAGAAGTCTCCGACCTCCTTGGCGAGCCGGACGAGCTCGACGGCGTAGCTGAGCTCCCCTCTTGGGAGCTCGTCCGCGCTGTCGAGCGGCGGGTCGCCGCGAAGGGCGAGGACGTTCTCGACTCCATGGGCCCGATAGCGCTCGAGGATGAGGCGAAGCTCCTCGCGGCTGTGGGCGGCGCAGACGAGGTGAGCCATCGGGGTGGTCTTTCCCTCCTCTTGCAGGCGGACGACGAGCTCGTGGGTGCGCTCACGAGTCGAACCGCCGGCGCCGTAGGTGATCGAGGTGAAGGCAGGGCGGAGCCGACCGAGCTCGACGAGGGCCCTCTCTAGGTGGGCTGCGGCTGTCTCGGTCCGCGGCGGCCAGAGCTCGATCGAGACGGTGTGCGGGTGACCGAGCAGGTCGAGGATCCTCGCCATCGCTGCCAGTCTGACAGCTGCGAGCGGGCGTCCCGCCCCCGACAGTGTTGACGCGACTGCCGCAGACGAGCTCGGGTACCACTCCCTCTTTCATGCGAGCTGGGACCTGCTGGGCGGAGCTGTAGAACGACGTCATGCGAGTCGAAGTCCCGGCGCGGACGGCGGACGAGCTGAGGTGGCTGGAGACCGGGCGGATCGGCGGGCAGCGTCGGTCGGCGGTCGAGGGGACCTGCCGATACCTTGTTGCCGACCGGATGGACATAACCGGTGCCCGCTGGTCAGTCGATGGCGCCGAAGCAGTCCTCAAGCTACCCGCCGTGCGCTCCAACGGCGACTTCGACGAGTACTGGACCTTTCACCTCGACCACGAGCGGCAACGAGTCCACGAATCCCGCTACGCGGACAGCGTCATTCTCATCGCGGCATAGGTCACTACTACAGCGCCGCACCCGAACTACTCGGAACGGACCCAGGCCAGTTGAGCCATGTCACGCCAGCCTGCACGCCAAGGCCGCCATAGCCGATGCTCGGCCACGTTCGTCACCAGTGCCAACCTCATCCAGTACGCGCTCGACCGCAACATTGAGCTCGGCCTCTGGTCCGTGGGGGAGACCTACCGAGGCTCTTGCCCATCACTTCAGCGGCCTGGCCGACAGGAACGTCCTCGTGAAGCTATGAGTGCGGCCCCAGAGGCTTTGCGTGACCAGCTCAGCGAGCTTGTCCGCGCCCGATGAGAGTCCATGACTTCGTTCCCCCGTTTGAAGGTATCGGGCTCGACGCTCCCGCTGGTCGTTCGCGATCAGCGACGGCGGTAGACATCGGCTCGGTGCTGGGTGCTGATGATGAAGACGACGGGGTCTTCTTCGACCAGCCGGTAGATGGGCCGGTACGCTCCGCGGCGCGCCGAGAAGTGGCCGGTCAGTTCACGGCCGAGCGGTTTTCCGACTCTGCGCGGGTCGTCGCGGAGCGGTCCGATGCAGAGCTCCCACACCGCGAGGGCAATCGCCAGTGAATGCTCTTGTTCGAGAGCGCGCCGAGCAGCACCGGACAGGAGGAGCTTGCGGCGGCCACTCACGCAGCGCCGCTCTCGCGGCGCCGGCGCTGCTCGACCAGGTGGGCCATGTCTTCCCCGGTGGCGACGTCGCCGCGGGCGTACTCCGCTTCCGCCTCACGGATACTGGCCAGGGCCCCGGGGATCCGACAGGATGTCAAGGGTCTCCTCCAGGGCAGCCAAGTCCTCGGGCGACACCAACACGGCGGCGGGATGGCCTTGCTTGGTGGTGGTCGCGCGGGCGTGAGTCTTCTCCACCTCGGCGACGAGCTCCGAGAGCCGATTCCGGGCATCGGCGAGAGGCAGCTCTTTCATAGCCAGAAGTACAGGCGGTTCCTCGACCGCAGCAACGTCGCGGAGGCACCCAGGCGCGGCGCTGAACCTCGCAGGTCTTTCGTGGTGAGCGACGCGAGATTCTCGTCGCTGTTGCGCCGATGCGCCATGCGACCTCACGAAGCGGTGGGACTAGCTTACCCGCATCGGCACGGGAGCGCGTGATGGACAGGATGGACCGCGAGCAGTTCTTCGCCCGGCTCGTCGCCCTCGACGAGGAGCGTCTGAAGAAGGCGCTGTGGAACCTGTACTGGCGTGGGACGGCCACTGTCCGCCAACGCATCGAAGCCGAGCTCGATCCTGACGGTCCGCGTCCACGGCGGAAGGAGCCCGAGCCGGTCGATCCCGAGGGCATCCTCGACGAGGTTTGCGACTTCGTCGCGCTGGCCCGCTCCGGTGCCTACCTCGCCGGCGACCGTCGCGTCAGCCCCCGCGAGCGCACGCGTTGGCGCTTCACCTTCCAGCGACTCGTGAAGGACGCGGAGCGCGCCCTCTCTGACGATGACCTGTCAGCTGGTGCCGAGGCGATGACGCTGCTCCTTGATCTCGCCCAGGAGATGCGCGACTACGACTACTTCCGATCCGAGGACCCGATCGAAGCGGCCCGGGTCGTCGTGTCCGACGAGGTCTCGCTGCTCTGGTCGCGAGTGCTCGACCGGCTCGGTTGCGCCGAGTTCGCCCGATCGGCCGCGCCCCAGCTCGTGCGCTGGGAGTCTAAATACGGGTGGACCCGGACGGGCTTCGGCCGCGTACGCGAGCAGGAGACCTCGCTCACTGTCGTCCTCGAGCGGCTGCTCACGGTGCCGGATCACTGGGTCACCTTCACCGACGGGTACCTCGAGGCGCTTGACCAGGTCGCCGCCCGCACTTCGGGGGCGTCCTCATCTCCCGGGCGATCGTTCAACGCCAGCCCGGACCAGCGCACCGGCGACCTCGCCGAGTGGCACGCGATATTGCTCGACCGGCTCTTCGGTGGCAACGCCGAGGATCGCCTCGACCGCCTTGCCGGGCACCGCGCGCTTGGCGGCCCGAACCTGACCTACTTTCAGGCGCAGCTCGCTCGGCGACGGGGGGACACGGTAGCGGCGCGCCGCTCCCAGACCGAGGGCGCGAGCCCGCCCGGTCCCGGACCGAGCGGCTGATGGGCCGCTGACGAGAGCAGCGACGGCCACATCGGGATCCGAGTTCGCTTCCCGGCAGCTCCCGACCATCTGCAAGCGTGTGACCAGCGCTGACGCGAAGCGATCTCGAGTGGTGTTGCGTTGTCGCTGTTCGAAGACCGTGTGGGGCGACCTCAACCAGCTGAAGCTGATCCTCCGACAAGTGCACGACTGATTTCAGGAGCGAGCTCGATGACCGCGTCACCGTCGGTGACGAGCGTCAGCTCCCGCTCCTCGGCCAGGGTCGCGTAGGCGGCGTCGTACGCAGTGAGCCCGCGCGAGACCCAGGCAGCCACCGATGGCAGCTCCGGCTCACTCACCTCGAAGGAGAGGTCAGCGAGAGCTTCGGCAAGCTCGACCACGGCTTCGGGCTCCCAGCGCCAGCGTCTCCCTGCGACGTTCAGGAGCTCGAGGAAGAGAAGCGAGGGAACGACTACCGAGAGTCGACCCGCCCGGTAGTCATCTCGCAGCTCGCGAGCCTCGAGGGAGCCGCGCTGTTCGGCCGCAAACCACTTGACCACGACCGACGCATCGAAAACGACTTCCCTCAACGTGTGTCCCGGTCGCTTCGGATCGCCACCGTCCCGTCCTCTTCGCCGGGGTGGGCGTCGAACAGAGCCTGGAGCCGGCAGACGGCGCGCTGGGCCTGCCGGCTGGCGCCGGGCCCACGGCTTTCACCGAGGTCGCGCTGAGCCAAGCGAGCCAGGTAGGCGCTCCGGCTCAGGCCAGCTGATCTTGCAGCTCTGTCGATCCTCGCGAGCAGCTTGTCGTCGACGGACACGAGGATCTTGCTCATCACGAAGGGTATATCCGGATATCCAGGAGCGCCGCAGTTCGAATCGCCTCAGCTGCGACAAGCAAAACTGCTGGTCACAGCGCATGGACATTCCAGTGGTGTCGCGTCTGCCGTACGGTGCGCTTGGTCCATGTCGGCGCTAGCGGTGATCAGACCCGGATCACCTCGACGCCGGGGATGGCCTCATAGTCATTGTCCTGGGTGACGACCGGGATCTGCTCGACAATCGCCGTGGCAGCCACAAGCGCGTCGAGGATCGGGACCCGGCGGCCACCAGCGCGCAGAGTGGCGACGATCCGGGCGAACCAACGCGCTGCCTCGGCATCTATCGGCAACGGATCCCACATCGACTCCACAGCCGAAAGCGTTGCCACTCGCGCCGACCGATCATCGTCGTCTGCCATGAGCACGCCGACGGTCAGCTCGGCCAGCGTCACCACCGACACCTCGGTCTCGGTGACCCCCGCCATCTCGCCGAGAGGTCGCCCTGACTCCGTGGCGACGAAGAACGAGGTGTCGAGCAAGGCCCTCACAGGTCGTCGGTCGTATCAGCCAGTAGGTGCCGCACGTCCTCGAGAAGGCCGCGGTCAGCGGCGTGGCGGGAAGCTATGGCTAGCGCCTCAGCCGTCGGCACGGTCCGGCGGCGGTGGAGTGGCACGATCTCAGCTACCGGGCGCCGGTCGACCGTTACGGTCAAGCGTTCGCCGCCTTCGACCCGGCGAAGCACCTCGCTGACCGTGTTGCGCAGGTCGCGGACGGAAATCGAGCTTCCCATAGGACAACTGTAGCACATGTGTCCACAGGTGGACAAGTGGAGAAGACTCGACAACCGGCCCCGCTTCATAAAGAACTTGGTCGAGCTGCGGGAACGGCTCGAAGTTCCAGCCGAGACCCGCTCGACCTCATCGTAGCAGAGATGCTACAATGATATTGTGACCGATATCCCTGCACGCGACCTTCGAAACGACGTCAGCGCCGTGCTTCGTCGGGTCGAGCACGGCGAACGCCTCAGGGTGACGGTGAGCGGCCGCCCGGTCGCCGAGCTGCTCCCACTGCCGGCCCGACCGAAATCGATGGCCTGGAGCGCCTTCCTCCGCGACAGCGATCGCTGGCGGGCCGATCCTGGCCTCGCTCGAGAGCTGGCAGGCCTCCTGCCCGATACGACTGACGACCTCCCGATCCCGTGACCGCTTCCGGCGAGCGCGTCGATCGGGAGGTGGCGCTCGCCGACACGTCGCTGTTCATCGCCGCCGAGCAGGACCGACCACTCTCCTCCAAGCCGCCCGATCGTGTTGCCGTGTCAGTCATCACCGTGGGCGAGCTACGGCTCGGGGTCCTCGCCGCGCAGGACGGGCCGACCCGAGCCCGACGGCTAGAGACCCTCTCCGCAGCGGCGACGCTCGACCCTCTGCCGGTCGACGAAGGAGTAGCCCATGCCTGGGCAGCTCTGTGCCTTGCCCTTCGAGACGCTGGCAAGAAAATGCCGATCAACGACTCGTGGATCGCGGCGACGGCGATCGCCAACGACCTGGCGGTGGCATCCCAAGACGGCGACTACGACGACGTTCCCGGGCTTCGGGTCGTGCGGGTCTGATCGGCGTTCGAGCGCACGGTCGCCGACCTCGCCTACCGCTCGGCAGCCAGCGGGGCAGCCCCACAACCCTTCCCCGGATAGCAGCCCTTGGGCCAGCCCGATCCCCACCACCGTCCCAACCTCTCGTCGCCACGGCCTGAGCGGAAGCTAGCGAGCGCTCCCCCTCGGCACAGGAGCCCTGCGCGACGAGCGAAGCAGCGCTGCCGCCACCACCAGCACCACGACACCTCCGCTCTCGATGGCCAACGAGAGGGTGGCAAGAGGCGCCGCGAAGGTGTCGTGGAAGCCGAACAGCCCCCTCGAGACGCTGATCAGGAACCCGCCAGCCGTGGCGGCAAGGAAGCCGGCGCCGGCCAGCGCGGCGATCGCTCTGCGAAACACAACCATCAGCACGCCGAGAACGATGCCGGACGCGCCCTGGACGAGAAACAGCGGGCCGATGGTCGGAACGGTCCTGTAGCCGGCAGCCCAGAGGTGGAGATGGATGGCAGCCGAGCCGGCCACAAGACAGGCGCCGACAGCGAGGCATGACAAGGCACCAATCCGTCGGGACAGCCGCATGGCTCGACCCCTTCGACGCTGGCCGACCGAGCCCGGCGCCTCAGCCGTCGCAGGTGGGCGAGGCGCCGGAGCTTGGCGGGATGGGTGGGTTTCGCTGCTTTGCTTGCTCCGCGTGGTCAGCTCTGCACGTCCTTCCTCACGTGGAGGAAGACGTTGCCGTGCTGGGTGAGCCCACCGCTCGAGTGGTTGAAGATGCCGTAGGTGTCCCAGGCGATCGTGTTGTTCTCTACCGTCACCTTGATCGTCATGTGGGTGCCCCCGTTGTCGACGAGCACGCCGGTCGTCTGCGAGTCGCCGGTGCCAGGGTCGCCCGTTATGTCGTTCGTCCCGATCCAGTTGCCCGAGATGACGTCGCCTGAGACGTGCGAGAGCGGGGCGTGCTGGTGGATGGTGACACCGCTGATCCCGTTGCCTGCGATCTCGTTGCCGGTCACGGTATTGTCATAGGAACCGCCACCTGACACGCCCGAGGCGAGCAGGACGCCGCCACCGAAGCCGGTGGTGCCGTTGGAGATCACCACGTTGTCGCTGATCGTGTTGGCATAGGTGCCGCCCTTGGTCGGCTGTGGCACGCCCTCGCTGTTGACGGCCACCGGGTTGTGGCTCACCACCGTGATGCCGCAGTCGCTCTCGTTGTCCTCGACGAGGTTGCCGCTCACGGTGTTCCCGTGGTTCGGGCCGAATTCGTCGGTGAGAAGGACGCCGCCCGAGTTGAACATCGAGGTGTTGTCGAGCACCTGGGAGTCGGAGGCCGACAGCAGGTGGATGCCCTCGCCGCAGTCGCCGGGGACATGGCCTGAAGGCTTGCACTCGGTCCACGAGCTCTTCGCAGTGCCATTGTCGTTGTGCTCGACGACGTTGTCCTTGATGACCACCTTGCTGCCGAGGATGGCGAGGATGCCTTCGCCGGTCGCGCCGGTCACGCTGAAGCCGCTGGCGCTCGCGCCGGAGGCCGCGAAGAACGTGATGCCGTTGTCGAGGCCCTTCGCGTTGATCGTGGCACCGGGCTGGCCGGCCAGGCTCACCCCGCTTGGGACGTCAGCGGCGGTGGTGATCTTCGGCTGCTGCGCTGCCCCGGTGGTGATGGTGGTCGACGCCGTGCAAGTCCCTGCACAGACCTCGAGGGTGTCGCCGCTCTTAGCTGCCTTGAGCGCCGCGGGGATGGTGTGGTACTTGGCTGTCTTGCAGGCGGCCGCCTCGCCCTTCGTCGTCATGGCCGGGACGACCCATAGGGTTGTGGTCGCCCTTTGGTGCTCGCCGCTGTCGCTGCCGTGGCGAGCACGCCGCCGACGAGCGGGCCTCCGACGAGCACGCCGCCGACGAGCACGCCGGTTGTCAGAGCGACGCGAAGCTTCTTGCTCTTCATGAGCACTACCTCCTTTGTGCGTGGCGATAGGAAGGACCGCTTTCACCCGCTCCATGCCCCCCGCCCGGCAGCTCGCGCCGGAACATAGCGCAGCGCACCTCGCGTGAGGGGCGCGGGCGCCGCCTCGGCCGGGTTCGGCCGGCCGCGCTGCGGGTTCGGCCCGTCTTGGCGGCGCGGGACCGGCCTCGTCGTGCTTCTCCCCTCCCGCCCGGTCTCCTCTTCTTGTCCAGCTCCCCGCCCCTCCGGCCCTAGCGTCATCATGCGCATCGATCTCGGAGCCCTTCTCAGAGGACACCTCCTTCGCGGCGAGGAGTGCTCGACAGACGGGGTGGGCGAAGTGCCCGTCTCTGTCGTCCAGTCCTACCTCGACGAGGCCAAGGTGCGCCTCCACTCCCGAGGCGTGCACCACCGCGGCGATCGGCAGCACGATCGCGGCCGGCAGGATGCCGTGGACGGCACCGGAGACGACCTTGGTGACGGCGACGAGCCAGACGGGGCGGGGCGCCTGCACCCGGTCCTCGATCTCGCGGGTGAAGCCAAGCTCCCGCGCCATGTTGAGGGCAATCGACTGCACGTCCTGGAAAGTCACCGAGCTGCCGACGACCCCGGGCACAAGGACGGCCGCGAAGGCAGACTCCTCTTCCGAGCCCTGGCCTCCGATGCCCTGGCCTCCGATGCCCTGGCCTCCGATGCCCTGGCCGATCTTCGGCGAGACCTACAGGAAGACGAAAAACAGCAAGAACGGCTGGACCAGCGTCCGGAGCACGAACTCCCACAGGTACTTGCGCAGCACGACGAGATCCCGTAGCAACAACGCGCCGAGGGCGACCCAGCTCGTCGCGACGACCGAGCGCCGCGGCGCGGCGACGAGGCGGGCATGCCTGAGCAGGCTCCGCGAAGAAGGAGCGGTCGCCGCCATCAGTCCGGCAGCTCCTTTCCCGTGAGGTTGATGAAGACCGTCTCGAGTGTCGCCTGGCCGTCGTCTTTCCTGCGTCGTTTGGTCCGAGCAGCCCGAAGATCTCGCCTCGAGGACGTCGAGCTCGCGCCGGTCGACCGCCGCGGAGTCCGCCCCGCCGTAGGCATTGGTGAGCTGCTCGGTGTGGACGACGGCGCTCATGAAGCGACCGTCCTCTCAGAGCCCAGCTGGGCCGTCAGGACGAGCAGCTCCCGACAGAACCAACGGCTACGACGTGGCTCCGCCGACCAAGCGCCCGAGGAAGGCAGCCAGTCGGTCTGCCGCAGGACGGGCGGGGTCGCAGGGCTGCTCCTCGCCGA
>JAKATT010000013.1 GCA_021818615.1 Actinomycetes bacterium | reverse complement strand
ACCGGTCATCACGCCCGCGTCGGGCGGGGCCAGGACGGGCAGGCGAGGCTCCTGCGGGGAAGGGACGCGGCCAAGGACCAGTCGTACGTGCTGTCCTGCCTCACCGCCCGCCAGCTCGACCGGGTCCTGCTGCCGGTCGGCGAGACGACGAAGGCCGAGGTGCGCCGTCTCGCCGCCGCCTGGGCGCTCCCGACCGCTCACAAGGCGGACAGCCAGGAGGTGTGCTTCGTTGCCGGGCCGAGAGGAGCCGGGTCACGCCGGCGCTTCCTCGAGGGCCGCGCCGAGCTCCACGCCGGCCGGGTGCTCGATGTCGCGACAGGAGAGCAACTGGGAAGCGTCCCCGCCGTCGAGCTCGTGACCGTGGGCCAGCGTCGCGGCCTCGGGGTCGCAGCAGGCGGCCGCCGCTTCGCCGTGGAGGTCGACGTGGCAGCAAGAGTGGTGCGCGTCGGTTGCGAGACCGACCTCGCCGCGAGCGGGGTGGCTCTGTCCGAGCGGACCTGGGTCGGCGAGCCTCTGGCGGAGGGGAGCGCGGTGCTCGCCCAGGCGAGCGCGCACGGACGGCCCTTCGCCGCGGTCTTGGGTGCCGGCGGGCTCGAGTTCCTCGAGGTGCGCCGCAAGGTGGCGCCCGGCCAGGTCGTGGCCCTCTACGTCGGCGACGAGGTGGTCGGCTCCGGGATCGCCTCGAGAGCCGCCGCGTGAAGACCGCCGCCAGCCCGGGCGCGGCGGCCGGCCGGCGGGCCAGCCCGGGCGCGGCGGCCGGCCTGCAGGCCCGGGCGGCCGAGCTGAGGGAGGCGATCTCCTACCACAACGACCGGTACTACAACGCGGCAGAGCCGGAGATCCCCGACGCCGACTACGACGCCCTCGTCGACGAGCTGCGGGCTCTGGAGGCCGAGCACCCCGAGCTCGCCGTCGCCGGATCGCCGACCGAGCAGGTCGGCGCGCCGATCACGACCCTGTTCGCACCGGCCGCCCACAAGGTGCCGATGATGAGCCTCGACAAGGTCGTCAACATGGACGAGCTGCTCGCCTGGGGGCGTCGCCTCGAGCGGCTGCTCGAGATGGCGCCCGAGGACGCCGCCGCGCTGCGTTTCGTCTGCGAGCCAAAGATCGACGGCCTCTCGATCTCGATCACCTATGAGCACGGCGAGCTGGTCCGGGCCGCCACCCGAGGCGACGGCCGCGTCGGCGAGGACGTGACGCAGAACGTGCGCACCATCGGCGAGGTGCCCGCGCGCCTCGAGCTTCCGCCCGGGGAGATCCCGACGGAGATCGAGGTGAGGGGCGAGGTCTACCTGCCGCTGGCGGCGTTCGAGGAGCTGAACGCCCGCCAGCAGGCAGCGGGCCTCCGGCTCTTTGCCAACCCGCGGAACGCCGCGGCCGGCTCGCTTCGCCAGCGGGACCCTTCCATCACGGCAAGCCGGGCGCTTGGGCTGTGGGCCTACCAGGTGGTCTCAGCCGACGTGCTCGCGCAAGGGACGCGGGTCGAGGCGGCCGGCGAGGGCGACGCCGCCGCCGAGCTCACGAACCAGAGCGGCTCGCTCGAGCTCCTGCGCCGTGCGGGCTTCCCGGTAAACGGGGAGACGGCGCTCGTGACAGGCCTCGACGCCGTATATGCCTACTGCGCCGATCTGCAGGAACGCCGGCACTCCCTCGGCTACGAGATCGACGGCGCCGTCGTGAAGCTCGACGACATCTCGCTGCACCGCAGCCTCGGAGCGACGTCGCACGCACCTCGCTGGGCGGTCGCCTACAAGTTCCCGCCCGAGGAGCGCACGACCCTGCTGGAGGACATCCTCGTCTCGATCGGCAGGACCGGACGGGCGACTCCGTTCGCGCGGCTCCGGCCGGTGAGAGTGGGCGGATCGACGGTCTCGCTCGCCAGCCTGCACAACGAGGACCAGGTCGCGCTGAAAGACGTACGTCCTGGCGACACGGTGATCGTGCGCAAGGCCGGCGACGTCATCCCCGAGGTCGTCGGACCGGTGCTCTCGATGCGCCCGGAAGGCGTCCTGCCCTGGCGGTTCCCGTCTGAATGCCCCCTCTGCGGCGGCCAGCTGGTACGGCTGGAGGGCGAGGCGGACACCTACTGCGTGAACTTCGACTGCCCGGGCCAGAAGGTGCAACGGGTGGCGCACTTCGCCTCCCGCTCCGCGATGGACATCGAGGGGCTCGGCGAGCAGCGGGTGGCGCAGCTGATCGACGCCGGCGTGATCGGCGACGCCGCCGACTTCTACGACGTCCGCGCCGATGACCTGTACGGCCTCGAGGGCTTCGGGGAGATCTCGGCTCGCAACCTCGTGGCGGCCATCGACGCGTCGAGGAAGCGTCCACTCCCCAACCTCCTCGTCGCCCTCGGGATCCGACACGTCGGCTCCACGGTCGCCCAGGCCCTGGCCGACGGCTTCGGCGACCTCGACCACATCATGGCGGCGAGCGAGGAGGAGCTCGCCTCCGTCGAGGGGATCGGGCCGGTCATCGCCGCCAGCGTGGCCCACTTCTTCGCCTCCGGGGCGAACCTTGCCTTCGTCGAGCGGCTACGGGGCGGCGGCGTGTCGTTCGGCACGAGAGCCGTCTCGGAGCTTCCCCGCCTCCTCGAGGGCAAGTCGGTGGTCGTGACCGGGACGCTCGCCGGGTGGTCGAGAGAGGAGGCCGAAGCGGCGATCACGGGCCGCGGCGGCAAGTCGCCGGGATCGGTCTCCGCCCGGACGACGGCGGTCGTGGTGGGCAGCTCGCCGGGAGGGGCCAAGCTCGCCAGGGCAAAGGAGCTCGGTGTCCCGATCCTCGACGAGGCGGGTCTCGCCAAGCTGCTCGAGACGGGCGAGCTGCCGGGGTGATCCCGCGGGCGGGAAAGTGACCGCCGCCCTTTCCCCGGTGCCGGCCAGCCACGACGCGAGACGTCGCCGGAGGACGAGAGCGCTGGCGGCGCTCCTGCTGGCTGTTGCCGGCGGCGCCGCAGCCCTGGCCGCAGTGGTCGCCTCCTCGGTGCCTGTCGCCCGGCTCCGCACTGCGACGCCGCCGGGCGGTTCGGGCCCGGGCCATCTTCGATCCGGCGGGAGGGTGGCAGGAAGGACCGGCGACGGGGCGATCGTTCCGGCCGCCGACCTCGTGTCCGATCCCGTGTTCGTGACGCTG
>JAKATT010000100.1 GCA_021818615.1 Actinomycetes bacterium | reverse complement strand
ATCGCCTCTTACAACCAGCGCGTCTAGTGCAGGCCGCCGGCCTCGAGCTGGAGGGCGTGAGCAAGCGCTTCGGCGCGACGCTCGCCCTGCACGACCTCGATCTGTCGGCCGCCCCGGGCGAGCTGCTCGTGCTGCTCGGACCGTCCGGCTGCGGGAAGTCGACGGTCCTGCGGCTCATCGCCGGGCTCGAGGAGCCGACGGCCGGGACCATCCGCATCGGCGGAGCGGTGATGAACGGCATCGAGCCGCGCCGCCGCGATGTCGCCATGGTCTTCCAGAGCTACGCCCTCTACCCGCACCTGAGCGTTCGGCGCAACATCGAGTTCCCGCTTCGCGCCCGCCACGTCGCCCCGGCCGAGCGCCAGCGCCTGGTGCACGCCGCGACTGCCTCGCTCCAGCTCGAGGGCCTCCTCGACCGCAAGCCGGCACAGCTCTCGGGCGGCCAGCGCCAGCGGGTGGCGCTCGCCCGGGCGATCGTGCGGGAGCCGAAGGCCTTCCTCATGGACGAGCCGCTCTCGAACCTCGACGCCCGCCTCAGGGTCGAGACGAGAGCCGAGCTGATCGATCTGCACCGCCGGAGCGGCACGACGACGCTCTACGTCACCCACGACCAGGTCGAGGCGATGACGATGGGTGACCGCATCGCGGTGCTGCGCGACGGTGCCCTGCAGCAGGTGGGAACGCCGGCCGAGGTGCACGACCGGCCGGAGAACTCCTTCGTGGCCGCCTTCGTCGGCAGCCCGCCGATGAACCTCGTGGCGGGCACGATCGCCGCCCGATCAGAGGGGACAGGAGGGAGCCGGCTCGCGCTCTCGGCCAGCATCGCCGGGGGTAGCGTCCCGCTCGACGGCTGGCTCGCCTCGCCCGCCGGCAGGGCGCTCGAGACCGGCCGCGCCGTTCTTGCCGGCATCCGGCCGGAGCACCTTGCCATAACCGCCGCCGGGACGATCGCGGCCGAAGTCGGGCTCGTCGAGCTGCTCGGCCACGAGCAGCACGTCGCATGCCGCATCGCAGACGGCGGCCTCGTCATCGTCCGGGTGCCCGGCGTCGAGGAGGTCGCCCGGGTCGGCGACCGCCTGCGGCTCGCCGTCACGGGCCGGGTCCACCTCTTCGACCCCGACAGCGGGAGGCGCATCGATGGGACGTAGGTGGCGGGAGGCCGCCCTCGGCTACGTCCTTGTCGTGCCTGCACTCGGGATCTTCGGGCTGTTCGCCTTCTACCCGCTCGTGCGAACGGCCCAGCTGGGCTTCTTCGAGGCACCGATCTTCCCGGGGCTCCCCTCTCATTACGTGGGCTTCTCGCAGTACTTCGAGGTCCTCTCCTCGAGTGCCTTCCTCGGGGACCTGTGGCGGACGGTCCTCTTCGTCCTCCTCACCGTCCCGGCCGGGATCGCCCTCGGCCTCGCCATGGCCGTGCTGGCGCACAAGCGGCTCGCCGGCATCAAGATCTTCAGGACCATCTTCTCCTCGACAGTCGCCACCTCGGTCGCCGTGGCCTCGGTCATCTTCTTCAGCCTGCTCAACCCTCAGGTCGGGCTCTTCGCCTACTGGCTCGGCCAGCGCGGCGGCGGCGGGATCCTCGAGAACCCGACGTGGGCGCTCCCGGCAGTGGCCGTCACCACGATCTGGCAGAACCTCGGCTTCACGTTCATCCTCATGAGCGCGGCCCTGCAGTCGGTGCCTGACGAGATGACCGAGGCGGCCGCGCTGGACGGCGCCGGCTCGTCGCGTCGCTTCTGGCGCATCACGCTGCCGCTGCTCTCGCCGCAGCTCTTCTTCGCGAGCGTCGTCGGCACGATCATCGGCTTCCAGGCGTTCGGGCAGATCGACATCCTCACTCAGGGAGGCCCGAACAACCACACCGAAGTGCTCATCTACGACATCTACCAGACCGCCTTCGGCCAGAACGCCACCGCCGATCCGGGCCGCGCCGCCGTCATGGCGATCGCTCTGTTCGCCATCCTCCTGCTGCTCAGCGCGGCGCAGTTCTGGTTCTTCCAGCGCCGCGTCTTCTATGCCGATGCAAGAGACTGAGCGGCCGGGCGGTCGACCCCGCCGGAAATGGCCCCGGCGGGCGGCCCGGTACCTGCTCCTTGTCGCGATGTCCTTCGTGGTGCTGCTGCCGATCTACGTGACGGTCGTGAACGCCCTGCTCGCGCCGCAGGACATCGCTCATCGCCCGCCGATACTCTTCCCGAGCTCACCGAGGTGGTCCAACTTCGCCACCGCCTTTTCCGACGCCAACCTCGGCATCTACCTGCGCAACAGCGCCATCCAGTCCGTCGCCATCACCCTCGGCGCCGTCGCGACCTCTCTCCTTGCGGCGTACGCCTTCACCTTCGTACGCTTCCCGTTGCGGCGCGTCCTGTTCGGTGGCTGCCTGGCGACCCTCATGATCCCCGCCGAGGTGACGATCATCCCCAACTACCGCACGATCTCCGACTTCGGCTGGTTCAACACCTTCCCGGCCCTCATCGTGCCGTTCGTGGCGAGCGGCCTGGGCGTCTTCCTCTTCCGCCAGACGTTCCGGGCTCTTCCCCGCGAGCTGAGAGATGCCGCGACATTGGACGGCTACGGGCACCTGGCGTTCCTCGCCCGCGTCGTCATCCCCCTCTCGCTGCCGGGGATCGGTGCCTTCGCCGTGTTCTCGTTCCTCGGCGCCTGGAACCAGTACCTCTGGCCGCTCCTCGTCACGAGCTCGGACTCCTCGCGGACGGTGCAGATCGGGCTCGCCCAGCTGGCCGCGAGCGACTTTTCCAGGGTCAACCTGGTCTTTGCAGGCACAGTGCTCGCCGCCCTGCCCATCTTCGTCGTCCTGCTCGTCTTCCAGCGCTCCCTCGTGCGCGGGCTCACGGTGGGTGCCGTCAAGGGGTGACGGCTTGACGGGCAGCTCTCTCCTCACGCACAATCATGGGGAGATGACCGGCTCCAGCTGCCTGCTTCTTACCTGACGGCAAGCGCCGACCGCGCTTGCCCTTGCCTCCTGCGCCTTCCGGCCGGGAGGTTTTTTGTTTCCCGAATGCGACCGACCGTTGATTGACCGACACGACAGACGAGGTACAGCCATGACGACGAGCAGCGACCAGGAAAAGGTAGTCATCTTCGATACCACCCTTCGCGACGGTGAGCAGTCGCCCGGGATCTCGCTCGACGCCGCCGAGAAGCTCGAGATCGCCGAGCAGCTGGCCCGCCTCGGCGTCGACTACATCGAGGCCGGCTTCCCGGTCGCCAGCCAGGGCGACTTCGACGCCGTCCAGGCGATCGCACGCAGCGTCGAGGGACCGGTCGTCGCGGCGCTCTCGCGCACCCAGCGCTCGGACGTCGATCGCTGCTTCGAGGCGCTGGCAGAGGCCGAGCGGTGCCGGATCCACGTCTTCATCTCGACCAGCCCGAGCCACATGGAGCACATGTTGAAGATGACGCCGGCACAGGTGCTCGAGGAGGTGCGCCAGGGAGTCGGAAGAGCCCGCGAGCACACGAACGACGTCGAGTTCTCGCCCCAGGACGCCACCCGCACGCCGCTCGACTTCATGCTCGAGGTGCTCGGAGCCTCCGTCGAGGCCGGTGCCACGACGCTCAACATCCCCGACACGGTCGGCTACGGGATCCCATGGGACTTCGGCGACCTCGTCGCCCACATCCGAAGGGAGATCCCCGGCGACTACGTCCTGTCGACGCACTGCCACAACGATCTCGGGCTCGCCGTCGCCAACAGCCTGTCCGGGGTGAGGGCCGGTGCCAGGCAGGTGGAGGTGTGCGTGAACGGGCTCGGCGAACGAGCAGGCAACGCGGCGCTCGAGGAGGTGGTCATGGCGCTTCGGATCCGCCAAGATCAGTTTCCCTCCCTCACGAGCTCCGTGCGCACCGAGGAGCTGGCCCGCACGAGCCGCCTCGTCTCACGCCTCACCGGCTACCAGCTGCAGTGGAACAAGGCGGTCGTCGGCCGAAACGCCTTCGCCCACGAGTCGGGCATCCACCAGCACGGCGTGCTGGCCGAGCGCTCCACCTACGAGATCATCGATGCCGCGAGCGTCGGCCAGGTCGGCAGCCAGATCGTCCTCGGCAAGCACTCGGGCCGCCATGCCTTTGCAGAGACGCTCGACAAGCTCGGCATCACGTTGCGGGGCGAGGCGCTGGACGCAGCGTTCCGCCGCTTCAAGGAGCTAGCCGACCGCAAGGTGCAGCTGACCGACGCCGACCTCGAGGCCATCGCCGCCGAGGAGATCGGCACGACCCTCGAGGTTGGCTTCACCCTCGACGTCCTCGAGGTGCACGGTGGCAACCTCGAGACGCCCAAAGCGCGCGTCGTCGTCGCGCGAGACGGCCAGAGGTCCGAGGCAGTCGCCGAGGGAGACGGCATGATCGACGCCGCCTGCAGCGCCATCCGCAAGGCGACCGGGATAGACGCCCAGCTGACCGGGTTCAACGTCTCGTCGGTCACGGGGGGCCTCGACGCTCTAGGCGACGTCGTGATCCAGCTCGAGTCCGGCGGCGTGAAGGTCTCCGGCCGCGGGCTCTCGACCGATGTCGTGGAGGCGTCCGCCCGGGCCTACCTCGCCGCTGCCAACCGGATCGTACGCAGCACGGCACGGGCCACCAGGCAAGGCGAGATCGGCCCGTAGCATCTCCGCGATGCGCCGCCGACCACCCCGAGCTCGTCCGAGCGGAGCGCGCCTCGCCGCCCTCTTGCTCCTCGCGACCCTGCTCGCCGGATGCGCCAGCTCGGCGCCCGGCTCCGCCGGAGCTGGCGCCGGCGCCGGGGCGCTGTCGGTGCAAGGCGCCGAGCGCGTCCTCGCGGCCGTGATGGCGACGAACAACCGGGCGAACGCCTCGCTCGACACGAAGCTGCTCGCCAGCTACGAGACCGGCTCGGCTTTCGCCATTGACGCCGCCCAGTACCAGGCGTCGCGCCTCGCGCATGCGTCCGACAGCCTCCCCTTCGGCGTCGTGCCGCTCCAGACCGTCGTGAGCGGCTCCGGCACGCCGGAGCGCTTCCTCGTCGTCGGCCGCACAGTGCTCTCGAGAAGGGTGCCGAAAAGCCAGCTGGGAGCCTGCCCGAACGACGACACGCTGCTCCTGTTCGAGCACTCGGCGCCAGGGGACCGGTGGAGGATCGCACTCGAGCCGTCAGCCGACGCCGGGCGCTTCGCCGAGCTCGCCGCCTCGCGAGACGGGACGGCCTCAGTCGTCCCGGCCGCCCTCGAGAAGGCGACCGACGAGCTGCCGGGCCGAGTCGCCGCGGCGCTCGTCCGCTTCGAGGCGAGCGGTCGGCTCGGCAGCCTCCGGCCAAGTGACTTCAACGGCGCCTGCTGGGCGGTGCCGAACCCGCGCCTTGCGGTCCAGCAGGCAGAGCAGGCCGGCTTCGACGCGAGAGAGCTGTTCGCTCCTGTCGGGCCGAGCGTCACCTTCGCTCTCGCCGACGGTGGCGGCCTCGCGCTGTTCGCGCTCCGCTTCGTAGAGACCATCGTGGCGCCGGTGAGCTCGGCCATCGCCTGGCACCACGACTCGCAGGTGATCACGTCCAGCCTCTTGCCCGCCGGGCGCTACAGCCGTGTCACCGAGACAGGCGAGGTGGAGATCGCCGCGCTCGTGGGCTCGTCCGGCACCTATGGGCTCGCCGGTGCTTACTCGGGGACGACGTCGATCACCGGGACCAAGGCGAAGGCGCCGCTGCCGGGCGGGCCAGGGACACTGCTGTCGGCCGGCGGCTGAGAGGCTCGCCCCGGCACATGGCGCAACCGGGCCCTTCGGACACGGAGGGACGGATCCCTAGGAGGCTGAGCGGGCCGCGGCATTGACGGCGTGCGGCACGAGGTCGCCGGCGAGGGCGAGGGTGATCTGCTCGGCGATCTGCACGCCCGCCTTGTCCTGGGCCTCCTGGGTGCTGGCGCCGAGATGGGGCGTGACGATGACCCCCGGCAGGCCGAAGAGGGGCGAGGAGGTGCAGGGCTCGGCCTGAAAGACGTCGAGTGCCGCCCCGGCTACCCGGCCCGACGTGACCGCGTCGGCGAGCGCGTCCTCGTCGAGGATCCCGCCGCGGGCGGCATTGACGATGCGGACGCCTGGCTTGACCTTGGCAAGCAGCTCCCTTCCGAACAGCCCGGCTGTCTCGGGGGTCTTCGGAAGGTGGATCGTGATGAAGTCGGCAGCGGCGACGAGGTCGTCGAGCGGCACCAGCTCGACGCCCATCTGCTTCGCCCGCTCGACAGAGATGTACGGGTCGTAGGCGATGAGGCGCATCCCGAATGCCGCCGCCCTCTCCGCGACGAGACCCCCGATGCGGCCGAGGCCGACGATGCCGAGGATCTTCGAGCAGAGCTCGACTCCCTGCCATTTCGAGCGCTCCCAACGCCCCTCGACGAGCGCGGCATGGGCCTGCGGCACGTTGCGCGCCTGAGCGAGCAGGAGAGCGAGCGCATGCTCGGCGGCCGAAAGGATGTTCGACTCGGGAGCGTTCACCACCATCACCCCGAGGGCGGTGGCAGCCTCCACGTCGACGTTGTCGAGGCCGATGCCCGCCCGCCCGACCACGACGAGGTGCCGTCCAGCACGCAGCACCTCCTCGGTGACCTTCGTGGCGGAACGGATCACGAGCGCCTCATAGTCGCCGATCGCCGCCAAGAGCGCGTCGGGGCTCAGCCCGAGCCTCTCATCGACCTCGTGGCCTGCCGAGACCATGTGCTCGATGCCGGCGGGCGCAAGGCGTTCTGAGACGAGGATCTTCGCCATGTCTTCACATGCTCCTTCACATGCTGCTTCGGGGGCTCTCGCGCCAGGCCAGGCCCGAGAGCCGGTCACGAGGTCCAGCAGGCGCCGGCCACCGCGACGATCAGTCGGTGCTCGCTTGCACGAGCTCTGCGAGCCGGCGGATCCCCTTCTCGAGGTCGCCGTCCGAGAGCGCGTACGAGAAGCGAGCGTAGCCGGGCGCACCGAAGGCCTCGCCGGGCACGAAGGCCACCTTGGCCAGCTCCAGCACCACCTCGGCGAGCTCGAGCGTCGTGGCCGGCCGCCTCCCCTCGTAGCTTCGCTCGAGCACCCCCGTGAGGTTGGGGAAGGCGTAGAACGCCCCTTGCGGCTCGAAGCAGGTCACGCCGGGGATCTTCGAGAGCATGGCATGGATGGCCCGGCGCCGGCGGTCGAAGACGGCCCGCATCTCGGCTACCGCCGAGAGGTCGCCCGACACGGCTGCCAACGCGGCCCGCTGGGCGACGTTGTTCACGTTGGAGGTCGTGTGGGACTGCAGGTTCGCCGCAGCTTCGGTCACGTCGGGTGGCGCGATCATCCAGCCGACCCGCCAGCCGGTCATCGCATAGGTCTTGGCGACGCCGTTCACGACGATGCAGCGGTCGCGCAGCTCGGGGACGACGACGGGCATCGAGTGCTGCTCGTCCGTGCCGTAGACGAGGTGCTCGTAGATCTCGTCCGCCACCACCCACCAGCCGCGCTCGGCTGCGAGCCGGCCGATGCCCTCCATGGCGGAGCGGCCGTAGACCGCCCCGGTCGGGTTGGAGGGCGAGACGAAGAGGAGCGCCTTCGTCCGCTTGCCTGCCAGCTGCTCGAGCTGCTCGGGCAGCACCTGGAAGCAGGTCGACTCGTCGGTCGGCACCGGGACGGCGACCCCGCCGGCGAGGCGGATCGACTCGGGATAGGTGGTCCAGTAGGGCGCCGGCACGAGGACCTCGTCGCCCGGATCGAGCAGCGTGGCGAAGGCGTTCTCCACGGCATGCTTGCCGCCGTTCGTGACGAGCACCTGGGAAGGCGCTATCTCGAGGCCGGAGTCCCGCCTCGTCTTCTCCGCTATCGCCTCCCTCAGCTCCGGCAGTCCGGCCGTCGGCGTGTAACGGTGGTTGCGGGGGTCCCTGCAGGCGGCGACCGCCGCCTCCACGATCGCCGCCGGAGTCGCGAAGTCAGGCTCGCCGGCCCCGAAGGCGACCACATCGGCTCCGCTCGCCCGGAGCGCCTTCGCCCTGGCGTCGATCGCAAGCGTCGCCGAGGGCTCGACGGCCGCGACGCGCCGGGAGAGACGCCCGGAACCGGCCAGCGTTGTGGGACCTGCCGCCATCCCCCAATGCTGGCACACCCCGGCGGCCGCCCCGTGCGGCGATCTCCCTCGAGATCGCCGCACCTCGATGGCGCTCTCGGGATGGCAATATTGGAGGCGCCGGCGTCGCGTGCTCTCGAGCGCGCCCGCCCACCCCACTGGTGCGTCCCGCGCGGCGCTGACGAAGGAGTCACATGGCCGATCTCACAATCCCCGCCGAGCTGCTGCCGTCGGACGGCCGTCTCGGTTGCGGACCGTCCAAGATCCGCCACGAGGCCGTCCGTGCGCTCTACGAGGCGGGGCCGCGCCTGCTCGGCACGAGCCACCGCCAACCGCCGGTGAGGGAGATCGTCAGGCGGGTCCGTGCCGGAGTGCGCGACCTTTTCGACCTGCCGGAGGGCTACGAGGTCGTCGTCGGCAACGGCGGGGCTACGGCTTTCTGGGAAGTCGCCACCTTCTGCCTCATCGAACGCCGGTCGGAGCACCTCGCCTTCGGCGAGTTCTCCTCGAAGTTCGCCGCCAGCACCAAGGCGGCACCCTTCCTCGAGGACCCGCTCGTCATCGCCTCAGAAGCCGGGACCCACCCGGTCGCCGTCCCCGACGAGAGCGTCGACGCCTACGCCCTCACCCACAACGAGACGTCAACGGGCGTGCAGATGGACATCGTGAGGCCGCGTCTCGCCTCCGGAGGGGCGGCACCCGGCCTGGTGCTCGTCGACGCGACATCGGGAGCCGGTGGCCTGCGCGTCGAGCCGGGCGAGTTCGACGCGTACTACTTCGCTCCGCAGAAGTGCTTCGGGTCAGAAGGTGGCCTGTGGTGCGCCTGCCTCTCCCCGGCGGCCATCGAGCGCTCGGAGCGGGCAAGCGGTGGCCGCTACGTCCCGGCCTTCTTGGACCTCGGCATCGCCCTCAAGAGCTCCCGCCTCGACCAGACCTACAACACGCCGGCCACAGCGACGCTGCTGCTGTTCGCCCTCCAGCTCGAATGGTTCAATTCGAACGGGGGCCTCGAGTTCTCGGCCTCGCGCTCCGACGCATCGGCCGAGGTGATCTACGGCTGGGCCGAGCGCTCGTCGTTTGCCGAGCCCTTCGTCCACAAGCCGGACGAGCGCAGCCATGTCGTCGCCACGATCGACTTCGACGAGTCGGTGGACGCCGGGGCGGTGGCGAAGACACTGCGGGCGAACGGCATCGTCGACACCGACCCGTACCGCAAGCTCGGCCGGAACCAGCTGCGCGTCGCCCTCTTCCCGACGATCGAGCCCTCCGACGTCGAGGCGCTCACAGCTTGCGTCGACTACGTCGTCGAGAGGCTCTGACGCTTGAGAGGCAGCCTCCTTCGCAGCGGCGCCACCTGGCAAGGCAGCGGACGGCGCGCCGGCCGGGGCGCAGGCTGCTCAAGACGGCAGTGGCCGTCACGGTCCTGCTCGTGGCCCTCGTGGTCTCCGCTGGTGCGTACGAGCTGACCCTCCCGAGCGTCGCCGGCGCCGAGGCACGCGTCGCCGCCATCGTCCACACCCATGGCGGTGAGCTGGCCCCGCTTCCCCTGCCCGTCAAGCTGTCCGAGGCGGTGGTTGCGGTCGAAGACGAGCACTTCTACGCGAACGTCTTCGTCAACGTCTTCGACGGGGCGGCGCGAGCCGCGTTGGCGACGCTGCGCCGCAGCGGTGATCCCGGCGGCAGCACCATAGAGCAGCAACTCGCCAAGCAGCTCTACCCGCACGGCCCCGGACTCGGCGGAACGCTCTATGAGATCGGCCTCGGCGTCAAGCTGGCCGTCACATACTCCAAGCCCGAGATCCTCGACATGTACCTCAATGCCGTCTACTACGGCAATGGCTACTGGGGAGACTGGGCAGCTGCCCGCGGGTACTTCGGCGTCACTCCCGACCATCTCAGCTGGGCCGAGGCCTCCATGCTGGCAGGCCTCCCCCAGGCACCGTCGGCCTACGACCCGCTCCGTCACCTGGCACTGGCCAAACAGCGCCAACGCCACGTCCTCGACCAGCTTGTCGTGAACCACTTCCTCAGCGAGTCGCAGGCGAACGCCGCCTACCGGGCGCCTCTGCCGCTTGCGTCTGGCCGCCGGGCTCAGCCGCCGGAGACGTCCTCGAGGCGCTGACGCCCAGCGGCCACAAATGGCATCATCGCCCGCAGACGCTCGCCGACCTGCTCGATCGGGTGGGTGCGGCCCGCCTCGCGCAACGCGTTGAAGCGATGGCGGCCCGCCTCGTTCTCAGCCACCCATTCGGCGGCGAAGCGACCGTCGCGGATCTCCTCGAGCACACGGCGCATCTCGGCGCGTACGTGCTCGTCGATGATCCGGGGCCCGCGCGTCATGTCGCCGTACTCTGCGGTGTCCGACACCGAGAAGCGCATGCCCGAGATACCCTGCTCGTACATGAGGTCGACGATGAGCTTCAGCTCGTGCAGGCACTCGAAGTAGGCTGACTCCGGCTGGTAGCCGGCCTCGACGAGTGTCTCGAAGCCGGCCATCACGAGGGCCGTCACCCCGCCGCACAGCACGACCTGCTCGCCGAAGAGGTCGGTCTCCGTCTCCTCCTCGAAGGTGGTCTCGAGCACCCCGGCCCGGGTCGCTCCGATGGCGTCGGCGTACGAGAGCGCCAGCTGCATCGCCTTGCCGGACGCGTCCTTCTCCACTGCGATGAGCGACGGGACGCCTCCGCCGGCCTCGAAGGTGCGGCGCACGAGGTGACCCGGGCCCTTCGGCGCCACCATGGCGACGTCGACGCCGGGCGGCGGGCTTATGAGGCCGAAACGGATGTTGAAGCCGTGGGCGAAGAAAAGAGCATCCCCCTCGGCGAGCTCGGCGGCGATCTCGCTCTCGTAGACGGACCTCTGCTCGGTGTCGGGGAGCAGCACCATGACGAGGTCCGCCTCCCGGGCGGCTTGGGCCACCGAGACCACGGCGAGGCCGGCGGCCTCCGCTTTGGCGCGCGAGCTCGAGCCCTCCCGCAGGCCTACGCGCACGTCGACGCCCGAGTCGCGCAAATTGAGCGCGTGGGCATGACCCTGCGACCCGTAACCGATCACGGCCACCTTGCGTGCGCGGATGAGTCCCTTGTCGGCGTCGTCCGAGTAGTACAGCTTGCTCACGTCTTGTCTCCTCGTGTCGTAAGTGGGGCGTGGGTTGCATGGTGCTGCCCGTCCACGCCTGCGGGCGTCGCCATCCTCACGCGCTCTCGAGGGCCTGTTGCTCGCGGCGGGCCGTGGACGGGGATCTCCCGCCAAGCTTAGGGAGCGCCACGCGCCCGGTCCGCTGGAGCTCGATGATGCCGTACGGGCGCATCAGCTCCTCGAAGTCGTCGAGCCCCGAAGGCGACCCGGCGAGCATGACGGTCACCTCCTCCAGGCCGACGTCGACGATCTGGCCGCCGAAGACGCCCACGAGCTGGAAGACCTGAGCGCGCCGCTCGGCGTCGGCTACGACGGTGACGAGGAGCAGCTCGGCCTCGCGAGCCTCGTCCGGGTGCAGCTCGGTGATCTCGACGACGTTCACGAGCTTGTCCAACTGGGCGACGACCTGCTCGAGAGGCGCTGAGTCGACGTCGACGACGATCGAGATGCGCGAGAAGCGCTCGTCGTCGGTCGGCGCCACTGCGAGAGAGAAGATGTTGTAGCCGCGGCGCGAGAAGAGGCCGGCCACTCGTGACAGCACGCCTGACTTGTTCTCGACGAGCACCGACAAGAGGTGGTGGCGGGGGCGACCGGACGGACCGGCACCGGTGCCCGGACCGGCGCTCGGGCTCACAGCTCTGCCCCGGCCGCCGTGCCGGGCCGCTGGCTGGGATGCACGACGATGTCGTCGTTCGAGGCGCCCGCAGGCACCATGGGGAACACCTGCTCCATCGAATCGGTCCTGAAGTCGACGACTACCGGCCGGTCGTCGACCTGGTTCGCCTTCTCGATGGCCGCCAGCACCTCCTCGGGGTGCTCGACGCGCAGCCCCACGCAGCCCATCGCCTCTGCCCATCCGACGTAGTCGGGCAGATCGGGCGACAGGTAGACCTCGGAGTAACGCTCCTCGTAGAACATGTGCTGCCACTGGCGCACCATCCCGAGGTAGGCGTTGTTCAAGATGGCGATCTTGACCGGGATGCGCTCGGCAGACGCCGTCACGAGCTCCTGGGCGGTCATCTGGAAGCAGCCGTCGCCGTCAACTGCCCAGACCATGCGGTCGGGCCGCCCGACCTTGGCGCCGATCGCCGCAGGGACGGCGAAGCCCATCGTGCCGAGGCCTCCGGAGCTCACCCAGGTGTTCGGATGCTCGAAACGCCAGAACTGGGACGCCCACATCTGGTGCTGGCCGACGCCCGCGGCGAGAATCGTGTCATCGGGCGTGGCGTCGCGCAGCGTCTCGAGCACGAACTGCGGCTTCAGCCTGGGCGAGCGGCCCGGCCTGCCTGCCGCTGCCGCAGGTCCTGACCGGTCGTAGGTAAGGGGGAAGCGCTCCTTCCACGACGCCAGCTCCCTCGACCAAGCCCCCAGCCTGGACGCCTCGAGCAGGCCGGCGGCCCTTTGGGGCCGGAGGGCGGTGACAAGGGCCTCGACGGCGAGACGGCAGTCGGCCACGATGCCGACTTCCGGACGGCGCACCTTTCCGATCTCTGCCTTGTCGATGTCGACGTGGATCACCTTGGCGCGCGGCGCGAAGGCCGAGAGCTTCCCCGTCACGCGGTCGTCGAAGCGGCTCCCGAGCGCGACCAGCAGATCAGCCTGCTGCATGGCGGTCACGGCCGTGTAGTTGCCGTGCATGCCCGGCATCCCGAGGCAAAGCGGGTGCGAGTCAGGGAAGGCGCCGCGGGCCATGAGCGTCGTCACGACGGGGATCCCCGTCAGCTCCGCCAGCTCGCGCAGCGCGGCCGCGGCCGACGCCTTGAGGACACCGCCGCCGGCGTAGATGACCGGGCGCTCCGCCGTCACGATCAGCTCGGTCGCCGCCTCGATGGCAGCCGGCTCCGGGGTGGTGGCCGGGCGGTAGCCGGGCAGGTCGACCGTCTCGGGCCAGTACCAGTCCATGGTCGCGTTCGACACGTCCTTCGGGACGTCGACGAGAACCGGACCAGGGCGGCCGGTCGTCGCGACGTAAAAGGCCTCGGCGACGACCCGCGGGATATCGGCCGCGTCGGTGACGAGCCAGTTGTGCTTGGTCACCCCGATCGTGATGCCGGTGATATCGGCCTCCTGGAAGGCGTCCGTCCCGATCGCGCTCGAGGGGACCTGGCCGGTGACGACGACGAGCGGGATCGAGTCCATGTAGGCGTCGGCGAGCGGTGTGACGATGTTCGTAGCACCGGGGCCGCTCGTGACCATGGCGACACCCGGCCGGCCCGTCACGTGCGCGTAGCCCTCCGCCATGTGCCCGGCGCCCTGCTCGTGGCGTACGAGGATGTGACGGATCGACGAGTCGATGATCGGGTCGTACACGGGCAGGATCGCTCCGCCGGGCAGGCCGAAGATGACCTCCACGTCCTGCATCTCGAGGCTCTTCACCAATGCTTGGGCTCCGGTCAGCTGCATGGCCGTCGGTGTCCTTCCCTCTCTTGTTCTTCGTCGGTTGTGCTGGTCGATGGTGGCTGTCGATCGTGATGCTCGCTCGGGCGTTTCGCTCCTCCCACCCAGCCAAGAGAGCCGGTGCCGGAAAGCAAAACGACCTCCCCGGTGGGGAGGTCGTGCGCACGGACGCGATCAGGGCGTCGGTGCGCTAAGTGACAAGTACGAGGAGGAACCGGCGCGCCCGCATCGCCACCAGTATGCCCGACCGGCAGGCGAGCCGCAAGCTCGTGCCGGCTCGGCGGCTCACGGCGACGTGACGGCGCCGGTCTCCGCACCGCCTACGAGGCGGGCGTACTTGGCGAGGACCCCGGTGCTGTAGCGGGGCTCGAGCGGCTTCCATCCCTCACGGCGTGCGGCGAGCTCCTCGGGCGGGACAGCGACGTCGATCCGCCCCGTCGCTGCGTCGAGCGCGATCAAGTCGCCGTCTGCCACGAAGGCGATCGGGCCACCGACCGCCGCCTCGGGAGCGACGTGCCCGACGCAGAAGCCGTGCGTGCCCCCCGAGAACCGGCCGTCGGTCACGAGGGCGCAGTCCGAGCCGCGGCCTGCTCCCTTCATGGCTCCGGTGACGGCGAGCATCTCGCGCATGCCGGGACCACCTTTCGGGCCCTCGTAGCGAATGACGACGACCGTACCTGGCCCGATCGAGCCGGCGAGGATGGCGTCCATGGCGGCACCCTCGCCGTCGAACACCCGGGCGGGTCCCGAGAAGCTCGCGGTGTCGATGCCGGCCACCTTCACGACGGCGCCCTCGGGAGCGAGCGATCCGCGCAGGACGGCGATGCCTCCATCGGCGTGGATGGGACGCTCGAGCGGCCGGAGGACGTCGCCGTCCGGTCCGGCAGGAGAGATCGCCTCGAGGTTCTCTCCGACCGTCCTGCCGGTCACTGTGAGGCAGTCACCGTGCAGCAGACCGGCGCCGAGCAGCATGGCCATCACTGCGGGGACCCCGCCGACGGCGTCGAGGTCGACCATGTGGAAGCGACCGTGCGGCTTCATGTCGGCGACATGGGGCACGCGCTTTCCGATGCGGGCGAAGTCGTCGAGCGAGAGCTCGACGCAAGCCTCGTTCGCCATCGCCAGCAGGTGGAGCACGGCGTTCGTCGAACCGCCGAGGGCCATCACGACGCTGATGGCGTTCTCGAACGCCTCCTTGGTGAGGATCCGGCGCGCCCGGATGTTCTCGGCCACGAGGCGAACGGCCGCCTGGCCGCTCAGGCGGGCCAGCTCGTCCCTGCGGGCGTCGACGGCTGCCGGCGACGCCGAGCCGGGAAGTGCCAACCCGATCGCCTCGGACACAGACGCCATCGTGTTCGCCGTGAACATGCCGGCGCAGGCTCCTTCGGAAGGGCAGGCGTGCCGCTCGATGGCGTCCAGCTCCTCGGCAGAGCAGTCGCCGGCGGCATAAGAGCCGACGGCTTCGAAGACCGAGACGATGTCGAGAGCCCGCTCGCCGAGGTGGCCGGGAAGGATGGAACCGGCGTACAGGAAGACCATGGGCAGGTCGAGCCGCCCGGCGGCCATCATCATGGCGGGCAGCGACTTGTCACAGCCGGCGAGCCCGACGAAGGCGTCGAAGCGCTCGGCGTGCATCATCGTCTCCACGGAGTCGGCGATCACCTCGCGGCTGACAAGGGAGGCGCGCATCCCTTCGTGGCCCATGGAGATGCCGTCGGAGACGGCGATCGACACGAACTCGAAGGGATAGCCGCCGGCCTCGTGGACGCCGTTCTTCACGTGCTCGGCGAGACGCTTGAGCGGCATGTTGCAAGGCGTGACCTCGTTCCAGGTCGAGGCCACGCCGATCTGCACCTTCGAGAAGTCGTCGTCGCCTAGGCCGACGGCCCGCAGCATGGCGCGTGCCGGCGCCCGCCGGAAGCCCTCGGTGACGTCCTGGCTGCGGATCTTGACTGGAGTGGGACGCCCCGATGGCGTCGGCTGGCCGAGCATTCCTCGAGGCTACGCCACCACCTCCGGTCCCGGCTCACGCGAGCGCTGCGAGCCCCGGGGGCTGCCCGCGTCGGGAGACCGCCCGCTGCGTCAGGCGTTCGCGAGGCCGACCACGGGAGCGGTCGGCGACGTCCCGGCCACCGAGCCGTACCAGCCGGCGTCGCCGTAGTTGTAGACGTTGCCCGAAGCCGTCCCGAGCCAGTAGCCGAGGCCGCTCGGGCTCGCGGCGATGGAGACTACGCGAGAGGGGAGAGCCTCTCCCGCCATCGAGCCGTACGTGGCGGCGTCCCCGAAGTTGTAGACGTTGCCGGCCGAAGTCGCCAGCCAGTAGCCGTGCCCGTCGGGGGTGGCGGCGATACCGACGACAGCGGCGCTCGAGCGCCCCCACGCCGAGCCGTGCCAGGAGGCGTCCCCGAAGTTGTAGACGTTGCCCTTCGAGTTGACGAGCCAGTAGCCGTGCCCGTCGGGCGTGGCGGCGATGCCGACGACAGCGGCGCTCGAGCGCCCCCACGCCGAGCCGTGCCAGGAGGCGTCGCCGTAGTTGTAGACGTTGCCCTTCGAGTTGACGAGCCAGTAGCCGTGCCCGTCGGGGGTTGCGGCGATGCCGACGACAGCGGCGCTCGAGCGCCCCCACGCCGAGCCGTGCCAGGAGGCGTCCCCGTAGTTGTAGACGTTGCCCTTCGAGTTGACGAGCCAGTAGCCGAGGTGGTCGGGCGTCGACGCGACCGCGACGACCGGTGCCGAGGACCTCGACCAGGCCGAGCCGTACCAGGCGGCGTTGCCGAGGTTGTAGACGTTGCCCTTGGCGGTTGCTGCGACATAGCCCATCGCGTCCGCCGGCTCCGACGTCGAGAGC
>JAKATT010000171.1 GCA_021818615.1 Actinomycetes bacterium | reverse complement strand
CCGACGGAGCACCCATAGCGCCCGTCTTTCCAAGTCGAGCCCGCTTTCGGACTCGATCGTCGTTACCCACCCGTTCCACCCGCTGTTTGGTCAGCGCCTGGCGGTCATCTTCGAGAAGGCTCGCCCGGGAGCCGAGCGGGTGCTCGTCTGCGAGGGCGGCCCGGCCGGGCGGATGACGCTGCCGATCGCCTGGAGCGACAGGGTGCTCGCTCGACAGACCCACCGGCTCTCTGTCGAGGGCCTGGTCGAGCTGGCAGCGCTGACGGCTGCGCTGGAGCATCCACCACTTGCGAGTCGGGGCCGGTCATGATCTTGTGTAGCGATGACGAACAAGAATTCAATCGCAGAGAAGTCGACCCGAGCGTTGCGGGCCCGCCGCCGCAGCCTCGCCCGCTCCCTTCCCGACGTCGAGGGGCTGATCTCGGGCGCGGTGGTGGAGCAGGGTCGGCGTTGCGGAAAGGAGGGATGCAGATGCACGAGAGGCGAGCTGCACGGGCCCTACACCTACGTGGTGCTGCCCCGGGACGGGGGTCGCACCCGCACGGTGTACGTCCCGGCGAGCGCGGCGGAGGCGGTTCGCGCTGGGGCCGCGTTGTCGGTCTCGGTGCGAGGGGTGATCGAGGAGATCTCGGCGATCAACGTCGAGCTGCTCCGGCGCGGAGAGCTCGGCTGAATGCCCCTCGTCGCCGAGGCGGTCGCGGTGATCGCCAACATGGCTGTCTCGGCCTTGGCGGGCGGCGATGAGGGGCACCGAGAAGATCACGACCGCCCACCTGGATCGGACCGGCCTCGTCTACATCCGCCAATCGAGCCTCGCCCAGGTGCGCAACAACACCGAGTCGACCGCCCGCCAGTACGCGCTCGTCGAAGAAGCGGTCCGCCTCGGGTGGCCCCGGTCGAAGGTGGAGGTGATCGACGCCGACCTCGGGCTGTCGGGCCGTTCGGCGGACGGCCGACAGGGGTTCAAGGACCTGGTGAGCCGGGTCTGTCTCGGCGAGGTCGGCGCCATCTTCGGGCTCGAGGTCTCCCGCCTGGCACGTTCTTCGGCGGACCTGTCCCGGTTGTTGGAGCTGGCGCGGCTCACCGACACCTTGGTCGTCGATTCCGACGGCATCTACGACCTGGCGAACTTCAACGACCGCCTCCTCCTCGGCCTGAAGGGCACGATGTCGGAGGCGGAGCTGCACTTCCTCACCGGCCGGATGAACGGCGCCAAGCTTGCGGCTGCAGGTCGCGGCGAGCTTCGCTTCCCCCTCCCGGTCGGCCTCGTCTACGACGACGAGGGCAAGACGATCATCGACCCTGACGCAGAGGCGCAAGGCGCGGTCCGCGACGTCTTCTCCGCGTTCTGCTCCGCCGGTTCCGCCTATGGGGTCGTCGCCGCGTTCAAGGGACGACGGTTCCCGCTGCGCGCGTACGGCGGGACCTGGGCCGGCCAGCTGCGCTTCGGACGGCTCACCCACGCCCGGGTGCTCGGCATCCTCTCGAACCCCGCCTACGCCGGCGCCTACGTCTACGGCCGCTACCACTCGACGCGCACCGTGAGCCCGGAGGGGAGGATCTCCACCAAGGTCGTCGAGCTGCCCCGGGAGGAGTGGCCGATCGTCATCTTCGACCACCACCCCGCCTACCTCACCTGGGACGAGTACCTCGCCAACGCCGCCCGGCTGGCGGCCAACACGACCAACGCCGGGGCTCGTCCGCCCCGAGAGGGAGCCGCCCTCTGTCAGGGGATCATCACCTGCGGCTCGTGCGGGCGGCCGATGTCGACGCGCTACCACGCGAACGGGCATCCCGCCTACGAGTGCTCGGCGTCACGGGCCGACCAGATGGCGACGCCCACGTGCCGCTCGATCGCAGCGTCGAGCGTGGACGACGCGGTGGCCGGCGCCCTTCTGGTCGCGCTCAACCCCGACGAGGTCGCCCTCGCGCTCGCCGCGGCGGACGAGGTTGCGGACCGCCGCGCCAGCCGCTCCCGGGCCGGCGAGCTCGCCGTCGAACGTGCCCGCTACGAAGCCGATCGGGCCGAGCGGGCCTTTCTCGCCTGCGAGCCGGAGAATCGCCTCGTCGCTCGCAACCTCGAAGCGCGCTGGGAGGGCCGCCTCGTTGATCTCGCCGAGGCCGAGAAGGCGCTCGCTGCCGAGATGGCTGCGACTCCGGCACTGCCCGGACGCGCCGAGCTCGAGGCGTTGACGGGGGACGTGGCCGCGCTGTGGCACGCGCCCACGACCTCGGCCCGAGACCGCAAACGCCTGCTTCGCACGCTCATAGCGGACGTCATGCTGCTCCCCGAGCCGGACCTTGCAAAGGCGCGCATCGGGATCGCCTGGCATACCGGCGCCACCGACGAGATCGTCGTCGCACGACGCATTCGCGTGACCGAGTACCGGCGCACCGACCTGAGAGCGATCGAGCTCGCTCGCTCCCAGGCGCAGCGCTCGAACCGCGAGCTCGCCGAGCAGCTGAACGCCGCCGGCTACACGACCGGTGCTGGCAGATCCTTCGACGTCGACGCGGTGGCGAACCTCCGCCATTACCACCAGATCCCACCGGCGAACCTGCTCCGCGAGGGCGAGGTGACCGCCTCCGAGCTCGCGCGCCGCCTGGGCGTCGGCCACGGTGCGGTGATCCACTGGATCAAGCGGGGCTGGCTCGCCGCGAGACGTGGCCTGAACGACCAGTGGTGCATCCCCCTCGATGCCGAGGTCGAGAGGGCGTGCCGCGAGCGGGTCGCGTCCTCGGTCCACCTGCCCTGTCCCGACAGCACCGAAGGACGACGCGCCGCCGAGCGCACCGTCGGAGAGGTCGCCTCCGCGCTCGAGGTGAGCACGCATGTCGTCTACTACTGGATCGAACGTCGCCAGGTCCCGGCCCGGCGGGGACCGGCGGGCCGCTGGTTCATCGACCTCACGCCGGAGGTCGAGGCGGCCTGTCGTGAGCGGATCGCGAGATCAGCCCACCTCCCCCATGCTCGACAATCCGAAACCACCGAGCACTTGCACAAGGAGGCAGTATGAAGCCATTGTCCCCACTGTGGCCGACCGGGTGGCCCAGACCGTGGTCAGGATGTACCTGGAGCCGGACGTGGAGCCTGTGTTCCACCCCGACTCCTATGGCTATCGGCCAGGGCGCTCGGCATTGGACGCAGTGGGTGAGTGCCGGAAACG
>JAKATT010000123.1 GCA_021818615.1 Actinomycetes bacterium | reverse complement strand
CCCGGTAGAATCGTCGCGGACCTGGATCAGAGCGACGAGCGCCTGATCCTGAGGGTCGAGAGATCGAAGGAGCGGGGCAGGTGAACATCGAGAAGGGTCGTGCCACCGGGACGGCACGCGTGAAGCGCGGGCTGGCCGAGATGTTGCGTGGCGGCGTAATCATGGATGTGGTCAACGCCGAGCAGGCGAAGATCGCCGAGGACTCCGGCGCTGTCGCCGTCATGGCGCTCGAGCGGGTGCCGGCTGACATAAGGCGCGACGGTGGTGTGGCGAGGATGAGCGATCCCGCTCTCATCGAGGGAATCCAGGAGGCAGTCACCGTACCTGTCATGGCCAAGGCCCGGATCGGGCACTTTGCCGAGGCACAGCTCCTCGAGGCGATGCGCGTCGACTACATCGACGAGAGTGAGGTGCTGACGCCTGCGGACGAGGCCCACCATATCGACAAGTGGGTGTTCCAGGTGCCGTTCGTGTGCGGGGCGACGAACCTCGGCGAGGCGCTGCGCCGTATCAGCGAGGGCGCCGCCATGATCCGCTCGAAGGGCGAGGCGGGCACGGGCAACGTCGTCGAGGCAGTACGCCACCTCCGCTCCATCATCGGTGACATCCGTAAGATCGCCACGGCCGACTCGGCGGAGCGCTATGCGTGGGCCAAGCAACTCCAGGCGCCGATCGACCTAGTCGAGGAGGTCGCCGCGACCGGCAGCCTGCCGGTCCCGCTCTTTTGCGCCGGCGGTCTGGCGACACCTGCCGACGCGTCGCTTGTCATGCAGCTCGGTGCGGAAGCGGTCTTCGTCGGCTCGGGCATCTTCAAGAGCGACGACCCGGCTCGGCGCGCCCGTGCGATCGTCGAGGCGACCGCCCACTTCGACGACCCGGAGATCCTCGTCAAGGTGTCGAAGGGGCTCGGTCAGGCCATGGTGGGGAGCGAGATCGCCTCGCTCGAGGTGAAGATGGCCGAGCGCGGTTGGTGACACCGCGAGCCGGCGGCGGCGTGCCTCGCGTCGGAGTCATGGCCCTGCAGGGCGACGTTCGCGAGCACGCAGCAGTCCTGTCGAAGCTCGGAGCCGAGCCGGTGCCCATCCGGCGCCCGATGGACGCTGTCGGGCTCGACGCCCTGGTCCTGCCGGGTGGGGAGTCGACGACGATCTCCATGCTGCTCGACTCCTCGGGACTCGCCGACGAGCTGGCGAAGATGGTCGACGACCACCTGCCCATGCTTGGGACGTGCGCCGGGATGATCCTCCTCGCGAGCGAGGTGCTCGGCGGCCGCCCGGACCAGCGCTGCTACGGTGCCATCGACGTTTCCGTGCGACGGAACGCCTTTGGTCGCCAGCTCGAGAGCTTCGAAGCCGATCTGGCGGTACGTGGGCTTGACGAGCCTATGCACGCCGTGTTCATACGGGCACCCGTAGTCGAGCAGGCCGGGCCGTCCGTCGAGGTGCTGGCGTCCGTCTGGGTGCCTGGTCGTGAGGATGCCGGCGGCCGGCCGGTGGTATGCGTGCAAGGTCCTGTGATCGTGGCGTCGTTCCATCCCGAGCTCACCGGAGACGGGCGCCTCCACGAACTGCTGCTGCGAAACCTCGAGGAGGGCTGAGGCAATGTCGGGCCATTCGAAGTGGGCCACCACCAAGCATCGAAAGGGTGCCCAGGACAAGGCGCGCGCCAAGCTGTTCGCCAAGCTGATCCGCCAGGTGGAGGTGGCGGCGCGCGAGGGAGGCGGCGACATCAATGCCAACGCCACGTTGCGCACGATGTTCACAAAAGCCCGAGATGCCTCGGTGCCGCTCGACACCATCGAGCGGGCGATCAAGCGAGGCACCGGCGAGCTCGAAGGGGTGCGCTACGAGGCGGTCAACTACGAAGGTTACGCCCCGGGTGGCGTTGCCCTCATCGTCGAGTGCCTGACAGACAACCGCAACAGGACCGGTGCGGACATCCGCGCGCTGTTCTCCCGCAACGGTGGCTCGATGGCCGAGCCGGGAGCCGTCTCGTGGCAGTTCGGTCGGAAGGGGGTCGTCATGCTGCCGAGGTCCGTCGGCGAGGAGGAGATCATGGCCGTCGCGCTCGACGCAGGCGCCGAGGACCTGTCCGAGGAGGGCGACGAGTGGATGCTGACCTCCTCCCCGTCGGACTTGCAGCAGCTGCGCAGCGCGCTCGAGGGGGCCGCTATCGTCGTCGACCAGGCCGAGGTGGAGATGGTGCCGACCTCGCGGGTCGGAGTCGAGGACGAGCCGACTGCGAAGAAGGTGCTCAGGCTGATCGAGCTGCTCGAGGAGCATGACGACGTGCAGAACGTCTGGGCGAACTTCGACATCCCCGACGACATCTTGGAACGCGTGGAGGTCTGACAGCAGCCGGCGGCCCTCTCCGCAAGCCGACGGTGTCGCAGGTCTCCGCACCATCCGCGGCGACAGTGGACAACTAGGATAGCATCGAACGGATGTTTGTCCTCGGCATCGATCCCGGGCTGTCTCGTTGCGGCTACGGCTGCGTCGCCAGGCGGCCGGGAGGCTTTCGTGCCATCGCTGCCGGCGTGCTCACGACACCGGCCGGCGACCCGCTCCCGAATCGCCTCGCCGCGCTCCGGGCGGATCTCGTCGCCCTGATGGAGGAGCTCCGACCGGATGTGGTCGCCGTCGAGCGGATCTTCTTCCGGTCGAACGCCAAGACTGCCATGTCCGTCGCCCAGGCGAGCGGCGTCGCCCTGCTGAGCGCGGTCGAGCAGGGCCACGCCGTCGTCGAGTACACGGCCGCCGAGGTGAAGCTTGCCGTGACCGGTTACGGCAATGCCTCGAAAGAGCAGGTCCAACAGATGGTGGCTCGTCTCGTCGGGCTCGCCGAGCCACCGAGCCCTCCGGACGCGGCTGACGCCCTGGCGCTCGGGCTCTGTCACCTGAGCGCGTCCTCCTTGGGACAGGCCCGGGTGGCGGGCCGGGTATCGCCGGCGCAGCTCGAACGGCCGTGGAGGCTCTCGCCGTGATAGGTGCCCTGCGCGGCAGCGTCATCGAACGCCGGCCTCTTGGCGAGACGGCCGTCGAGCTCGTCGTCGACGTCGGCGGCGTCGGCTATCGCGTCACCGTCACTCCGCGTGTGGCGGCAGCGTCCGGCGGCCTTGGACACGAGCTGACTCTCTCGGTCCACACCCATGTGAGGGAGGGATCAATCACGCTCTACGGCTTCGCCGACTCCGACGAGCGCGGCGCTTTCGAGCTGCTCATCTCGGCCCATGGAGTCGGGCCCTCCCTCGCCCTTGCCGTCGTCGCCGTCCACCGGCCTGCAGAGCTCGCCGACATCGTGATCGGCGGCGACACCGATGCGCTCTGCCTCGTGCCGGGGATCGGCAAGAAGACGGCGGCGCGCCTGCTCGTGGACCTGCGGGCGCGTTTCGAGCAGCTGGCCGGCCCGCTCGGTTCGATCGCGATGCTCGGCGAGGGCTCGGCGAGCACCGACGGCAGCCGCCGCGCCGGCTCGGAGCGAGCAGACGTGTCAGAAGCCCTCGCCCAGCTCGGCTATGCATCTGAGGAGATCCGCGCCGTGCTCCTGTCGCTGCCCGGGGACAGGGGGGCCGAGGACCTGCTGCGACTCGCACTGAGGGAATTGGCACCCCGGCGATGAGCCCCCGTCAGGAGACCCTTGGTCCGGAAGGCTCCACGCGGGCGATGGACCCGGTGGCGCACGACGGCGAGTGGGGCATGGAGGCGGGCCTCAGGCCGAAGAGCCTGGCCGACTTCGTGGGTCAAGAGGAGCTGAAGGAGCGCCTCGCCATCGTCCTCGAGGCAGCCAAGCGCCGCGGTCAGCCGATCGACCACATCCTGTTCGCCGGGCCGCCCGGGCTCGGCAAGACGACGCTCGCTGGCATCGTGGCAGCCGAGATGGGCGCCGGCTTCCGCATCACCTCGGGTCCGGCCCTCGTTCGCACCGGGGACATCGCGGCCATACTCACCGATCTGCAGCCAGGTGACGTCCTTTTCATCGACGAGATCCACCGCCTTGGCAGAGCAGTCGAAGAGGTCCTCTACCCGGCGATGGAGGACTTCGAGATCGACATCGTGATCGGCAAGGGGCCGACCGCCCGGTCGCTCCGTCTCGAGCTGCCCCGCTTCACGCTCGTCGGCGCGACGACGCGGACCGGGCTTGTGACAGGACCGCTTCGCGACCGTTTCGGCGTCGTCGCCCGCCTCGACCACTACGAGCCGGCAGAGCTCGTTGCCATCGTCGAGCGCTCGGCCAGGCTCCTCGGTCTGGAGCTCACGAAGGAGGGGGCCGGGGAGATCGCCGGGCGCTCGCGGGGGACGCCTCGCCTCGCCATCCGTCTGCTCAGGCGAGTGCGGGACTACGTCGAGGTGCGGGGATCTGGTGTTGCCACGCTGGAGGCGGCCCGTGAGGGGCTTCACCGCTTCGGTGTCGACGAGATCGGCCTCGACCACATCGACCGGACCCTCCTCGAGATCCTGTGCGTGCGCTTCGGTGGGCGCCCGGTCGGGCTCTCGACCCTCGCGATCAGCATCGGGGAGGAGCCCGAGACGGTAGAGGACGTTTACGAGCCTTTCCTCCTCACTGCCGGGCTCATGGAGCGGACCCCTCGCGGGCGGGTCGCCACCGGGGCTGCCTACGCTCACCTGGGCCTCGACGTGCCGGTGGCCCTCGTGCCGCCCGACCGGGGCCCGAGTCTTTTCGACGAGGCGGACGGAGGCGAGACCGAGGCGGGCGGCCAGCGGCTAAGGTGACGAGTCGCTTTCGACCATTCGACAGGGAGCCATGTTCCATCTTGTTTCGAGCGTGAGCCTTGGGCTGCACGGGTTCCTGCTCACGACTTCGACGACGCCCAAGAAGACGACGAGCTCGGGTGGCACCACCACCTTCATCTTTCTCGCCTTCATCCTGCTCGTCGGGTACTTCCTTCTCATCCGGCCGCAGCGCCAGCGCGCTCGGCGCCAGCAGCAGACCCAACAGGAGATCGGTGTCGGCGACGATGTCATGCTGTCGTCGGGCATCGTCGGGCGTGTAGTGGGCTTCGAGGGCGACAGGGCGCGCGTCGAGATCGCAGACGGCGTCGAGATCGAGGTGGTCAGGAGAGCCCTCGCCCAGCGCCTCGCACCGGCCGAGGTTGTCGAGGAGGAGGACGACGCCGAGGAGGTCGGGCCAGACCCCGGGATGACCGAGGAGGACGACTCGTACGACCATGCCTCCGACGAAGCGCAGCCGGAGGGCTACGGCGGCATCCCGCACGGCCTCCCGCACGAGGATGCCACGCAGGTGATGCCCACGACGACCGCTGCCAGCGCGGGGAACGAGCCGACCGAGGATGTCCCTCGTGTCCCCGGAGGGGGTCTCGGTGGACCGACGCAGCCGGACGGGCGCGCCGGGAAGGAGTGAGGCAGTGAAGAGACGGGGCCTCCTCGTGAGCGTCCTTGCCACCTTGCTGGTCTGTTTTGGCTCCTTCGTGGCCGTGGTGGAGGTCAACTGGCGACCGCTTCTCGGCCTCGACCTGAAGGGCGGCCTGTCGGTCGTGTACTGCCCGGCCGCGCAGCTGTCGAACACCCAGTGCGCCACCGGCAAGCAGGTGAAACCGGCGACACTCAACCAGGTGGTGACGATCCTGCAGAACCGGGCGAACGGGCTCGGCGTCGCCCAGCCGAACATCGGCGTGCAGGGGAGCGACGTGGTGGCGCAGCTTCCCGGCGTCAAGAATCCCGGCTACGTAGAGAAGATCTTCGGCGAGACCGCCCAGCTCTACTTCCGGCCGGTGCTCTGTTACGCCCCGGCCTACAAGAAGCCGGCGACCAAGCGGGGCGGAGGCAAGACCCCGCAGGTCTCCAGCAAGCCCACTGCCGCGGGTCCGACGACCACCTCGACGAGCTCGCCGACCACCACCTCGACGAGCTCGCCGACCACCACCTCGACGAGCTCGCCGACGACGCCGACGACCACCACCCCGGCGAAGAAGGGCGCGCTCCCGCTCTGCCCGGCGAGCTACCAGCCGACGTCGACATCGAACCCACCGCCGTACCCACCGCTCGCCGCCTACCCGACGACTCCGGCTCAGTACGACCTGCGCGCCTCGACCGTGCTGCTCAGCCAGCCGGGCCAGCCGGTCCGCTACCTGCTCGGCCCGGCGATCGCCGACGGCAGCGTCATCAAGTCGGCCTACGCTCTCGACCAGAGCACGGGATGGCAGGTGAACTTCACCCTCACTGGGCCGGGCACGACCATCTTCAACTCGAAGATCGCGCTGCCCTACTACCACAAGCTCGTGGCCGACGACCTCGGCGGGACGGTCCAGACCGCCCCGGTCATCAATGCCACCAACTTCCCCGGCTCGGGCCAGATCACGGGCACGTTCACCGCGACGCAGGCCCAGAGCATCGCCCTGGTCCTCAACTACGGCGCCCTGCCGGTGCGCCTCATCAAGCAGGACGTGCAGCACATATCACCGACTCTCGGCAGTCAGTCGCTGCATGCCGGCGTGCTCGCAGGTCTCCTTGGCCTGCTGCTCGTCATGGCGTACATGATCTTTTACTACCGAGCCCTCGGGATCGTCGTCGTCCTCGGGCTCGTCTCGACTGCCGCCCTGCTCTACGGGATCATCTCGGCGCTCAGCCACTCCTCGGCCAACCTGACGCTCGACCTCTCGGGCATCACCGGGCTGATCGTCTCTGTCGGCATCACGGTCGACTCCTACGTCGTGTACTTCGAGCGATTAAAGGATGAAGTCCGTGCAGGGCGCTCGATCCGATCCTCCGTCGACAGGGGGTTCCGCAGCGCCTACCGCACGATCCTGTCGGCTGACGCCGTGTCGTTCATCGGGGCCCTCGTTCTCTGGCTGCTGTCGGTCGGCGCCGTCCGGGGCTTCGCGTTCATGCTCGGCCTTTCGACGCTGATCGACGTCGCGACGGCGTACTTCTTCACCCGTCCGCTCGTGATCCTGCTCGGGAGGAACCGCATCTTCACCGAAGCCCGCGGGCTCGGCGTGGCACGCGGGCTGGCGGCCCGTCCTGCCGAGGAGGTGTCGTGAGCACCGGCGCGCTCGACGACGAGCCGGGCGCCCACCACATGGGGACGTTCAGGCGCCTCTACTACGGCCAGACGCGCTTCGACTTCGTCCGCCGCAAGCGCTGGTGGTTCCTCTTGTCGGGCGTCGTGATCCTCGCAGGCGTGATCTCGCTCGGAGTCCGGGGCCTCAACTTCGACATCGAATTCGTCGGCGGGACGTCCTGGCAGGTGCCTGCAAACGGTGTGACCGTGCAGCAGGTGCGCAACGCCATCGGGCTGCCCGGAGCGACAATCACCACCCTCGGAAGCGGGTCGAACCAGAAGATCCAGGTCGAGGCGAAGCTCGGGAACGGCCAGCAGAGCACCAGCAGCAGCGAGGTCGCCCACGTCCAGGCGGTCCTTGCCCGCCTCACGCACCATTCGAACATCAACTCGGTCTCGATCGAGCAGGTCGGCCCGACCTGGGGCGGCCAGATCACGCACAAGGCCGTTGTGGCCCTCATCGTGTTCTTCATCCTTATCGCCTTGTACATCTCTGTCTTCTTCGAGTGGAAGATGGCGCTCGCCGCCATCCTGGCCGTCGTCCACGACATCCTCGTCACGGTCGGCATCTACTCGCTCACGTACTTCCTCGTCACACCGGACACCGTTGTCGCTTTCCTCACCGTCCTCGGTTACTCGCTCTACGACACGATCGTCGTGTTCGATCGAGTGCGCGACAACACCAAGGGGCTTGGAGCGACCGGCAAGCTCACGTTCACCGACGTCGTGAACCTGTCGATGAACCAGACGCTGGCACGCTCGATCAACACCTCCCTCGTCGCCATCCTGCCGATCCTCGCTGTCCTCATCCTCGGTGCCGACGTCCTCGGTGCGACGACCCTGCAGTACTTCGGGCTGGCTCTCCTCATCGGGCTCGCGAGCGGGGCGTACTCGTCGATCTTCATCGCCTCGCCTCTAGTTGCCATGACCAAGGAGCACGAGAGCCGCTACCGCCAGATCCGCCAACGTCTCGAGGCCCGTGGCAACGCTCTCCAGCTGCTGTCGCCCGCAGCGGTGGCTGCCGGCGTCCTCGAGGAGCGCGACAGCGGTGCGGGCGGGAGCTCGCGCCGGCGTCGGGGGGCCGCGGCAGGCCCTGTTCAGGCGTCCGGGCCGCTCCGTCCGAGGGCCGGAGGCCTCCGGCCAGGGGTGACAGCGGGAACGAGCGCTTCTTCCGCCGGTCGCAGGCGCGTGCCGCCCGAGGACGTTGCCGACGAGGAAGCTGGTGTCGAGGACGAGACCGTCGAGGTAGAGGACCTGGCTGTGGAGGCCGGAGGAGCGTCCCTTTCGACCGGTCGGGCGCGCCCGGTGGCCCCGGCGCGCCCGGTGGCCCCGAGCCACCCAGCCCGCCAGCAGCACCGCGGGGGAGCACGGTCCGGTCAGTCACCGAGACCTCGCAAGAAGCGGCGCCGGTGACCGGGCGCGGCTGGCCTCGAGGGCCCCGCCCGTGATCGACATCAGGCTCGCTCGCGAAGCTCCCGGTCCCCTTCGGGCGGCGCTCGCCCGAAAGGGCGCAGCCGAGTTGCTGGACGAGCTGATCGGCGCCGACGACGCCTGGCGTGCGCTCACGGGCCGCGTCGACGAGCTGCGGGCCCGGACAAAGCTGAAGGGCAAGCCCTCTTCTGGGCAGGTCGCCGAGCTCCAGGCCGTGAAGGAGGAGCTGCACGAGGCCGAGGCGGCTCTCGCTGGCGCCGCGCAGCGTCGCGCGGACCTGCTCAACCGCCTCCCGAACCCTCCTGCTCCTGACGTCCCAGATGGGGTCAGCGAGGAGGACGCACTCGAGGTGAGGGCGGTGGGGGAGCGCCCGAGGTTCGAGTTCGCGGTGAAAGACCACGTGGAGCTCGGGGGTTTCGATCTGGACAGGGGTGCGCGGCTGTCGGGCTCACGTTTCGTCTACCGCCGTGGCGCTCTGGCCATGCTCGAGCTCGCGATGTACCGCTACGCCCTCGACCGCCTGGTGGGGCTCGGTTTCGAGCTCGTGCTCCCGCCTGTGCTCGTGCGCGAGGAGGCGATGTACGGTACGGGCTTCCTTCCGACCGAAGAGGTGAACATCTACAAGGTCGAGCGTGACGAGCTCTACCTGACGGGCACCTCCGAGGTAGCGCTCGCCGGTCTGCACCAGGGCGAGGTGCTGGAGCTCGATGATCTCCCTGCGCGTTATGCCGGGTACTCCACGTGCTTTCGGCGGGAGGCCGGCGCTGCGGGGCGTGACACGCGCGGGGCCTTCCGGGTGCACCAGTTCGACAAGGTGGAGATGTTCGTCTATACGACGCCTGAGCGCTCGGCCGAGGAGCACGAGGCGATCCTCGCCATAGAGGAGGAGCTCGTGCAGGGGCTCGGTCTCGCCTACCGAGTCGTCTGCACGGCGGCGGGCGACCTCGGGCCGTCTGCTGCGAAGAAGTACGACATCGAGGCGTGGATGCCGAGCCAGGAGCGCTACCGGGAGATCACGTCGTGCTCGAACACGACCGACTACCAGGCGCGGCGCCTGAACGTGCGCTTTCGCGACGGTGAGCGGGGCCTGCGGGTCGTCCACACGCTGAACGGGACTGCCATGACAGCCCGATGGCTGATCGCCCTCGTGGAGACCTACCAGCAGCCCGATGGCTCCGTCGCCGTCCCCGAGGTGCTTCGCCTCCTGGGCGCTCCAGCGGGCCTCGGGCCCTCTTAGCCCCTCTCGGCCCGGAGCGCCCGGAGCGCCCGGGGCGCGGCCGGGGCGGTGTATCATTCTTGGACCAGCAGGGCCAAGGGCGTCCCAGGCAGGGGTTGGCCGGGTCAATCCGATCCGCGACCGACCAGGCGAGAAGGGACACCATGGTGCCAGGCGACGGAGCTTCGCTGTACGACCCCGCCTTCGAGCACGACGCCTGTGGTGTCGCGTTCGTAGCGGACATGGGACACGGTGCAAGCCACCGAGTCGTCGAGCTCGGGATCACCGCGCTCGAGAACCTTGCCCACAGGGGGGCCCTTGGTGCCGATCCGGAGACCGGCGACGGTGCCGGGATCCTCCTGCAGATGCCGGACGCGTTCTTCCGCGAGGTAGCCGGAGCTGAGCTGCCGCCGCCCGGCTCCTACGGTTCGGGGATGGTCTTCCTGCCGACCGACGCGGCAACCGCTTCGTCGGCCCGGTCCGCCGTCGACGAGCTTGCGCAGTCCGAGGGTCTCCGGGTGCTCAGCTGGAGGGACGTGCCCGTCGAGCTCTCCCGCTCGGGCAGCAGCGCCCGGGCGGTCGCCCCTTTCTTCGCCCAGCTCTTCATCGCCGCCCGCAACGAAGGCGTCAGCGGGATGGACCTCGAGCGAAGGCTGTTCGTCCTGCGCAAGCGCGTTGAGCACGCGTCGGCCGGCGTCTACTTCCCCTCGCTCTCGACCCGCACCTTCGTCTACAAGGGCATGCTCGCCACTCACCAGCTTCGTGGCTTCTATCCCGACCTCGCAGACCCCCGGCTGGCGAGCGCGATCGCTCTCGTCCACTCGCGCTTTTCCACGAACACGTTCCCGTCATGGCCGCTCGCCCATCCTTACCGACTCGTCGCCCACAACGGCGAGATCAACACGGTGAGAGGTAATCGCGCCTGGATGCGTGCCCGCGAGGCGCTTGCCCGCTCGGACTTGATCGGTCCGGACCTCGAACGCATCTTCCCGGTCGTGACGAACGGGGCGAGTGACTCGGCCTCTTTCGACGAGGTGCTCGAGCTGCTGCACCTGGCCGGGCGTTCCCTGCCGCACGCGATGCTCATGATGATCCCGGAGGCATGGGAGAACCACCGGGAGCTCGACGACGAGCGTCGCGCCTTTTACGAGTATCACGCCTGCCTCATGGAGCCGTGGGACGGTCCGGCCGCCGTCGTCTTCAGCGACGGGACGATCGTCGGTGCCGTGCTGGACCGTAACGGCCTGCGGCCGGCCCGTTACTGGGTGACTGCCGACGGCCTTGTGGTGTTGGCCTCGGAGGTGGGCGTCCTCGACCTCGATCCGGCCGAGGTGGTGACGAGGGGCCGTCTCAGTCCAGGTCGTATGTTCGTCGTCGACACCGAGCGCGGCCGCATCGTCGACGATGCCGAGATAAAGGGGCAGCTTGCTGTCGAGCACCCCTATCGCGAGTGGCTGCGCAAGGGTCTCGTGCAACTCGAGGACCTGCCGCCGCGGCACATGCTCACGCCGCAGCATGCCTCGGTCGTGCAGCATCAGCGGCTCTTCGGGGTGACGGGAGAGGACCTGCGGCTCGTGCTCGCGCCAATGGCGACAGCCGGCCAGGAGCCGGTCGGCTCGATGGGCTCGGACACGCCGATCGCCGTCCTGTCCGAGCGGCCCCGGCTGCTCTACGACTACTTCGCACAGCTGTTCGCTCAGGTGACCAATCCACCGCTCGACGCCATCCGCGAGGAACTCGTCACCTCGCTCAAGTCCACCATCGGGCCCGAGCGCAACTTGCTCGAAGCCGATCCCGAGAGCTGCCGGCAGATCGTCATTCCCTACCCGGTCATCGACAACGCGGACCTGGCGAAGCTCCTCTATGTGAACGAGCACGGCGAGACGCCGGGCTTCTCCTGTTTTGCCGTGGACGGGCTCTTTCCCGTCTCGGGCGGGGGCGCCGCCCTTAAGGCGGCCGTCGACAAGGTCTGTCAGCGAGTGTCGGAGGCGATCGCCCTCGGAGCGAACCTAGTCGTCCTCTCGGACCGCCACGCGAGCGAGGAGCTGGCGCCTCTCCCGTCCCTCCTTCTCACTGCGGCGGTGCACAACCACCTCGTGCGCGAGCGGGAACGGACCAAGGTCGGGCTCGTCGTCGAGACCGGGGAGGCGAGGGAGGTACACCACCTGGCGCTCCTCATCGGGTACGGGGCGGCGGCAGTCAACCCGTACCTGGCGTTCGACTCGATCGCCGAGATGGTGCGCAGTGGGGCGATTGAAGGGCTGAGCGAGCGCCGGGCCGTCCGCAACTATGTGAAGGCCGCCTCGAAGGGCATCCTCAAGGTGATGTCGAAGATGGGGATCTCGACGCTCGCTTCCTACACCGGCGCCCAGGTGTTCGAGGCCGTCGGGCTGGAGCGGGCCTTCGTCGGGCGGTACTTCACGGGGACCTCGAGCCGGCTCGGCGGAATCGCTGCCGATGAGATCGCCGAGGAGGTCGCCCGGCGTCACCGGAAGGCCTTTGGCCCCGCGTCCGAGGTGCCCGGCCAGCTCGAGACAGAGGTCGGAGGCGAGTACCAGTGGCGGCGCGACGGCGAGCAGCACCTCTTCAACCCGAAGAGCGTCTTCAAGCTGCAGCATGCGACGCGATCCAAGCGCTTCGACGTCTTCAAGGAGTACACGAGGCTCGTAGACGACCAGTCCGAGCGTCTCGCCACGCTGCGCGGCCTGCTCGGGTTCGCACCGCCCGGCAAGGGTGGACGCCCACCGGTGCGCCTCGAGGAGGTGGAGCCGGTCTCGGAGATCGTGAAGCGCTTCGCGACCGGAGCCATGAGCTACGGGTCGATCTCGGCCGAGGCCCACGAGACCCTTGCGATCGCGATGAACCGTCTCGGTGCCAAGTCCAACACCGGCGAGGGAGGCGAGGACCCCGAGCGCTTCAGACCCGACCCGAACGGCGACCTCCGCCGGTCGGCGGTGAAGCAGGTCGCGTCCGGCCGCTTCGGGGTGACGAGCGAGTACCTGGTCAATTCCGACGATATCCAGATCAAGATCTCCCAGGGGGCCAAGCCCGGCGAAGGCGGTCAGCTCCCGGGGCACAAGGTCTACCCCTGGATCGCGAAGACGCGGCACTCGACGCCGGGCGTCGGCCTCATCTCGCCGCCGCCGCACCACGACATCTACTCGATCGAGGACCTCGCCCAGCTGATCTACGACCTGAAGAACGCCAATCCGAAGGCGCGCATCCACGTGAAGCTCGTGGCCGAGGTCGGAGTCGGGACGGTGGCCGCCGGGGTCGCCAAGGCGCACGCCGATGTCGTGCTCATCTCCGGCCACGACGGTGGCACCGGCGCGGCGCCGCTCACCTCGCTCAAGCACGCCGGTGTCCCGTGGGAGCTCGGTCTCGCCGAGACCCAGCAGACCCTTGTGCGCAACGGCCTGCGGGACCGCATCGTCGTGCAAGTGGACGGTCAGATCAAGACGGGACGCGACGTGGTCGTCGCCGCACTGCTCGGGGCGGAGGAGTTCGGCTTCTCGACGGCGCCGCTCGTCGTCTCGGGCTGCGTGATGATGCGTGCCTGCCATCTCGACACCTGCCCGGTCGGGATCGCCACCCAGAACCCCGAGCTCCGAAAGCGCTTCAGTGGCCGGCCCGAATTCGTCGAGACGTTCTTCGAGTACGTCGCCGAGGAGGTGCGCGAGCACCTCGCGGCGCTCGGCTTCCGCTCGCTTGGTGAGGCCGTCGGCCATGTCGAGTGCCTCGAGGTCACGCGGGCCGTAGAGCACTACTGGAAGGCTCGGCGCCTCGATCTCGCTCCTTTGCTCGTGCGCGAGGCCGCGAGCTTCGAGGTGGCACGGCCGCCGGACGGGATGAGGGAGAGGGGGCTTTGTCAAAGCCGGCCGCAGGACCACGGCCTCGAACAGGCGCTCGACAACGAGCTGATCGAGCGCTGCCGAGCTGCGCTCGAGGACGGCGAGGCGGTGAGGGCGTCGTATCGCCTCCGCAACGTCCACCGCAGCGTCGGGACGATGCTCGGCTACGAGGTGACCCGGCGCTACGGAGGCGAGGGGCTGCCCGACGGCACCATCGACCTGTCGTTCTCAGGCTCGGCCGGGCAGAGCTTTGGGGCCTTCCTGCCCCGCGGCATAACTCTTCGTCTGATCGGCGACGCCAACGACTACGTGGGAAAGGGCCTCTCGGGGGGCCGTCTCGTGCTTTGCCCCGACCCGTCGGCTCCGTTCCTGGCCGAGGAGCAGATCATCGCCGGCAACGTCGTGCTCTATGGAGCCACCGGAGGGGAGGCCTTCCTCCGTGGCCGGGTGGGGGAGCGCTTCTGCGTGCGCAACTCGGGGGCAACCGCGGTGGTCGAGGGCGTGGGCGATCACGCCTGCGAGTACATGACCGGTGGCACTGTCCTCGTCCTCGGGACTCCTGGGCGCAACTTCGCAGCCGGCATGTCGGGCGGAGTTGCCTACGTGCACGACCCTGGTCGTCTGCTCACCCGGCGGTGCAACCTCGACATGGTCGACCTCGAAGCGCTCGGCGAACAGGATCGCCAGGTGGTCACCTCCCTGCTGGCACGCCATCGAGAGCTCACCGGCTCAGCGGTTGCCGATCGGCTGGTTGGGCGGGGAAGGGGCGCGCTGAGCGAGATCGTGAAGGTGATGCCGAGGGATTACCGCAGGGTGATCGAGGCGACCCGGGCGGCCACCGAGCGGGGCGAGAGCGTCGAGGAGACGATCATGGCGGCTGCCCATGGCTGACCCGAGAGGTTTCCTGCTGCGACGGCGCGAGGCGCCCCTGCGGCGGCCCGTCGGCCTCAGGGTGAAGGACTGGCGGGAGGTGTACGAGCCCTTCCCGCTCGAAGCGCTCCGGGGACAGGCAAGCCGCTGCATGGACTGCGGCATACCCTTCTGCCACGAGGGCTGCCCGCTCGGCAACCTGATCCCGGAATGGAACGACCTCGTGTACCGGGGGCGCCTCGGCGACGCGGCCGAGCGGCTCGGCGCCACGAACAACTTCCCCGAGCTCACCGGTCGCCTCTGCCCGGCCCCCTGCGAAGGATCCTGCGTCCTTGGCATCAACTCCGAGCCGGTCCTCATAAGACAGGTGGAGCTCGAGCTCGGCGAGTTGGCCTCGAGCGGCGGGATCGAGCCGCTCGTGCCACTCCGCCGGACCGACCGCAAGGTGGCGGTGGTCGGCTCGGGCCCGGCTGGACTTGCTGCTGCCCAGCAGCTCACCCGGGCCGGCCACGAGGTCGTCGTCTACGAACGGGCGGAACGGCTCGGTGGCCTGCTGCGCTACGGGATCCCGGAGTTCAAGCTGGAAAAGGCGGTGCTCGACCGACGTCTCGCCCAGATGGAGGCGGAGGGCACCCGGTTCGTGACGGGCGTCGCCGTCGGCACGAGCGCCTGCCCACCTGAGGTGCCGGGCGCCGCAGCTCGCAACGCCGTGCAGAAGCCCGCTCACGAGCTGCTCGAGGAGTTCGACGCCGTGCTCCTCGCCACCGGTGCGACCATCCCGCGCGACCTCGTCGTGCCGGGCAGGGAGCTCGGAGGCGTCCACTTCGCGATGGACTACCTGAGAGCGTCCAACCTCGTCTGCGAGGGATCGATACGGCTGTCATCCGTCTCGGCCACGGGCAAGGACGTCGTCATCATCGGCGGCGGCGACACGGGTGCGGACTGCCTCGGCACCGTCCACCGCCAACAGGCAAGATCGGTTCACCAGCTCGAGATCATGGCCCCGCCCCCCGACACGCGAGCACCCGACAACCCATGGCCGACGTGGCCGCTGGTGATGCGAACCTCGGCGGCGCACGAGGAGGGTGGAAGGCGCCTCTTTGGAGTGATGACCACCGAACTGGTCGGGGACGAGTCGGGCACCGTGCGGGCCGTCCGCCTGCAGCAGGTGGCAACCGAGCTCGTGAAGGGGCGGCCGCGCTTCGTGCCGCTTCCCGGGAGCGAGCTCGAGCTGGCGGCCGATCTGGTGCTGCTCGCGATGGGTTTCGTCGGGCCGGAGCGGCAAGGCGTCGTCTCGGAGCTCTCTCTCGAGCTCGACGAGCAGGGCAACGTCGCTGTGGACGGCTCATTTTGCACGAGTCGGGAAAGGGTGTATGCCTGTGGCGACATGGCGAGGGGCCAGAGCCTCGTCGTCTGGGCCATCGCAGAGGGACGTTCGGCCGCGGCCGCTGTAGACACGGCTCTCATGGGCGAGACGGCGCTGCCGGCACCGATCCGTCCCGGCCAGCTCGCCATGGGCTGAGCTCAGGTTTCGCAGGGTGAGGGACGAGTCACCCATCGCCTCGGCGAGGCGTACGGCTCCGCTTGTCGACCACCCGCCGAGCTCCTGCCAGTCGACGGGGACGAGCTCGGTCGGCCCGGGAGCAGCCAGTGCTGCCGGGATGACGCCGGCTGTAGCGCTCGGGTGGCTGTCGGCGAGCGCTTCGAGGAGCATGCCGAGTCGTTCGGGATCCGGGTCGAAGCAGGCAGCGAGGCCGAAAGAGGCGCCGGCAGGCTCGCGTCGCCAAAGGACGCAGGAGCCCTCGAGCGCCGTGGCGACGGCCCGCGTGACAAGGCCGCTCAACCCGTCCTCGCCGACCGCGGCGTCTGCCAGAGCCTTGGAGACCCGGTGGAGGACGGCGACGAGACGCGGCGACACCGATCGGGCCGGAGGAACTGCGTCGTCGGGGCGCGCCGGGCACGCCGGTTGGCCCGCCCTGTGCTCCCCTGCAATGACCCTGTGTCGGGATACCGGCGGTGTCCGCCGGCCGAGGCGATGGCCACCCTGATCAGCTCGGAGCTCTCGCGGCCTCAGGTAATCGGTAGGCTCGCGCCACTGGTCGAGGGACCGGCGCACGACTGGAGGGAGGGACGTCATGCGGAGCACG
>JAKATT010000210.1 GCA_021818615.1 Actinomycetes bacterium | reverse complement strand
GCACGAAGGTCGTGCTCGGAGGCGAGTGTTGAGCGACTCGTTCGTTGATCACCGCGAGCGTGCTTTCGGTCATTCCCCGTGATCACGCGTTGAGCCGATGGTTGTGGTTGCGCTGTCGGTGAGGTAGCGACAGCGTGAGGGCGTCCAGTACGCGCAAGGACCCCCTCGCCCATCTCCGACAGAGCAAACGAGGGGGTCCTCCACAAACACCCCGGAGGGCGTCCGTGCTCATCGTAGGGAGCGACCACGCCGCGGTCGAACACCACCTCGTCGCCGGCGAACTTCGCTGTCCGAGCTGTCGCGGTGAGCTGCGACCGTGGGGGTCAGCGCGCCAGCGACCGGTGCGCGAGGGCGGCGCTGAAACGGCGTTCACGCCCCGCCGGTCGCGCTGCTCGTCGTGCGAGAAGACCCATGTCCTGCTTCCGGACACGACGCTGCTGCGCCGCCGGGACACGCTCTCGGTCATCGGTGCAGCGCTCCTCGCGAAGGCGGGCGGCGAGGGCAGCCGGCGGATCGGGAGGCGCCTTTTGGTCCACCCCGACACCGTGCGGGGATGGCTACGTCGTTTCGCGACCCGGGCCGAGGGGTGGCGGGCGCACTGCTGGGCGTGGGCACACGCGCTCGACGCGTCCCTCCCGGCGATCGCACCGGCGGGATCGGTCTTCGCCGACGCCGTCTCCGCGGTCGGTCTCGCCGTCGCCGCAGCGACGCGGCGCTTCGGTCCGCGCCCGGGATGGGGGTGGGTCGCGGTGATCACCGCCGGGGGCCTCCTTTCCAACACGAGCTCCCTCTCGATCGCCACCTGAACGTCGGTCACCCTCACTCTCTGGCCAGATCGGCCACCGAAGGAGGAGTCATGACCGACCATGCGACCGACGTCGCCCTGTTCCGCTACTCGCTCGTGCGAGCACTCATCGACGAATCGCTCTCGAAGGCCGAGCGCGGCCGGGCGGTGCGCGCCCTCGCCGAGGCGAGCCACGTCGGCCCCGGCGGGTTCGAGGTGCGCGTTGCTCGCCCGACGCTCGATCGCTGGGTGCGGGCACTGCGATCTGGAGGGTTCGAGGCACTGAAGCCCGAGGCTCGCCATGCGAACCCCCGCACCCCGCAAGAGACGCTTGCGCTCGCCGAACGGCTGCGCCGGGAGCGGCCCGAGCGCACCGCGGCGCACATCTGCGAGCTCATCACGACCGTTTCTGGCTGGGCCCCGGACGAGCGGACGATCCAGCGCCACTTCGTCCGCGTCGGCCTCTCGCGACGAGAGACCCGGCCGAAGGTCGCCTTCGGGCGTTTCGAGGCCGAGCAGCCGAACGAGCTGTGGACGGGAGACGCGCTCCACGGCCCGGTGATCGGGGGAAGGAAGACTTACCTGTTCGCGTTCATCGACGATCACTCCCGCGCGTTCACCGGCTATGGGTGGGGCTACGCAGAGGACACGGTCCGACTCGAGGCGGCGCTGCGCCAGGGCATCGAGCGCCGCGGCGTGCCCCGTGGCTGTTACCTCGACAACGGATCGGCAATGGTCTCCCGTCAGCTGCTGCGAGCGCTCGCGGTCCTCGGGACCAAGCTCACCCACAGTGCGCCTGGGCGACCTGAAGGGCGGGGAAAAATCGAGCGGGCGTTCGGCACTGTCCGCGGCCAGTTCCTCGTCGAGGTCGACCCCGCAACGGTCACGACCCTCGAGGAGCTGAACTCCCGGTTCTCGGCCTGGGTCGAGTCGGTCTATCACCGGCGCGTCCACTCCGAGACGAACGAGGCGCCGATCGAGCGGTTCCTCTCTGCCGGCCCGCCGGCGATCCCACCGCCCGAGCTATTGCGCGAGGCGTTCTTGTGGTCCGAGCAGCGCACGGTCGCGAAGACCGGGACGGTCAATCTCTTCGGCAACCGCTACGAGGTCGACCCCGCGCTCGTCGGTCGTCGCATCGAGCTCGTCTTCGACCCGTTCGACCTCGGCCACGTGGACGTCCGCTTCGAGGGACGAGCGATGGGTGAAGCGGTGGCCCACGTAACGCGACGCCACAGCCATCCCCGCGCCGTCGAGGATCCTGCACCGCCGTCAGAGCCGAGTGGGATCGACTACCTCGGTCTCGTCACCGCCCGTCACCACGACGCGCTCGAGCAACGGATCGCCTACGTCTGCCTGCCCGAGGGCGAGGTCGCCGAGGACGTCGTCACCACCTGGCCGTCGTCGTGGGACCTCGCGACGGACCGGCCGATCGGTGACGAGACGATTGCGGAGGAGGGTCGATGAGCATCGAGCTGCTCCGCGCCCACTACGGCTTTTCGAAGATGCCCTTCGGCAAGGACGTCGCGCCAGGAGTGCTGCATCAAAGCACCGGCCACCAAGAGGCGGTCGCCCGAATCGGCTTCCTTGTCGCCGAGTCCGCGGCGGGGGTGCTCACCGGCGAAGTCGGCGCCGGCAAGACCGTGGCGCTCCGCGCCGCGCTCTCCGCCCTTGACGCGTCGCGCCACACCGTCGTCTACCTCGCCAACCCGACGGTCGGCGTGCGCGGGCTCCACGGTGCGATCGTCAGTGCGCTCGGCGGCGTGCCGCGCTTTCACGCCGCGGCGCTCGTGCCCCAGACGGCCGACCTCCTTGCTGCCGAATCAGCCGAGCGGGGCAAGCGCGTCGTGCTCGTCTGTGACGAAGCGCATCTCTGCTCCCCCGAGCAGCTCGAGGGATTGCGTCTCCTCATGAACGCGGAGCTCGACTCAGTGGCGCCGTTCGCCCTCGTGCTTTGCGGCCAGCCGACGCTGCGCAGGAGAATCCGTCTCGGCGCGTTCGCCGCGCTCGACCAGCGGATCGCGCTCCGCTTCCACCTCCAGGGAATGAGTGCCGAAGAGACCGGCGCGTACGTCGCGCATCACCTCGCACTCGCGGGGCGATCGGATCGGCTCTTCTCCGACGACGCGATCGCGCTTGTCCACCAGGTCGCCCGGGGCCTGCCACGGGCGGTGAACAATCTCGCGATCCAGTCCCTCGTCGCCGCCTACGCGACGAAGAAGGCGATCGTCGACGAGTCCTCGGCGCGTATGGCGGTTGCGGAGATCACCGCGGAGTGACGGCGACAGCCTGAGGAGCAACGACGGCGCGGTGAGCACGCGCGGCGACACAACGACCATCGGCCATGGTCAACCGGAGTGCCGCCGCGGTGCTCATCGAGTCCGTCGGGCAACA
>JAKATT010000165.1 GCA_021818615.1 Actinomycetes bacterium | reverse complement strand
TCGCTCCCAGCTCGATGCGCCCGGCGCGGCCGAGCGCGATCTGCTGCGTGGTGTCGTCGAGGTCCCTGAGCGCCCCGAGGACGGCTGCCGCATGCTCGTACACCCGCTCCCCGTCCGGCGTGAGCCGGGCTCCGCGGACTCCACGTTCGATCAGGTGGAAACCCAGCTCGCGCTCGAGTGCCTGGAGCTGCTGGGTGACGGCGGGCTGGCTGAGGAGGAGGGTCCTGGCCGCACCGTTGAAGCTGCCCGCCTTCACGATCGCGACGAAGGTCTCCAACCAGCGTATCTTCATGATTTCTTATCGAGCCTATTACATCCTTTCATTGGACTTATGCAAGTCCGGAGCGCACAATCTGCAGCAGCCGTTGCTTCCCGGGGGATCGGCCAACGCTGCACGGCACTGACAGTGCCACGCAGGGCAACAGATGGTCGTGGCCAAGCGCTCACGAGGGGAGGGTGAATGGGATTCTGGTGTACCGGCGCGCATCGTGAGCTTGGTCGATCGGCGGTCATCGAGGCCGCGATCTCGGCGGGGTTGGCCACGGGCCTGGTGTCGACGCCTGGCGCATCGGAAGGCGCTTCGGCCGGCGGGTCCCCTGCCCGCGCCGGCATCCCTTCGGTCCAAGAGGCGGACCTTGCAGAAGTCGCCGAGATGCACTTTGCCGTGGCAAATGCCGACCGCCTCTCCGCTGTGCACCGGCGATCGGGCGGGCGCGACGGGCTCGTCACCGTGGCGGTCTCCCCCCTGCTGTCGGGTGACGCTGCGGCGACTACGGCGGCAGCGCGACGCCTGTGGGGAGAGCTCGGGCGGCCCAACGTGCTGGTGGGCGTGCTCGGCTGCTCGTCCTTGCTGGCCGCGATCACAGCGGCTGGTGCCGCCGGGGTCCCGCTCAACGTGCGCGGGCTGTGCTCCGCCGGACAGGTCTTGCGAACAGCTTTGGCCTTTTGCCGGGGGGCAGGACGACGCAAGGGGGATGCCCCGCTCGTATGCGCCCTCACCATGGACCCCGCCCCCCTGGAGGTCGAGGTTGCCAACCGGCTCAGCCGGCTGGGCGAGCCCAGTGCCGCCGCCAACGGTGCGGGGCAGGCGCTGGTCGTCTTCGCCTCGGAGCGTCTTGCGCGCCTGCGGGTCGACCGGGGAGTGCTCGTCCGCCTGATGGTGAACGAAGGGCGGATTGCCAGACCGGCGCCTGAGCTTGACCGCGCCCAGGTTCTCTCGGCCGCAGTGCGTTTGGCGGCGCTCTCGCGAACCGGGCTCGACCTCGAGGATGCGGCAGAGACGGTGACCGCTGAGCTCGGTGCCGCGGAGCGCGACGCGTACGTGGCATCGCTCGAGGCGGCGTCGCGCGACGTGGCGTCGCAGGAACCCTCCGTCCAGCTGGAGCACCGGTGACTGTAGAGCCCGAGCTCGCGACCTGGAGGGAGCTGACCGGCGGGCGAACCGACGGGATCGGTGCGATGCCTGAGCCCTTTGGGCTCTTGATCGGGGCCTGCGGTGCACGCCCGCCGGAGCTCGACAGGGCCCTTCGCTCGCCCGGTGTGGACGCGTGCCAGGACGCTGTTGACGCCCTGAGCTCCGAAGGTGCCCCGGCGGGTCCCGAGGGCCTCTTCCTCGGGGCGACGATCTGGAGGGCGGTGATGCAGGCATGGCTCGCCTACATGACGGCGGACCTCGGCCTCCTCGAGCGCGCGGTTGCCGGCGTGCGGCCGGTGCTCGCGGCGCCGAGCGCGCCTCTCGACGTCGGAGCCGCCGCACTCCTCCTCAGAGGTGCGGCCGCCGGGGCTTCGGGGCAGCCGAGCGATCGCGCCGTGCGGGACCTCATGCTCGCCTCGGAGCTGTTCGACGCGGCGACCTGCCACGCCGAGTCGGCCGTGGCGCGCTACTGCCTGGCGCGGACCCTCCTGGCATTGGGGATGGACGACCGGGCCGAAGCCCAGGCTGAGCGGGCGCGTTCGATGCTCGATCCCGTCAGAGAGCCGGGCGAATATGCGTTCGTAGCCACTGGGTCGGCAGAGCTGCGCCTGGCTCTCTCGCGAGACGAGGAAGGTCTCGAAGCTGCCCTGCGCCTCTTCGAGGATGCCGTGTCCGCAGCCGCACGCTCTTTGTCGCCGCTCTTGAGGGCGCGCGTGGAGTGGAGGTTCGCTGCGGCGCTCCAGGGAGCCCCGATGGCCCCGCCCGAGCACGTGCAGCGTGCTGTGACGTACCTGACGGCGGCGCTCGGCGTGCTCGAACCAGCTGGAGCCGTCCTTCCGATCGGCCTGGCCACCGAGGCGGCGACGGTCCGGCTCCATCTCGCGACCGCGCTGCAAGCACTTGGCGGTTCGGCGCTGGCGGGCGCCGTCGGGCAGTATCGCCGCGCGCTCAGGGTGCTCACGCGTGACGACCACCCCCTCGAGTACGCCCTGATCCACACCAACCTGGCCACCGCGTACCTCGCAACGGTCGATGCGACCGCCGGGGTCGGGGAGAGGGGTCAGCACCGGCCTGCGCTGGGGCAGCCCGCCGGCGCGACGGGGCACCAGGTGCTCGCGGTCCAGTCCTACGAGGAGGCGCTGAGCGTCTATACCCTCGAGGACCACCCGGCCGAGCATGCGATGGTGCAGAACAACCTGGCCAATGCGCTGCAATACCTACCGTCGGCGCACCCTGTCGAGAACCTCGACCGGGCGATCCGCTGCTACTGGGCCGCGCTCGAGATCCGCACAGCGGAGACGGCGCCTCTCGAACATGCGCGCACGCAGGCGAACCTCGCCAATGCCCTGGCCAACTTCCCCGCCGAGGATCGCCGCCGGAGCCTCGGCGACAGTGCCCGAGCCTACGGCGCGGCGCTCGAGATCTTTCGGCGTCTCGGGTGCGTGAACGAGGCGCTCCTCACGAAGGAGGCCCTTGGCGATGTGGAGCGCGACCTGCTGGCACTGCAACTGGAAGGAGAGAGGTCTTGACGGTGGCCCTGGCGGTCGTGGTCGGCCTGCTCGCCGGTATCGGCGGGGGGGTCGTCTGCGGGATCAAGATCGGGGGCAGGGACCTCGGAAAGGATCTCGCCGGGACCGTCGGAGGCCTGATCGGCAACGCCGGTGGCTTCGCCGTCGTGGTCTTCGGGATACTCGCCTGGCTGGTCCTGCGATGAGGGCGTTGTGCTCGATGTTGGTGGAGATGACGAAGCTGTTCTTTCGCGGCAAGCTTCTCGAGGACATGCGGGGCGCGGTCATCCGGGTCGCGGCGGTTGG
>JAKATT010000185.1 GCA_021818615.1 Actinomycetes bacterium | reverse complement strand
GACTCGAGCCGGCGGAACTCTTCGGGGGTGGCCCAGTCGGGCACGAGGTTCGAGTTGGCGATGAGGACGCGCGGGGCCCACTCGTGGGTGCGGAAGACGCCGACGGGCTTGCCGGACTGGACGAGGAGCGTCTCGTCGTTCCCGAGCTCGGTGAGGGTGGCGACGATCGTGTCGAAGGCCTGCCACGAGCGCGCCGCCCGGCCGGAGCCGCCGTAGACGACGAGGTCGTCCGGCCGTTCGGCCACCTCCGGGTCGAGGTTGTTCATGAGCATGCGCAGCGCCGCTTCCTGGGCCCATCCCCGGCAGCGGAGCTCGGGGCCACGGGGCGCTCTGACGAGGCGGGCGCCGTGGGTCTCGGGATGGGAAGGACCGGTCATTCGAGGGCTCCGATCTCCTCTTCGACTGCTCGGACGATGGCACCGGATCGGACGAGCTCGACGGCTGCGTCGACGTCCACCTTGAGCTCCCGGTCGTGCTCGAGCCCGGCGATGCGCCGGCGGATGGCTGCCAGCGCAGCGCTCGAACCGGGGGCGGGGCGAAGAGGCGCCCGCAGGTCGCAGCCCTGAGCGGCGGCGAGGAGCTCGAGGGCGATCACGACCTCGGCGTTTGCCACGCACTCCCGGGCGTGGCGGGCGGCGATCATGCCCATCGAGACATGGTCCTCCTGCCCGGCCGAGGAGGGGATCGAGTCCACGGTGGCCGGATGGGCGAGGCCCTTCGACTCGGAGACGAGCGAGGCGGCGGTGTACTGGCAGACCATGAAACCGGAGTTCACCCCCGCCTCGCCGACAAGGAAGGGGGGAAGGCCGTTGGAGGTCTTCGGGTCCAAGAGCCGGTAGAGGCGCCTCTCGGAGATGGAGGCGAGGCCGACCGTGGCCGCTGCCAGGCTGTCGCAGGCGTGCCCGACCGGCTGGCCGTGGAAGTTGCCGCAGGAGAGGATCTCGTCGTCGTCGGCGAGGACGATGGGATTGTCCGAGACGGAGGCGAGCTCGGTCTCCAGGGTGCGGACGCTCTGGGCGAGGACGTCCCGGAACGCCCCGTGCACCTGGGGCGCGCAGCGGATCGAGTAGGCGTCCTGGATGAGGTGGTCGCTCTCCCGGTGCGACGAGAGGATCTCGCTCCCCTCGAGGAGCCGCACGAGGTTGCGTGCCGCCTGCTGCTGGCCGGGATGCGGCCGCAGCCCGACCACCCGCGGGTCGAACGCCCGGTCCGTGCCGAGGATTGCCTCGATCGTGAGGCAGGCCGCTATGTCGGCCGTCTTGGCGAGGCTCTTCGCCCGGCTCGCAGCCAGAACGCCGATCGCCGTCATGGCCTGGGTGCCGTTGATGAGGGCGAGCCCTTCTTTCGCCTCGAGGGTGATCGGTCCGAGACCGGCCCGGGCGAGCGCCTCGCCGGCGGCCACTACGGCGCCTCCCATGTGGACGAGGCCCTCGCCGAGAGCTCCGAGAGCAAGATGGGCGAGCGGCGCCAGGTCGCCGGATGCCCCGAGGGAGCCCTGCTCGGGGACGACTGGGAGGATGTCGTGCTCGAGCAGGTCGACGAATCGCTGGGCCACCTCGAGGCGAACGCCGGAGCAGCCGAGCGCGAGCACGTGTGCCCGAAGGGCGAGCATCGCCCGCACCTCCTCGTCGGCGAGCGCCCGGCCGACTCCGACGGCGTGCGAGCGGATGAGCCCGTGCTGCAGGGCGCGGGCGTGGTCGCTCGTCAGCCGGACGTCAGCCAGGCTGCCGAAACCTGTCGTCACGCCGTAGACGACGGCGCCCGACGAGACCGCGCGCTCGACGACGGCCCGAGAGGCTTCGATGCGGGCAGTGGCGCGCTCGGCGAGGCGGACTGCTGCGCCGCTCGCGATTGCAGCGACGTCGGAGATGTCCAGGGGGCCGCCGAGCTCGACGGTGACGGTGACTGCGTCCCGGCCGACCCGGTCGTCGGCGTCGGCGGCGTGATCAGGCATATGAGCTGATTCTGCCAGGAATCAGCCGTCCGGCCCTCGAGCCGCCCGAGCCCTCACCGGTCGCGGCGCCGGCTTCGTGACGGATCTTTGACACTTGGCGCCAGGGGGTTGACGCCGCCCGCCCGCGGGTGGACGATGTCACCAGTCGAGGAAGTTTCTCGGCGATGGAGACGGAAGGGAGTCATCGTGGAAGCGAATGACCGTTCCGGGGAGCCGGGTCCGCCGGACTAGGGACACCTCGGCCGAGGCTGAGGACTCCGGAAGCTAGGGCGCGTTGCCCGGGCGTGACTGAACGGAGCGGTGAAGTCGAGCCGCTCTGACCCCTGTGGAGTATGACCGCTGCCCGGTAGCGCCTGAGCCTCTCGAGAGCAGGGGGCGGCTCATGCTGTGCACTCCCTCGCCGCCACGCCGCTTTCTTGCTCCCCAATCACGGCAGGGCGCCCCTGCGGCGTCCGGGACCGGATCAGACCGCTCAGATGGGCCGGCCATCGCGTCGGCCCATCGGCGCGCCCGGAGGGAGGCGGCAACGAGGGGGCAGCCGCTTTGCGCATCTGGTGCAACCATGCGTCGGGCCCGGGAGCGATAGAGGTGGACGAAGGGATGCCGTGCGGTCGGAGGGCGACTTTGACGCGCTGTACGAAGCGAGCCGGGATCGGCTCGTCCGGCAGCTGTTCGCGCTCACCGGCGACCTGGCTGGCGCCGAGGATCTCGTCCAGGAGGCGTTCGTGCGCACATGGATGGCCTGGGCCAGGGTGAGCTCCTGTGCATCCCCGGAGGCTTTCGTACGGCAGGTGGCCTTCGACCTCGCGAAGAGCTGGTGGCGGCTATGTCGGCCCTGACGGCGCCTGAGCGGGAAGCCCTCGTCCTTCACTACCTGGCCGATCTGTCGGTGGCCGAGGTCGCCGACTAGATGGGGGCGCCAGCTGGGACCGTGAAGTCGTGGCTGTCGCGCGGTCGCGCCCACGTGGCGACGCGCCTCGAGCCTCCGTGCAGCCTTGCCGCCCTGCAGGAGGAGGCGAACAGTGATGGCTGAGGAGAGCCGAGACGCTGTGAGAGACACACCCCTCTCGTAGCATCGAGGTGGTGTCGGGACGGGTCGAATGGGTGGCTGCAGGCAGGTCGGGCGACGTACGACTCCTCGCGGTCGTCCGAGAGCTGCAGCACGGCGACCCGCTGACGCCGGTCTGGGTCGCCGTTCGCAGCCCGGTCGTGTCGCTCCACCTGCGGCGGGAGTTCGCGGCGGCCGGCGCCTTCGCCGGTGTCCGGTTCTCGCCGATCACGAGGCTCAT
>JAKATT010000032.1:15021-16943 GCA_021818615.1 Actinomycetes bacterium | reverse complement strand
CGGCGCTCTGCCTCCGAGGTGAGCCGCTCCGCCGAACGCTTGGCCTCCCCGAGCGTCGTCTCCGCCGAACGCTTGGCCTCCCCGAGCGTCGTCTCCGCCGAACGCTTGGCCTCCCCGAGCGTCGTCTCCGCCTCCGCCCGTGCCCGCTGGATAAGCTGATCTGCCTCCTCCTGAGCCTCCTTGATGGCGAGATCGGCCGTGCGCTGAGCGAGCACGAGCGTCCTTCGGAGGGTGTCGTCGTCACCGCCGCTGGGGGCCGTCTGCACCTCGATCGGCTGGCGTTCGGCACGTTCGAGGGCGGCACGCAGCTCCGCCTGCAGCCCGTCGACGGCGAGGGCGACCTTCTCGAGGAATTCGTCGACCTCGTCGGTGTTATACCCCCGCAAGCTCCCGCTGAATTCGACTTCCCGCAACACTCGGGCGGAGATCTCCATGCTTGCCGAAAGTACCAGGAGACGGCACCCCTGGCGCGGATGGGCCGGCTCAGATCACGCGGATGAGAACCAGCGCGACGACCGAGACGAGAAGCGGTGACAGATCGAGTGCACCCCCACCGGCTCGCATGGGCGGCAGGATCCGCCGGACGGGCCTCAGAACGGGGTCGGTGACAGCAGTCACCGCACGACCGAGACCCGCTGTGAAGCCACCCGGTGTGGTCGGGAACCACGAGAGGATCGCTCGGATCCAAATGCAGATCACGAACGCGTACAGCACGTAGTCGATGATCGCGACAACCACGACCCGATGTCCTTTCCTCGCCGATCTGACGCTAGCCGCTCGAACCGGGCTCCCGCCGCGCGCTCCCGCTGCTCAGCGCCTCACGGGCTCACGAACGAAACAGTCCCCGCTCCTGCAGGCGCTGCCGTTCCTCCGGCGACACCTCGACGTTCGAAGGCGTGAGCAGGAACACCTGCTCGGCCACCTTCTCCATCGATCCCGAGAGCGCGTACGTGAGCCCCGAGCAGAAGTCGATCATCCGCCGCGCGAGGTCGCGCTCGCTCGCCTGCAGGTTCACGATCACCGGATGATTCGCCTTCACGAGATCGCCGATCTCCTGCGCATCCGAGAAACGCGCCGGCGTGACTACCTGGGGTTTGCTGTGGCGCTGCGCGACGATCGGCCTCACCACGCCGGACGGCTGTCTTCCACCGGTCACCTGACCACGGATGTCGTCACGGACCAGCGGACGGACGGTCGCGACCGGGACACTCCCGGCTGCGGCTTCGGCCGACGGCTCGGGATACGTCGTCCTGCCGTGGCTCGCGCCGGGCTCGGGCATCTCGTCGTCGTAGAAGTCGTCGTCCTCGATGTCCTTGAGACCGAGGTACTGGAGCGCCTTTTGCATGAACGAAGCCATCGGGACCTCCTCTGCCGGTCATTGTTGCAGGGAAGGCAGCCCGCCGTGCGGACTTCGCGTCTCGCGCGGGCCGAACAGGGCGGTGCCGATCCGTATCATGGTACTCCCGCAGGCGACCGCCTCCTCGAGGTCGTCGGTCATGCCCATCGACAGCTCCAAGAGGCCCAGTTCAGCGCCGAGGGCAGCACAGCGCTGGAACACCTCGCGTGCGGCCTCGCGCTGCCGCCTTGCTGGCGTCCCCTCCGACACCCCGCCGGCTCCTCCCCCGACCCGCTCGTCGCCCACGAGCGGTGCGACCGTCATAAGGCCCCGCACCCTGCATCCGGCGCGCCGTGCGGCGTCGACGACGTCGCCGGCGGCCGCGGGCGCGCAGCCTCCCCTACCGGGCAGGCCCGAGAAGTCCACCTCGACGAAGATCTCCGGCTCAGCTCCCTCGCCGCGTCGCCCGATCGCCGCCGCCTCCTCGGATCGCGCCACTGACTGCCAGCAGCTCACGACGGGTGCCAGCTTGCCGATCTTGTTGCGCTGGATCGCGCCGAGATAGTGCCACCTCACCGAGCCGGCG
>JAKATT010000032.1:0-14895 GCA_021818615.1 Actinomycetes bacterium | reverse complement strand
ATAGAGACGCGTCCTGGGTCGCCGCCCGCTGCCCTGATGCGCTCTTCCAATGCTGCTCGCCCGCGTCGAACGGCTCCACCGAGCTCGCTGCCTCCGGCGCTCACGGCGCGTCCGTCACGGCGAGAGCAAAACGCGCCGTGTCCCGCCTCGCCCGGTACGAGTACCAACCGGGGTCGCAGGACGTGCAGGCGGCTACTTCGACCAAGCGCGACACACCGGCCCTCCGAGCCGCTTCGCGCACCCCGGCACGAAGGTCGAGAGCCGCCGAGCCGCTGCGGGTCTTCGAGGCGAGCGACGGGCCGTATCGCTCGACGAGGCGGCCGAGACCGCCGGTCCCGAACTCGTAGCACTCGGGCCCGATACAAGGACCGCGCACCGCCGCGAGGTCGCTCGCCCCGAGCGACCTCATCGCTGCCGCCACCTCCTCGACGATGCCCGCTTCGAGCCCGCGCCAGCCGCAGTGGGCTACGCCGATCACGCCTTCGGGGCTGGCGAGCCCGATGAGGGCACAGTCGGCCGCGAACATGGCGAGCACCCCGGCGGAAGGGGTCCCGGCCACCGTCGCTGCCACGAGCCCGTCGCCCGAAGAACCGTCGGCAGCTTGCTGGGCGCACAGCACAGATGCTCCGTGCGCCTGCCTCGTCATGTGCCAACGACCAGGCGTGACGCGAGCTCGGGCAAGAGCGCCAGAGGGGGCAGATGGAGCGACGTCGCCGGCCGCAGCCGTCGTGAGCAGGATCCGCAACCGGTCCGAGGCACCCTCGATCAGCCGCCGGACAGGGAACTCGAGCACGGGAGGGAGCGGCCGCGATGCTGCCACCTGTTCGACGATCACCTCGCCCCTTTGTCCCGCCCCTGGGGCGCTCCGGGGGCTACTTGAGGAACGACGGGACGTCGAAGTCGTCGTCGAGGTCGTCGCCGGGGTCATCGCCTCGCGAGGCGAAGACCTCTGGCAGGACGTCAGCTCGCGGTCTCGGCGTCGCCGCGGCCTCACCGGACCCGGCGCGCCGGCCCTGCTCCCCGGGCGGGCGCTCGGTGCCGGCGCCCGGCGCGGCGCCTGCCTGGGGGCGAGCCGGCTGGGTCGGCCCGGCCGGTGCGCGGCTCCCCGAGGGTGCCGCGTGGCGAGCCGGACGGCTTGCCCGGCGCGACTCCTCGCTCTGCTCCTCGAAGCGGTCGAAGCCGGCGGCGATGACCGTAACGCGCACCTGGTCCCCGAGCGAGTCGTCGACGACGTTGCCGAAGATGATGTTCGCGTCCGGGTGGGCCACGTCGTGGATGATCGCGGCTGCCTCGTTCACCTCGAAGAGCGTGAGGTCGCTGCCTCCGGCGATGTTCAGCAAGATGCCGCGGGCCCCCTCGATGGAGGCCTCGAGCAGCGGGCTCGTGATGGCATGGCGGGCGGCGTTCACCGCCCGCCCTTCGCCCGAGCCCCGGCCGATGCCCATGATGGCGGAGCCGGCGTTGGACATCACCATCTTCACGTCGGCGAAGTCGGTGTTGATGAGCCCGGGCACGTTGATGAGGTCGGTTATGCCGGCCACGCCCTGCAGGAGCACCTCGTCGGCGAGCCTGAAGGCATCGACCATAGAGGTGTGCTCGTCGGAGATGGCAAGCAGGCGCTCGTTCGGGATGACGATGAGCGTGTCAACCTTCTCCTTCAGGCGCTGGATACCCTGCTCGGCCTGGTTGGCACGGCGCCGGCCTTCGAAGGCGAACGGGCGCGTGACGACGCCGATCGTGAGGGCTCCGAGGCCCTTTGCCACCTCTGCGACGACAGGTGCCCCTCCGGTGCCGGTGCCTCCACCCTTGCCGGCGGTGATGAACACCATGTCTGCGCCCTTGAGGACCTCCTCGATCTCCTCGAGGTGCTCCTCTGCGGCTTGGCGTCCGACCTCCGGGTCGCTGCCGGCGCCGAGGCCCCGGGTGAGCTGGCGGCCGATGTCGAGCTTGATGTCGGCCTCGCTCATCAAGAGTGCCTGGGCGTCCGTGTTGACCGCGACAAACTCCACGCCCTGCAGTCCTGCATCGATCATCCGATTGACGGCGTTGACGCCGCCGCCGCCGACCCCGACGACTTTGATGACGGCAATGAAGCTCTGGCCCGGACTAGTCATTCGCGCTCCCTGTGCTCCCGGCGGGGCGACGGCTGCTGCCGGAAGCCCGGCGCGGGGTGTACCTCACTAGCCGCCACCGATGCCCGGAACGATAGGACTCGATGCCTTGCGAATCAAGACGGGTGCTGTCGGGACGCGCACGTCGACGGTGCCGACGCCGGAGAGACCGCCGTGAGCCAGCACCGTGGCGAGCGCGACGAACTTTTGGGAGAGCGACCCGGTCCCCCCGATCAAGGCCACGAGACCGCTTGAGAAGTCGACTTCGACGCCGGCACTCGAGGGCCTGATGGCCATCGTCCGTGGCACCATCGACTCCGGCAGCGAGCCCGCCACGGCAGTGAGCTCGGCGGCAGAGGCGGGAAGATGCGAGCCGGGTGGCCCGACGCGGGCCACACCCATGACGAGCGGCAGCGAAGGCGGGCGCGTCACCACGTCCTCGAGGACACGGCCGGTCGGATCGCAGATCGCGAACCCTGCCGTCGGCAGCGGCAGCGCGGCGACCGGTACCCGCTCGGTGATGGAGATGGCGACGCTCGAGGGCCAGGCGATGCTCACCCGCGCGGTGGCTACCCAGGGGAGCCGCTCGACGCGCCTGGCGACGGCGGCGGCGTCGACGTCGACAAGCGGCGGTGCCCCGGATAGCCCGGCGGCTTGGATGATGGCGCCGCGCGCCGTGTGACGGGCGCCACTCACATGGACGTGGCGAGCTCCGAGCAGCGACGAGTGCACGACGGCGAACCCGCCGGCGACGAGGGCGACAACAGCCAACAGACCAAGGAGGCGCCGGCGCCGCCTGCGGCCGATCTGGCGGGCGACGAGCACGCGGCGCTCGTGGATCCTCGGGTCTGTCATAGTGCGATCACTCCTGCTCCTGGTCGCTCGCTCACCGGGAGAAGCTTGCCGTCTACTGGCTGTGGTGTGGGGGATCTCAGTGCGCATCGAAGCCGACCATCTGCACCTCGACCGAGAGCTCGACACCGAGACGGTCGCGGACTACCTCCCGCACCCTCTCGACGAGCCGCCGGACATCGTCGGCCGAACCGCCGGGCTCCGCCTGGATGAAGTTGGCATGCTTGGCCGAGACGCTCGCCGAGCCGATGCTCAGGCCTTTCAGCCCAGCCTCTTCGATCAGGCGTCCCGCGCTGTCGCCCTCGGGGTTGGTGAACACCGAGCCGGCGTTCTGGCCACCGGGCTGGTTCTCCCGCCGCCATCGCACGATCTCGCCGATGCGCTCCTCTGCTTCCTCTGGATCGCCCTGCTCGAGGGCAAAGACGGCCTCGACGACGATCTCGCTGCCCGAGATCGACGAATGGCGGTAGGACATATGAAGGTCTCCCACTGCCACCTCACGGTCGCTCCCCGCCCGAAGATCGACCAGGCGGGCCGACCGCAGGCGCTCGCTCGTCTCGGCGCCGTGACCGCCCGCGTTCATCCGCACGGCGCCGCCGACCGAGCCCGGGATGCCGACCGCCCACTCCATCCCGACAAGGCCTGCCGCGGCACTGCGCCGGGCGAGCACCGGGTACGGCGTGCCGCCTCCGGCCGTCACCCGGCTGGCCTCGATGTCGAGCGCCGCCAGCTTGTCGCCGATCCGCACGCACAGCCCGGGCCAGCCCGAGTCGGCGACGAGCAGGTTGGACCCCTTGCCGAGGACGAGGACCGGTACCTCGAGCCCCGGTACGGCACCGAGGAGGGTGACAAGATCGGCTTCGCCGCGAACCTCGGCGAGAAGCGCCGCCCTGCCCCCCACCCGGTAAGTGGTGAGCGGGCCGATCGGCACGTCGCGTTCGGCGAGATCCTTCAGCCTCCCGGCGAGGGCATCGATCGCTGCGCCCACTACCACCGGTCGTCGCCGATCAGCTCATCGGGCAGCGAGGTGAGGTCGCCGGCCTCGAGGGTGAGGCAGCAGTCGCCGGGCCTCAGCTCGGCGCGCAGCGCCTCGAGGAGCGAGTCGTGCGAGGCGACGTACTCGATCGCAGCCTTCGGATGGGCCGCCAGCACGGCGTCGACGACGAGCCGGCCCGTGACCCCCGGACGGGGCGCCTCCCCCGCCGCGTACACCTCGGTCACAAGGACGACGTCGGCACCGGTGAACGCGTCGGCGAAGTCCCGCGCCAGGGCGGCGATGCGCGAGTAGCGGTGCGGCTGGAAGACCGCCACCACCCTCGCGAAGCCTCCGTCCCGGGCAGCTGCGATGACCGCTCGTACCTCGCCCGGCAAGTGGGCGTAGTCATCCACGAACGTGACGCCGTTGTGCTCGCCCCTGAACTCGAAGCGGCGGGCGACCCCGGCGAAGCGGGCAAGCGCACGGCGCGCCACTTCGGTGTCGACGCCGGCAGCACCGGCAGCCGCCACGGCGGCTGTCGCGTTGCTGGCGTTGTAGACACCCGGGACGGCCACACTGAAGGTCCCGAGGTCGGCGCCGCGCTCTTCGAGCGGGAAGGCGACCTCGCTCCTGCCCGCGACGATGTCACCGATCCTGATGGCGGCGCGCTCGCTGCGGCCGAAGGTCGTGGCGCCGTTCGGTGCGAGCGCCATCGCAGTGGCGTCGTCTGCCGACACCACGCAAGCCGAGGCGCCGGCCATGAACGACCTGAAGGACTCCTTCAGGGCTTCGAAGGAGCCGTAGTGCTCGAGGTGGTCGGGCTCGACGTTGGTCACCACGGCAATCTCCGGACCGATGCGAAGAAACGTGCCGTCGCTCTCGTCGGCCTCGACGACGAGCCATTCCCCCTCCTCCCAGACGGCGTTCGTCCCGATGTCGTTCACATCCCCACCGATGATGAAGCTCGGTTTCAGCCCGGCTTCGACGAGAATGAGCGACAGCATCGAGGAGGTGGTCGTCTTGCCGTGCGTACCTGCCACGGCGATCGTCCGGCGGAGGGCGGCGATGCCCGCGAGCACGTCCGCCCTCGACAACACGGGGATGCCGAGGCGAGCTGCCTCTCTCACCTCGGTGTTGGAGGCGGGCACCGCTGTCGAGATGGCGAGCGCCGTCGCGCCGAGCACGTTGGCAGCGTCGTGGCCGACGGTCATCCTGAGCCCGGACCGCCCGAGGCGCTCGAACATGCGCGACGGCTTCAAGTCGCTGCCCGAGACTTCGTGGCCCATCGTCGCGAGCACCTGAGCGATGGCACTCATGCCGGCGCCTCCGGCCCCGACCACATGGACGTGTTGGTGTGCGGACAGGTCGATCATCGAGCCCTCGCGACCGACTCGGCGATAGCCGCGATCTTCGCCGCAGCGTCGCGATGACCGAGCGAGCGTGCCGCCTCCCCCATGGACTCGAGGCGCATCGGGTCCCCGAGGAGGGAGGCGATCGCCTCGCCGAGCCTCCCGCCGGTGCAGGAGGCATCGGCCAGCACCACGGCTGCGCCCACCGAGGACATCGTGCGGGCGTTGCGGGTCTGGTGGTCAGAGGGGGCGCCGGGAAGCGGGACGAGGATGCTCGGCACTCCGATCGCCGAGAGCTCCGCCACCGTCGAGGCACCCGCACGCCCGACGACGAGGTCGCAGGCGGCGAGCAGGAGCGGGAACCTCGACTCGAAGCCGACGAGGCGATAGTCGAGAGCCTCCTCCCCGAGATGCGCCTCTCGCGCCGCCGTGGCGACGGCCTCGAGGTTGCGGTCGCCCGCCACGTGGTAGACGGCCAGGTCCGCCCGATCGTTCAGCGCTCTGCACCAGTCGAGCGCTGCCGCATTGATCGTCCCGGCGCCGAGCGAGCCGCCCGTCACGACGACGAGGCGGCGCCCGGCGTCGATGCCGAGCTCTGCGCGGGCGCTGGCTCGCCCCGCCGGACTGCGGTCGAGCGCGAGCACGCCCGAGCGGACGGGCGGTCCCGTGACGACCGAGCGCCGGAGCCCGGTTCCCGGGTAGGCGACGGCGTTCGCCGCGGCGGCGCGGGCGACGAGCCTGTTGGCCGCCCCCGGCACGGCGTCGTAGGTGACGACGACGAGGGGGATCCGCAGGAGCAGAGCGCCGAGCGCGGCCGGCAGGCCTGCGTAGCCGCCGACGGTGACCACGACGCGGGGCCTCATGCTCTGGAGCAGTTTCGAAGCCGTCATGACCGCAGACGCGATCTCGAGAGCGGAGCGCACGTTGCGTGCGCTGAGGCGCCGCTCGAGCCCGCGGCCGGGCAGGGTCGTGATCTCGAAGCCGCTCTCGGGAACGAGCCTTCCCTCAATCCCGCGACGGCCTCCGACGAAGTGGATCGAGCCCGGTTCGTGGCCGGCGGCGACGAGCGCTTCGGCGATCGCCAGGGCCGGCTGCACGTGCCCACCGGTACCTCCGCCGGTTACGACCGCATAGATGCGGGAAGCCGATCGTCCCACGCCGTCTTTGCTCGCTGCGGGCGCGTCCGTCGTTCTCATGCTCGGCCGCCCTTGGCTCTCACACCGGTCGGGGCGGCGGGCGCCAACGGCGGCCCGACCTCTTGGCGCCGGGCGATGCCGACGAGGATCCCCGCCCCCGTCATAGCGACCACGAGGGCGGAGCCGCCATAGGACACGAAGGGCAGCGGTATCCCGGTGACCGGCAGCGCCCCCACTACTCCCCCGATGTTGATGATTGCCTGGGTGAGGATCCAGACCGTGATCCCGACGGCGAGATACCTCGTGAAGAGCTCACGCTCGCGCGCCGCCACCCTTATCCCGGCCCATGCAAAGGCGCCGAAGCCGAGGAGCACGGCGAACGAGCCGAAGAGGCCAAGGTTGCCACCGACCACGGCGTACACGAAGTCGGTGTGCGAGTTCGGCAGGTAGCCCCAGGTCGTCGGCGTCCCGCCGACCCCGTTGCCGAGTGGACCCCCGAGCCCGAGCGTGGCGAGGGACTGCACTACCTGGTAGCCCGTCCCCGATGCGTGGGCGAACGGGTTCATGAAAGAGAGGAGGCGGTCGCGACGGTAGGCGGCGTGCAGCGCCAGGTACCCGCCCACGAGGGCGACCGTCGCCATCACCCCCGCCAGCAGGCGGAGCCTCACGCTTGCGGCGAACAACAGCCCGAACGTGATGCAGCACAGGATGATCGCCGTCCCGAGGTCCGGCTGCTTCATGATGAGCATCCCGGCCAGTGCAAGAAGGACGAGGAGGGGGACGACGAGCGCCTGGAACTGGTCGCGCCGGCGGGCCCGGCGGGCGAGGAGGTCTGCCCCGAAGACGATGAGTGCCAGCTTCATGAGCTCCGAAGGCTGGACCTGGATGGGCCCGACTCCGATCCAGCGGCTCGACCCGCCGGCGTAGTGGCCGAGCCCGGGCAGGAAGACGGCGACGAGCAGGCAGAGCACCCCGATGGGCAGCACGAAGCGGAAGCGGCGAAGGGTCTCCGGTCTCACGCGGCTCGCCACCGCCGCGACCGCCAGACCTACCACCACGAAGATGCACTGGCGGACGAAGTCGGACCACGGCGACGCCCCGGCAAGGACGGCATTGATCGACGACGCCGCCAGCACGATTGGCAACCCGACGAGGAGGAGACCGCCCACCGAGACGATGAGCACCCGGTGCTCAGTGCTGTGAGCCAGCCCCGCCACACCCTCCGACTCCACCCGATGGCGCGTCCCCCCGAACGAAGGCCCTGACGGCTGGGCCGATTCCTCGCGCCGGCGGCTGTCCCGGCGCCTTCGCCCGATGGGGATCGTCGTGATGGTCACATCCGCCTCCTGTCGCTCGGCCCTCCGGCGAGGCGCCCGCGTACTGCCCTCGAGAAGTCGTCGCCCCTCTCGCCGTAGGATCGGTACCAGTCGAAAGAAGCGCAGCCAGGAGAGAGCAGCACGGCGTCGCCCGCTTCGGCGAGGCCGACCGCCACTGCGACCGCCTCGTGCATGGTCGACGCCCGCTCGACCGCCACAAAGGGCGAGAAGGCGGCCACGACCTCGTCCTGCGCCTCCCCGATGGCAACCACTCCCCGCAGCCGGCCTGTTCCTGGGCCGCTCCCGGCGAGCTCCTCGGCGACGAGCGCCTCGGGGATCGCCCCGAGGTCGAGCCCCTTGTTCCTCCCGCCGGCTATGAGCACCACAGAAGCGAAGCCGGCCAGGGCGGCGGCTACCGCCGATGGCGTCGTCGCTTTGGAGTCGTCGTAGAACTTGACTCCAGAGCGCTCGGCCACGAGCTCGATCCTGTGAGGCATCGCGACTCCGGACATGAGCGCCGCCCGGCAGCCGCCAACGGTCGCTCCGGCCTCGAGGGCCGACGCGGCGGCCGCGAGGGCATTCGACCGGTCGTGGGGCAATCCTCGCGGCAGCTCGGCAACCTCGGCGATCAGGTCGCCCGCCGGTGTGAGCAGCCTGCCGTTCGCCTCACGGTAGGCACCGTTGCCGAGCTTGAGGCCGAAGGGCACGCTACGGGCTGCGACCTGGCGCGCCGCCGAGGCCACCACTTCGTCCTCGGCATTCCACACGGCGGCGTCGCTCTCCTCCTGATTGCGCCAGATGCGGGCCTTTGCCCTGGCGTACTCGTCGAGGTCGTGGTGCCAATCGAGGTGATCCGGGGCGAAGTTCAGCCAGCAGGCGACCGCGGGCCGAAAGGACGTCGTCCAGGCGAGCTGGAACGACGACGCCTCGACAACGATGACCTCGGGCGCCCTGTTCGGCGGAGCCTCGACAACGATGACCTCGGGCGCCCTGTTCGGCGGAGCCTCGACGCCGACGCCCTCGGAGGCCGCCTCGACGAGCGGCCGGCCGATGTTGCCGGCGGCCACGGCGCCTCTTCCGGAAGCCTGCAGCATGGCGGTGACAAGAGATGTGACCGTCGTCTTGCCGTTGGTCCCGGTGACCGCTACAAGGGGGATCCCCGCCTCCAGGGCGACTTCCGAACCGAGCTGGATCTCAGAGACGATCCGGCCGGCGGGCGCCAGCGCGAAGACCGGGTGGGCAGGCGGCACCCCGGGCGAGAGCACGACACGGTCAACCGAGGCGGCGAGCGCTGCCAGCCTCCGGTTGGAGACTGCCAGCTCGAGGTCCGCCCCGACCGCCTCGGCGGCCTTTCTCATCTCCTCTGCCGCCTCGGAGCAAGGATCGAGATCGTCGACGGCCCGCACCGCCACCCCCCTCCCTGCGTAGAAAGAGGCGACCGCCCTGCCGGTCATCGCGAACCCGACCACGAGCACCCGAGACTCGCTCATCCGAGCCTGCCCACCGAGAGGAAGTCCGCGTAGAAGAGGCCGAGCCCGAGCGCGGTGCAAAGGCCCGAGAAGATCCAAAAGCGGATGGTGACCGTCGTCTCGGGCCATCCGACCAGCTCGAAGTGGTGATGGAGCGGTGCCATGCGCAAGAGCCGCCTGTGGAACAGCCTAAAGCTGACGACCTGGACGACGACCGACAACGTCACTACGACGAAGAGACCACCGATGATCGGCAGCAATAGCTGCACGTTCATGAGCAACGCAAGGCAGGCGAGGCCGGTCCCCAGCGCCAACGAACCGGTGTCGCCCATGATGATGCGCGCAGGGGCGGCATTCCACCACAGGAAGCCGACGCACGCGCCCGCCACGGCTATCGCCACCAGGCCGAGGTCGAGGGCGTGCGGCACCCGGTAGATCGCCGGGTGACGGAACTGCCAGTAGGCGATGATCGTGAGGCACGAGAAGGCGAAGGCCGACGAACCGGCCGCGAGACCGTCGAGGCCGTCGGTCAGGTTCACAGCGTTCGACCCGCCGACGATGATGAGAACGGCCCAGATCACCCAGGCGACCGTGCCGAGCGACGTCCCGGGCAGGTCCCACCGCGTGAAGGACAGGTGCGTGCTCACCCCGGCCCAGTGCAAGGCGGCGAACGCGAAGCCGAGTGCGATCGCCAGCTGCAGCCCGAACTTTGCTCGCTTGTTGAGCCCAAGGCTCCGCTGGCGGCTCACCTTGAGCCAGTCATCGGTCGCGCCGACGAGACCGGTGGCTATGACGGCCAGCACGACGAGCCAACCCGAGCGCGTGAACTGCGCCCCCGTCCCGATGTGCCCGAGGGCGTAGCCCGCGAGGAGGCCGCCGAGCATGGCAATGCCACCCATCGTCGGGGTGCCCTGCTTGGCGGCGTGCTGGGCTGGGCCGTCCTCGCGCACGTGCTGGCCGATCCGCCAGCGAATCAGCCAGCGGAGCAGGATCGGCGTCCCGAAGCCTGCGATGAGGAGAGCGACGCCACCGGAGGTGAAGAGCGAGATCACCCCTCGGCCGCCACGGTCCTTGCGATCTCCCTCACGGCGACGCGGTCGTCGAACGGCAGGTAGTCCTCCCCTACCTGCTGTGTCGTCTCGTGCCCCTTTCCAGCGACGAGCACGACGTCTCCTGGAAGGGCTCGGCGCAGCGCTACCTCTATCGCGAGGCGCCTGTCAGCCTCGACGACGACCTCGACTCCGCCCGAGCAACCGGCGCGCACCTCCTCGATGATCGCGAGAGGGTCCTCGTGACGAGGATTGTCCGAGGTGATGATCACGAGATCTGCGAGCCGCGTGGCCGCCTTGCCCATGAGCGGCCGTTTCTCGTGGTCCCTGTCTCCGCCGGCGCCGAAGACGACGATCACCCGGCCGCCGGGCACCGCCTGGCGCGCCGTGCGGAGTGCCTCGGTGAGCCCGGCGGGCGTGTGGGCGTAGTCGACAAGGACGGGGAGCGACAAGGCGTTCGCCACCGCTTCGAAACGGCCGGGCACCGGCCCGGCCTCTGACAGACCGCGGGCGATCGTGGCATCGTCGATGCCCAGCGCTCTGGCGGCGGCCGCTGCGGCCACTGCGTTGCGCACGTTGAGCTCGCCGGCAAGCTTCAAGTGCACTGGCTCGCCCCGCAGGACAAAACGGCTCTCGGACGCTCCGAGCTCGAGAGAGCCCGCCTCCTCGATCGAGAACGCTGAGAGTGGTATCCGGGCGCGCTCGAGCAGCCGCCGGCCGTAGCGGTCGTCGCCGTTGACCACCCCGGCGCGAGCATGCCCCTCGCAAAACAGCAACGCCTTGGCCTCGAAGTAGGCCTCCATCGTGTGGTGGTAGTCGAGGTGATCCTGGCTGAGGTTCGTGAAGACGGCAACGTCGTGGCGGTAACCGTCGGCTCGGTGTTGTGCGAGCGCATGTGACGTCACCTCGAGCGCGACAGCCGTCCTGCCCGCCGCGACCGCCCTACGGAAGGTGGCCTGCAGCTCAGGCGCCTCCGGTGTGGTCCTCGGACCTCCGAGGGTCCCTACGACCGCCGTGGGCCAGCCGTGCCGCTCGAGGATCGCTCGGACGAGGTAGGTGGTCGTCGTCTTGCCGTTCGTCCCTGTGACGCCGACAGTCACGAGCGAGGATGCCGGGTCACCCTCGAGGAGACAGGCTGCCTCCGCCATGGCAGGACGCCCCCGCCCGTTGCCTACGACCACCTGGGGTACCTCCGCCATGACATCCACGCAGTGCTCGACCAGCAAAGCGACCGCACCGTGCTCGACAGCCCGGCCGGCGAGCTCATGGCCATCGTTGCGCTCGCCGACGAGGCAGCAGAAAAGATCCCCGCCGCCGCTGCCCGGCGGATCGAGCCGGCGATGGTCGTACACAGCGCGCCTCACGCGAACGCCCTGTGAGGGGCCCACTACCTCGATCGCCCGCACCCGTGAGGCGATCGCTTCGAGCTCGACGGGCTTCGGCGAGCCTCGCGCGGGCTTGCTCGACACGGCCCCGGCTGCGTCTCGGCTCACGGCTGGAAGGTGCTCGTCGTGCCGACCGCAGGGGGCGAGATGTCGTAGTGACGCAGCGCGTAGCGCATGATGGCTGAGAACACGGGTGCCGAGGCGCTGCCGCCGTAGATGTCGGCCGGGTGGTCGAGCACGACGATGGCTGTGAGCCGAGGCGCCTGGGCCGGGACGAAGCCCACGAACGTGGCGTCCCATGCACCGGGCTGGTAGCCGGCATGGGTCGTGCTCGGGATCTGAGCCGTCCCGGTCTTCCCGGCGACCGTGTAGCCCGGGACCTGGGCGAGCGTCGCAGTCCCGCTCGCCGTCACCCCCTCGAGCATCGGCACGAGCTGGCGCACGGTGCTCGCGTCGAGCACGCGGCGCTGCGGCGCCGCCGGCAGCATGTGCTCCTGGCCGTTCGGCGCGACCGTGGCCTCGACAAGTCGAGGGGGGACGAAGACGCCGCCGTTGGCGACAGCGTTGTAGGCATCGACGATCTGCATGGCAGTAACTGCCTCACCAGTGCCGATCGGGATGCTTCCCATGGAGGATCCCGACCACTGGGCGGGTGCTGCGAGGGTACCGGCAGTCTCGCCCGGCCAGTCAAGCCGGGTCGTCTGCCCGAAGCCGAGGTCGGTAAGGAAGTGGTAGAGGCGCTGGGCACCGAGCAGGCGGGCGATCTCGATCGTCCCGACGTTGGAGGACTGGGCGATGATCTGGCTGACGGGCATCGACTCGGTCGGGTGGTACTCGGCGTCCTGGAACGGCCAGCCGCCCACGTTGATCTGGAACGGAACCGTGAACTGGGTGGTAGGGCTGATGAGGCCGCTTTGAAGGGCGCCGGAGATGGTGGCGAGCTTCATCACCGAGCCCGGTTGGTACTGCGCGGTGAGGGCGAGAGCCTGCTCGGCGGGGACCACCCGCCCCGAGGCCGTACGTACGAGGTTCGCCATAGCGAGAATGCCGCCCGTCCGGGTGTCGAGGACGACGACGATGCCGCTGTCGGCTCTCTGTGCCTGGATCTGCGCCGCCAGGAGCTTGGTGACCTCGAACTGCAGAGGCTCGTCGAGAGTGAGGACGAGCCCCGTTCCCTGGCGCGCCGGGCTGACGTCACGCGCAACGCCGGGCAGCGCGAGGCCCGACGCCCCCATCGCCAGCTCCTCTTGGCCGGAGCGCCCGGCGAGCTCCTGCTGATCCCGGTACTCGATCCCGGACAGGCCCTTGTCGCCCCAACCAACGATGCCGAGGAGGGGCGAGAACAGGCTGCCCGCCGGGTCCACGCGTTCGGTGTCGGGCACGAAGCTCAGATACGGCAGGTCGAGCGCGGCGATCTTCGACTCGAGCCTGGCGTCCACCTGGTAGGCAAGAGGAACGTAGCCGCTGTGCTGGCTGAGCTTGGCCAGCAGCGTGGCCGGTGGCACCCCGAGCAGGCGGGAGAGCGCCACAAGGTCGACCGACTCCTTGTTGACGAGGAAGTCATCGGCCACGACGTCGACGCGTGGGACCGAGACGGCGAGCACGTTGCCGTTCCTGTCGTAGATGGTCCCCCTCAACGCGGGGAGCGAGACGGTGCGGTACAGCTCGGAGCGGCCGTAGGCAGCGTACTTCGCCGCGGAGAAGCCCTGGTCGTTGAGCACGTTCCAGGCGAGGAAGGCAAGTCCGGCGGAGAGCGCCACGAGCAGGGTGACAAGGCGGATCGCGTGCGACGGAGGCGGCGGCAGCTTGCGGGAGACTGTCCCAGCGGTCCGCCTCGGCCCGGGGCGCTGCCGGACGTGACTGGGCGTGGCCGGATCGGGCATACGCGTGCGCTCAGCTGATCGACTGGTCACCGGTCGAGGCCGCGTTCGCCTCGCTGCGGCGGAACGCGGGGCATGGATGAACGGGGATCCGGGCGCCGACGACAGCATCCGTTGGCGAGAGGTCACGCTGGCGGACCTGCTTCTCGGGTTGCCGGTAAGGCTCCTCCGACTGTCGTCTGCGCCGTGCCGGAGGAGCCTCTGGGATCGGTCGCGGTCGTCACGGGCGCGGGCCACCGTCGCCGCCTATCGGTGCGAACGGCGGACGCGGGCAGAAGAGCTGGACGCTGTCCGTCGCCCCCGGCCAGAGGGTCGGCTGGACACCGCGCCGAGCCCTCTGTGCGCCTGTGCGACAGACTCACCAGGGTTCACCGGCGCCAGGTAGACGACCGAGCTCGGGGTCACCATCTTCAGCCGTCGCTCGGCGATGGCAAGGACCCTCGCGGGTGCCTCGAGCTCGGCGCGTTGCAGCAGGAGGTTCTGCTCTGTGCTGAGAGCGCTGGCAACGCCGGCCTGCAAGGAGTCGGCGCGAACCTGGTCGCCGGCCAGCAGTGCGCGCCCGCCCGCGACCACGACGAGGGCTGCTGCGAGGAAGATGCCCGACAACACGACAAGGACCCGGAATTGCCTGCGCTTCGCACGGGCTTGCAACTGCTGATGATCGAGGAGCCCGAGCTGGCGCTCCAGCTCCTCCTGTCGCGCCGGCGTGCGCGACCGGGTGGTTGTGCCAGCCAGCTGACGGGCATGTTCGGCACGGGTGGCCATCAGGTCTCCTCGCCTCTGGGCGCGCCCGTGCGACGCGGCTTCGCGTCGAGCCGCTCCGCCGCCCGTAGGCGCGCGCTCTGCGCCCGCCGGTTCGCCTCTCGCTCGCCGGTCGTCGCCATGCGCGCTCCCCGGTTGAGCAGCCGCACCAAAGGGACGGCGCCACAGGCGCAGGGCAGGCCCGGTGGACATGTGCACCAGCCCGAGGCGGCGGCGGCGAAGTGCTCCTTCACGAGCCGGTCCTCGCCGGAGTGGTACGAGATCACCACCACCCTCCCCGTCGGGACCAGCAGGTCGATCGCGGCGTCGAGCGCGGGGCGAAGCAGCTCCAGCTCCTCGTTGACGATGACTCGCAGCGCCTGGAAGACGCGCTTTGCAGGGTGCCCGCCGCGTCGGCGGGCCGACGCCGGGATGGCGGCTCGTACGACCTCGGAGAGCTTGCCGGTTGAGGTGATTGGCCGGTTGCGCACGATCGCACGAGCAATGAGCAGGGCGAAGCGGTTCTCACCGTTGGCGGCGAAGATCCTGGCAAGCTCGCGCGCCTCCCAGGTGTTCACGACGTCGGTCGCCGTGAGCCTGTCGCCTCGGTCCATGCGCATGTCGAGTGGGG
>JAKATT010000114.1:5437-17001 GCA_021818615.1 Actinomycetes bacterium | reverse complement strand
CACCGGTCCTCCACCAGGCAAGCCTGCCGGAGGAGACGCCCGTGCCATGGTGGGGTAGCCGGGTCCTGCGCTTCCAGTTTGCGTGAACGTTGTGGCGATATCCCTGCGTGGAAATCGGCGTTAGTGAGCAGTCTTCAGGAAACCCGACGGGACTTCAAGGATCCTCCGAGGACCGCCTCAGGCCGCTGGTGACGGGCTGACCAGGGGATCCAGGTGAGGGAAGGCTTCCAGGACAGGAAGGAACTGCTGGGTGAACCAATACTCGGCCTCGTAGAGGGCCTTGTAGCCCGTCGCGATCTCCTCGGTCGAGAGGGCCTCATCCGAGCTTCGCAACAAGAACTTGCCGTCGAAGTGAGCCTCGCGTCGGATGGCCGCCTTGTCGATGCGCAGCTTCGCGTCCTTCGTCAGGCGCAAGAAGCGCTTGAGGCCGGACTTCGTCGACAACGCCCCGTAGAGCTCGAAGCGCTTGTCGCGGCTCAGGCGGTCCGACCCCTCGATGCGGGCCTCCAGGTGGGCGACGATGCGGCCACGCACCACCTCGTCGCGCCGGGCACGCTCGGGGTTGTGGCAGATGACGAAGCGCTCGGTGCCGACGCGCACCTCCTTCACCCGGAGGTTCCCGGCCACCTCGCGGTAGCGGCCGGGGCGGGCGAGGGCCGCCTTGGCCTCCCTCGAGTCCGAGCGCAGGCGCTTGCCGACGATGTAGTGGCCACCCGCGCGTTGGAGATAGCGCCGGTTCTCGGCCGAGTTGAAGCCCCGGTCCAGGCACCAGATCACCCGGTGCAGCCCCCAGGCCCCGAGGTCGTCCTTGACCTTTCTGATGATCACCTGGTCCGACGTCGTGCCCGGGAAGGACCAGACGCGCACCGGGATGCCCTCTCTTGTGACGGCCATGCCGAGCACGACCTGGGGCAGATCGCTTCGGTGGTCCCGGTAACCACGCGTGTTCGCGAACGACGCGTATCGGCCCCGAGAAGGACGCGTATTCCTCAGCTCGCGCGCCGCTCCCTCGACTTCAGCGCGGCGTAGGCGTTCCAGTCGACACGCAGCTCGGAAAGGAGCTGGGCGGTGAAGCTGCGGCTGTAGCCGAGGACGTCGACGAGTACCGGCGCGGGGAGCTCGCGGGCGAGCGCGTAGAGCGCCGCGCGCCGCCCCGTGCAGGTGACGCCGATCTGGCGTAGGCGCTGGCTGAGCGCAGGCTGGACAGTTGGCTCCCCGGCACGGCGCCCCGGGAAGAGCCAGCACGCAAAGCCCTCCTCGGCGTGTTCCCGGCGCTGTGTCGCGAGCGCAGCGACGAGCGAGCCCATCGGCTCGGGCAGCGGCGCGGGCGTCCGTGCGAGGAGCACGGTCACCTCGTCGCCGCTCCGGCAGACGGCGTCGGCCGAGAGGCGTGCGATCCGCGCGACCGGCTGGGCGAGGCAGAGCACGAGGAGCCCTGCGACGCGGTCCGCGAGCGCGGTTCCCTCGTTCTCGAGCAGCTCGTCGATCTTCTCGAGCCGTTCGGCCTCCGCCATCGGCTCACGCACCTTCGAGCGATAGCACGGGATGCGCAGCGGTGGGCAGCGCTTCGAGGAGACCGCGAAGCAGAGGAAGTTCCGCAGTGGCGCCAAGCGTGTCCCGCGCTCGGCGAAGAGCCGGTCGAGCTCGCCTTGGGTGAGGTCACCGAGCAGGTGCCCCTCGGCGTGCAGCTCGGCGAGGTAGGAAAGCGCCGCGTTCATCGACTGGCGGGCGTGGCCGACATGGACGGCGTCGAGCGTGCCCCGATCGACGAGCTCGGCGAGGCGGGGCCGCAGGTGCCAGCGCAGGTAGGCGAGAGCGATCCGGCGGTCCTCGGCGTCACCGACCACCTCGAGGCGTCCTTTCGCCCAGCGGTCGAAGCCGTCGAGTCGGCGCTGCCCGGAGGAAGAAGATGAGGAGGTCATGGCTGTCGGTTCGGGTCGACCCGGGCGCGTCGTGGCCGGGGCAGCTCGGAGAGCTCCACGACCTTCGCGCCACGGCGCGGTGGTGGCGGGCCCGGTGTCCCGGTGACACCGACCTCGATGAGGTCGCCAGGACCGCAGCCCAAGATGTCGCAGAGCGCGGCGAGGATCTTCAAGCTGAGGCGCTCGGGCACCTTCGCGACAAGGCGGTAGACCTGAGGCCCCGAGAGCACGACGCCGCGCTCGGCGAGCAGGGGCACGAGCTCGGTCGTCTTCCAGATGCCCTTGGCACCGAGCCGCTCGCGCAGATGCCAGCGGTAGCTCGGGGCCGTCACGCTCATCGCCGGCCCTTCCGGGTCACACTCCGGTCGAGGGTCTTGTCGAGTGCGTCGCGCAGCACCCGGGTCTTGTAGTCCGAGGAGACCGCGGTGTAGATCGAGGTCGTCGAGGCGTGCTCGTGGCCTACCTGTTGCTGCACGAATAGTGCGTCGTAACCGTCCTCGATGAGGTGGGTGACGTAGCTGTGCCTGAGGCAGTGGGGACTGAGACCGGCCGGGAGCCCGGCCTCGGTCGAAAGGCGGGCAAAGGCGGCGTTGAAGCGGTCCTCGCTCACCCGGGGGTTGCGCTCAGACGGCCACAGCCAGCGCGTGCCGGGCGTGACGAGCAGCGGCCAGCAGTGCTCGACCCACTCGGCGAGCACCTCGGTCGACCAGTCCATGACGGTGAGGACGCTGCGGCGCCGCGGGCCTGATCCCGCGGTCGCCTTCGCGTAGCGGACGGCGAGCACACCATAGGGACCGAGCTCGGGAGCCTTCGGGTTCGGGGTGAGGTCGTCGACTTCCAACATGAGCAGCTCCCGGCGCCGGAGCCCGAACGCGTAGGCGACCTTCAGCATCGTCGCGTCCCGCAGCGCCGCCGCGGTTCCCTTGCGGCCCGATCGCCGCACCGCCTCGACACGGGCATCCGCCGCGTCGAACAGCGCCTGGCACTCAGGCCGGCTGAGCGGCCGGCGCCTCGGGCTCGTCTCGTGCTCGACCCGGTGCCGGGCGAGGTTCATCGCGGTGACGATCTGGACGGGGACCGCGCCGAAACGGACCTCGCAGGTTCGCGCGAAGCCGTAGGCCGGATCGCAGACGTACGCGAGGAAGCTCCGGAGCGAGAGCTCGTAGGCGCGCACCGTCGAGCGCGTCACGCCGTGGCGCTCCCGGAGCCCGGCGACCCATCGCTCGAGGTCTGCGGGCGCCCAGGACCACGGGAGGCGGCCGGTCGCAGCCGTGAAGCGCCGGACGATCCGAGTGCCCGTGTCGATGCTCGAGAGGGCGAGATTGCGCGAGAGCTGCTGGTGGCGCCAACCGAGGAGCATCTCCTCGAAGAGCGCAGCCGCCTCGGCATCGAGGTGGTCGCTTGGTCCGAGCGCTTCGAGGCCCATCCTGCCTCCTTGCATCTGATGAAGTGGGTCCGATGCAGGAGTCAAGCATCAGCTGCAGGCAAAGTGGTGGATCTCCAGGTGAAGGGGGACTTTTCGGGATCCGTCGAGTACGGGCCGAACGCGTTCTCCCTGCTCAGCGGCAGGGCGCGCCGACGCGAGAATCATGCATCAGATGAAAACACGAGGTTTTCCTTCGAGTGCTTCGACCAGGCCCGCAGTGCGCGTTCCTCGAGGCCCTCGCGCTCCTCGTCATCGTCGCTCTCGGCCTCGGTGTCGCCGGTGTCGTCCTCGAGCTCCTCGGCCAGGCGGTCGAGCTCGAAGTAGGTGGAGGTGAGGTCGAAGAAGAGCACGTCGACCTCAAGGTTCAACAGATTCGCCACCGAGAAGAAGACCTGCTCTTGGAGCTCGGGAAGGGCAGACAGCAGGAAGTCCATCGCCCAGTAGCAGGCGTCGTCGGAGACCTCCTCGAGCCCCTCGATGAAGACCCGCCGAGCCACCCAAGTGCAGCCCGCCAGCTTGGACAGCGGACGGACCGAGAGCCGGTTCGCCACCATCGAGAAGATCACCCGCTCGACGAGCTCCGGATCGACGCGCCGGTGCGCCGCCACATTGGCGATCGCCTCTGCGATCCCGATCCGGCGCCAGAGCGCATCGGCGAGGTAGGCGGCGCCCATCGGCCGGGCATCGATCACGGAGACCTCGCCACACGCGGTCGCGGCGACGGCATCCGCCGGATCGAGGAAGCGGCTGATCGAGCGCACGAGGCGCCGAAGTCCCTCGCGATCGACGAGGTCCGCCCGGCCGAAGTTGTGCACGATCTTGGCCTTCGGCATGCCCGTCTTCGGGTCGCGCTCGTTGTGGGCGAGGGCGAGGTAGGCCACCTCGGTCCCGTCCGCGTTGCACCGGCGCGTCTCTCGCAGGTATAGCCTGTCTACTACGTTAGGCCGCGCCCGCAGGCAGATCAACGATTCCAGCGCATGTCGTGTGTCTACAGGCTTCCGACCCTGCGGAGTCGTCTGCCCAGCTCAGGAGGCCCATGGAGGGCCGGATCTGCCTACGAGCTGCGGAACTCCGGCGTGACGGCGCCAGGAGGCATCCTGGTTGGGCACCAGAGCCCGACGCGACCCGCCGCCCTGACGATTGCGCTGAGCGACCTGGTCGCGTCCTTCAAGAGGACGTGAGCAAGCGGCGCTCGCCGACCGAGACGGAAAGGCCCTGCGCCCCGGTCCACGAGAACGTGCCGTCGTCGCGCACCACGACGCTCAGACGGTCGTGCCCGACCGGGATGTCGTCGAGCTCGACCGCTCCCCAGTCGGAGGGGAGCGCGGGCGCCAAACCGACGGTCCCTCGTGGGACGTCGGGGTCGATGCCGAGGAGCGCCGTGAGGACACCAACAGGCGCGGCCGACGCCCAGGCCTGGGGGGATCCGGCAGCCGGATAAGGCACAGGCCCCGGGATCTCCTCCTTGCCGAAGCCGCAGAACAGCTCGGGGAGCCGGCCTGAGAAGTACGCAGCCGCTTCGAGGAGACCCACCGCCACTCGTTGGGCATGGTGCACGAAGCCGTAGCGGCGGAGGCCTGCCGCGCACAGCGCCGTGTCGTGAGGCCACACCGAGCCGTTGTGGTAGCTCGCCGGGTTGTAGGCGCCCATCGAGGTGGCGAGCGTGCGGATGCCATAGCCGCTGAAGAGCTCGGGCGAGAGGAGACGCTCGGCCACGAGTGCTGCCTTGTCGGGCTCGACCGCCCCTGCCCACAGCGCGTGGCCCATATTCGAGGCCAGCGCGTCGATCGGGCGCTTTTCTGGGTCAAGGCCGACGGCGAAGAAGCCTCGATCGGCCAGCCAGAAGTCCTCGTTAAAGCGACGCCTGAACGCGATGGCGCGCTCTTTCCAGTAGGAGGCGCTCTCGGCATCGCCGCGGCGCTTGGCGAGCTCGGCGCGCGCTGCGTAGGCCGCATAGACACAGGCCTGGACCTCGACGAGGGCGATGGGCGGCTGGGCGAGGGTACCGTCAGCATAGTTGACGCCGTCGGCCGAGTCCTTCCACCCTTGGTTGCGGAGCCCACGGTCGGTCGAGCGAAGGTACTCTACGTAGCCGTCGCCGTCCTTGTCGCCGTAGTCCTCGATCCAGCAGAGCGCCGCGTCGGCGGCGGGCAAGAGCTCGTCGAGGACGTCGGGGTCCGCCCCCCAGCGGGCGAGCTGGCCGAGCACGACGACGAAGAGGGGTGTCGCGTCGACCGAGCCGAAGTAGCGCTCGGCGCCGCCCAGAGCGAGCGACACGTCGGCACCAAAGCGCAGCTCGTGGAGGATCCGGCCCGGCTCCTCCTCGCTCATCGGGTCGACGACCCTGCCTTGATGCCGTGCGAGGGCGCGCAACGTGCCGAGGGCGAGGTCGGGGTCGAGCGCTAGGCCGAGCGAGCTCGCGATGAGCGAGTCGCGCCCGAAGAGCGCCATGAACCAGGGCGCGCCGGCTGCGACAACCTCGAGGTCCGGCTCTGCGGGGTCCGAGAGGCGGAGGGCCGCGAGGTCCTCCTCGCTGCGCGCCATCGTTAAGGTCAAGGGCAACGAGTCCGAGCGGAGCTTCGGGCTCGTTCGGTGCCGCTCAGCGATCTCGCGCGATGGCGCGGCCTGCTCGACCGGCAATCCGAGGGGGAATCGCATGGGTAAGTCTTCGCCGTCGACCGCCGCTAGGACCGCGAGCGACGTACGCCACTCGCCGTGCGCTTGGACCACGACCTTGTAGGCGAGAGAGTCGGCCGCTACGGCCGCCCCTGGAGCGAGCACGCGTACGGCCCTCTCGCTCTTGCCGTGGCGGGCTGCGGCCGTCCACACCTCGGATCCTGCGACCACGGTGACCGGTGCTGTCTCCTCTGCTCGGCCCGCCTTGACGGCGAAGAGATCGGCGAAGTCCGCTCCCACCTCCAGGCTGAGGGTCAGCCCGGCTGGCTCATTCCCGTAGTTGTGCACACAAAGGTCCTCTCGCATCCCGCTTGCGACGTAACGGCGACGCTCGATGAGCACGGTCGGCTCGACGTGGCCGTCCCGGAGGCGGCTGCGAGCCATGAAGATACCGGCGAACGGCTCTGCGGTGTAGCCGCCGAGCGGATCAAGCGGAGCCCCGTCCACATGCAGGCGCCAGCGCGAGATGATCCTCGCGTCTCGAACGAAGAGCCCCTGGGCGGAGCCGTCGATGTCGCCACCGGGTCCGCTCACGGCGAACGACGCTCCTTCGACGAGGACCTGGCCTCCGCGCTCCGAGGACTCGGCGCCGAAGCCCGAGCCAGTGCGCCGCCGCGCGTCGGTGTGTGCGACCGGGTGGCCCGGCGCCGGGTCCGGTCCCTGCCACGACCGTTGTGAGATCACAGTGACAGAATAGCTAACATTATAGTCGTAACTATGGACACCCAGCGGAGGGAGCACCCAAGAGCCGTGGGGACGATTCCTGGAGCCGAGCTAGCCGGTGCCTCGGGCGGCGCCGAGCTCGCTGAATTGGACGCCGTGCTCGGCGACGAGCAGGCACCCCTCTTCAGCGTGGGACAGGTGTCCGAGCTCGTCGGGATGCAGCCGCGGTTCTTGCGTCGTCTCGACTCGATGGGGGTGGTCAGCCCCTCTCGGAGCGAGGGGGACCACCGCCGCTACAGCAGAGCCGACATCCGACGCCTCCTCGACGCACGTTCCCTCATGCGCGACGGGGTGAGCGTGGCAGGTGTCCGCCACGTCTTCGAGTTGAAGGACAGGGTGGTCGAGCTCGAAGAGGCGCTGCGGACGGCCCGCATAGGAGTCGATAGGCGGCGATCCTCTCGACGAGTCGCGGGGAGGCAGCGCGGCAGCGACCTTCGCGGCGGGCAATGACGTCGCGGGAAGGAGAAAAGAAGGAAGCGATGGCAGCGCTGTCACCGGGAAGTCTCGACGGTCGGCCGTCGGCAGCCGCCGAACGGCCCCTTCGCATCGGTATGCTCGCGCCTCCCTGGTTTGCCGTTCCCCCTTCGGGTTACGGGGGCATCGAGGCCATGGTGGCCGGGCTCGTGGCCGGGCTCGTCGCTCGCGGGCATCACGTGGTGCTCGTCGGCGCCGGGGAACCCAAGACGGCCGCGCAGCGCTTCCACGCCGTCTTCTCCGACCCTCCGTCTTCGCGCCTGGGCGAGCCGATGCCCGAGGTGCTCCACGCCGCCGTAGCCGCCGCGCTCATCGAGCGCGAGGAGCTTGACCTCGTCCACGATCACACCCTCGCCGGACCGTTGCTCGCACGGGGCAGACCCGTCCCCACGGTCGTGACCGCCCACGGCCCGGTGAGCGGCGAGCCGGGCGACTACCTCGTCGCCCTTGGCACCTCGGTCGAGGTCGTCGCCATCTCGGAGGCGCAGCGGCGACTCCGTCCCGAGGTGAACTGGCTCACGACCGTGCACAACGGGATCGACGTCGCCTCGTTCCCGCTGGGCAAGGGCGGCGGCTACCTGCTCTTCCTCGGTCGCTTCAACCCCGACAAGGGTGCTCACCTCGCTATCGACGCCGCTCGTGCCGCCGGCCGGCGCCTCCTTCTCGCCGGCAAGCTCAACGAGCCGGCCGAGAGGGCCTACTTTGCCGACGCGGTCGCGCCACGACTCGGGGCCGGCATCGAGTACGTGGGCGAGGCGGACGCCCTCACCAAGCGCGAGCTCTTGGCCGGGGCAGAGGCGCTTCTCTTCCCGGTGAAATGGGACGAGCCGTTCGGCCTCGTGATGGTGGAGGCGATGGCGTGCGGGACCCCGGTCATCGCGCTTCGACGCGGGAGCGTGCCCGAGATCGTCACCGACGGCGAGAGCGGATTCGTCGTCGACGACGAAGACGGGCTCGTTCGGGCGATCGACGCCGTCGAACTGCTCGACCGCCGGCGCTGCCGGGCCCGTGCCGAGCTCTTCGATAGCGCCCGCATGGTCGAGGGCTACGAGGCGTCCTACCGCGCCTTGGTGGAGGGGCGAGAGCTGTCTGCAAGAGCCCAGTCGGACGACCCGGTGCTCGTCTCGGCGTAGCCCCGATCGGACCTGCCGCCAGCACCTCGAGGTAATCCACGGCAGTTGGTCCGCTGCTACGGCGACAGCCGGCGCCAGGGAGGGAGCTGCCGGAGCGCCCTGCCCAGGCTACGCCGGAGCACTCGACAGCGTCTCAGACTGCTCTGCCACAGAGCTACTGGACATGGTAAGGAATGCCGTCAAGCCGCTCTCTCCCCGCGAGCTGCGGTTCCACGTCGCCGACTGTGTCCGGCTCTGCCGCTTCGCCGGGCTCTTGGCCCGGAGCTTCTCCCGCACGACAGACCTCTTGTACCTGAGCCGACGGCGGCGGTCGATGACGCTCGCCACCGGGATGAAGTGGGATCTCCTCCCGCCCCTGACCGTGAGGAGCGCCTAGGCGTTCGCCTGCAGCCGCCGCGAGCCCGCCCACAAGAGCGCTGGCGGCGCCTTCGCCTACGACCTCAACGACGCCCACCTCCACGCCGGCATCTTCGACGGGATGGTCCATGGGTGCACTTCACGCTCATGACTGCCCTCGCCGTCAGCGCGTATCGGCACTCCCGGAGAGCCGGCGTCACGGTCCCTGCCATGGATACCGCCGTCGCCGAGGCGATCATCGCAGACCGCGTCCTGTTCTTCACCGACGGGGTGGTCGAGGGGCGATCCGCCTCCGGGAAGGGTGACAAGGCCGCCTCGCTCCTGCCCGATCACGGCTACGACCTCGTAGGGATCGTTGGTCATCGACTCGACAGCGACGTTCGCGTCTGGCTGAGCCGAGCACTGCGGTTGGGCAGTAGCCTACGAGAAGCTGATCCCACCACCTTCGCGGCGCCAGGGGAGTGAAGCCGCGCGAACGCGTGAGGTCACCTCCAATCCCGTCGCGCAACGATGGCGTAACGATCGCCTGCGTCGTCTGCAGGAAGGCGTTCAGGTCCTCTGGCTGGTGCCAGCACTGCTCGGACGCCTGCCCACGAGGCCACCCGGCGGCGACGGCATCAGCCTCGTCGCGAGGCCTCCTCCCGCCGAAGGGGCGCCGGCGGGCGATGACCGTCTATGCGTGCGACGGCTTCGGTGCTCGCTCGGAGCCAGCGTTGCGAGGAGTGCCAGAGACTCACCCGTGCCGTTGGGATCGGGGCGCCTGTGCCCGTGCGGCGACGAGCCCGGCGCCGTCAGTGATCTCGTGAAAGGAAGTGACCGTCAACCGTTGCGTCGAGGAGCGCCAGCGACCCTCGGCCGCGCCCTCGGTGGCAGTTGGGAAGGGAAGCGACGGTTCACGAGCCCCCACGGCGAGCGCGCTTGACCGGATCAGCGCCCGGACTCCGCGGGTGCGTAACCGCGACCACCTCGAGACCGTCAATCTCGCTGAAGCCGCCGGGATTGCAAGTACAGAGGGGGAGCTCGTTCGCCACTGCCGTCGCGGCGATCATCGCGTCGTAGCTGCGTGCTGATGCCTTTCGCCCTGATCGGCGGAGCGAAGCGGCCACTTGGCCGAAGGCTCGAGCTGCCGCTGCATCGAAGGGAAGCGGATCGAAGTCCGCTTCGGCCTGCTGAAGGTGCGCCTGGCGCGCAGCTCGCTCGGCATCGTCTCGGGTCACAAGTGGACCCACGGACAGCTCAGCCAGCGTGACCGCGGTGATCAGCGGCTCGGACGGGAGCGCTGTGGCATCGGCCATGCGGGGCAGGAGGATCACCGTGGAGGTATCGAGGATGCCGCGCGCCGGCCCCGGGGTGCTCACAGGCGCGGGTCGAGGACGGCGTCAAGGTCGTCTCGGAAGGTACCCGGATCGACGTGCGGTAGCCGGTGCCATCTCCTCAGCAGCACCTGGGCCGAAAGCGCGTGCGGGGGAAGAGGACGGAGCACTGCGACAGGCCTTCCATCTCGTGTCACTGTGACGGTCTCGTCGTGCTCGACTCGGCCGACGACCTCCCCGCCGCTATTGCGGAGCCCCCTGATGCTCACGACGCCCATGGCCTAAGTGTGTCACGCGTGAGACGGCAGCCCCGGCCCGTTGACAGCGAGCTCTCTTACCCGGACCGGCTGTGGCGCCCGGGGTGAAACAAGTGTCCATCCCCTCGACGTCGAGCTCGAGCGCCCGGGCCGTTCGTTCAGCTACGGGCGCCAGCGCCACCAGGCGCGCTGCGGTCTGCGGCTCCTTCCACGAGGCGGTGCGCGGCGTCTCGGAGCCGTCAGGTGTCACGATGCCAAAGCGCAGTGCCGCGCATGTCGTCCTCGACGCGGGCCGCGACTTCGAAAGCTTCCAGCTACGCCGCTCTGGGCTAGACCGGTCCAGGCGGGGGTGGTCCACCGGAGGGTCGCAAGTGGGCACCCCCGGTTAGCCGCCGAGAGCCGGTGGGTGTCGTGCCGGAACCGCCGGGCGCGGCGCCGGTCGAGGAGCGTGTGCAGCACGGATCGCGAATGCGCGACGAGGACCAGGAACAGGACCGAGGTGACCAGCGCTGCCGCCGATCCTTGCATGATCAGCCGGGCCGGATCGCCATCTGGGTGCTGACCTCGATGCGGTAGCCACTCGTGCCAGAGAACTCCGCGACGACGCTGAAGCGGTCTCCGCGCACGACGGTCGTGCGCCATTCGACGGGCCGATGCTCCACATACCCGAGCCGGTCGATCACAAAAGCTGCGACGCCCTTCGGCAGTTCGAGCAGCGCCTGCTCGGCTCGGCTCGGGACGACCGATCGGATCCGCTCGCGCCCGCCGGTCAGCCGCACCGCCACCCGAGTCGCCAGCTCGTCGTAGAAACCGACCTCGGTGAAGTCAACGTCCAGCAGCGGCGCCGCGATCGCGTCCGGGAACCATGCCCGGTCGATCGCAAGAGGCTCGCCGTCGGCGAGCCGAAGCCGCTCGAGGTAGACGAGAGGCGCGTTCTGGGGGAGGGCGAGGCGCGCGGCCACGGCGTCGTCACACCGTCTCTCGAGGGCACGGACGACGCTTCGGGGCACGTGACCCGCCGACTCGACCGAGGAGTAGAGGCTGTAGAGGGCGCCGAGCGGCTGCTCGATCTCCACCTGGGCGCCGAGCCGGGGACGCCTGCCGCGACCGGCGACGACCAGACCGTCGGCTCGTAGGCTGCGCAAGGCGTCGCGCACCGTGTTGCGGCTGACGCCGTACTCCTCGACAAGTGCGAGCTCGCTCGGGAACGCTGCGACGAACGCGCCGGCCTCCACGCGGCGGCGCAGGTCGTGCGAGAGTTGTGCCCACAGCGGGACCGGGCT
>JAKATT010000114.1:0-4861 GCA_021818615.1 Actinomycetes bacterium | reverse complement strand
CCGCTCGGCGCCAAGGCCGCCAGCTCGAGCGCGGCCGTCGTCGACAACTTCACCATCGCGGACGGGTCGACCCTGCGGCTGCAAGAGCTCTTGTCGATCCTCGACTACTCGCCACTGACGTGGCTTGCGCGAGGGAGTCCCATTGCGGCGACTGACACTGTGGCTCAGCTCGAGGCGATGTACTCACCGCCCGCAGGCACGTTCGCCTGGCGCAACTCAGGCTGGCCCGCCGGCCTCCTCGCGCTGTGGCAGCAGGGGCGGTACAACGTCTTCACCCGCGGCCTCGTCATGTCGTTCCAAGCCGATCACGGCCTCATCGTGAACGGCGCCCCGAGCGCCGGGCTGTGGAACGACCTTCTCCAGGCGGCTGCCGGTGGCGAGGTGAACACCGGTGGGTACAACTACGCGATCGGCGACAAGGTGCCGCCGCAGTCGCTCACGATCTGGCACGACGGGACGGTCGTGCTCCACAGCGCCGCGAACACCGGCATCCCGCAGTCGCCGACCCCGTCTGGCACCTTCCCCGTCTACGCCCGCTATCGCAACGAGATCATGCGCGGGACCAATCCGGACGGGACCCCCTACGCCGACCCGGTCCAGTACGTGGCGTACTTCTACGACGGCGATGCCGTCCACTACTTCCCGCGGGCGGACTACGGCGTTCCCCAGAGCCTCGGTTGCATCGAACTTCCTCTCGCCGCCGCTGCCAGCGCCTGGCCCTACCTCGCGTACGGCACGCTCGTCACCGTCGTCAATTGAGCATGCGCGCCCAGCGTCTCCCTTCGAGCCATCACCGCCGCCGGAACCGGCGGGAACGGAGTCTCTTGCTCCGCGTGAGCTCCCTTGTCGCGGTGTCGGTCGTTGCGGCATGTTCCGCATGGGGAGCTGCCGCGCTCGTGCAGTCGCCGCCAGCGCCGAAGCTCGCCCTCGCCCTCCACTTCGACACGACGGTGCCGGGCAAGCCGCTCGCGCTCACGGCCGCCGCAGGCGTCGAGGAGGCGGTCGCCCTCGATGGCATCGGCCTCATGGCGACCGCCGGCAGGCAGCGGGCGACGCCGATCGCCAGTCTCACGAAGATGATGTCGGCGCTCGTCGTGCTGCGCGACCACCCGCTCGCCCCTCACGAAACGGGACCCGAGATCACGATCACCCCAGCAGACGTGGCCGTGTACCGCGAGGAGCGCCGCCAGGGCGACTCGGTCGTGGCGGTGCGAGGCGGCGAGCAGCTGAGCGAGCTGCAGGCGCTCGAAGCTGCCCTCATCCCGTCCGGAGACAACATCGTCCAGTTGCTCGCGCTTTGGGACGCCGGAAGCATCCCCGCCTTCACCGCCAGGATGAACGCGCTTGCCCGCTCACTCGGGCTCCGGCACACACATTACGCCGGCCCGAGCGGGGTCGACCCGGCGACGGTGTCGACGGCGACGGACCAGCTGCGAGCCGCCGAGGCGGCTATGCGCAATCCGGTGTTCGCGAAGATCGTCGCGATGCCGCAGGTCGTCCTGCCGGTGGCCGGCATCCAGTACAACGTCGATTCGGACCTCGGGACGGACGGGATCGACGGGATCAAGACGGGCTGGATCCCCCAAGGAGGAGCATCCTTCATCTTCTCGGCCGTCGACAACCTCGCCGGTCGCCGAGTGAGCCTCCTCGGGGACGTGATCGGCGAGCAGGGAGCATCTCCGCTCCCGACGGCGCTCTTGGTCGCTCGTGAGATCGTACGCGCGTCCGAGCGCACGCTCAGGGTCTTCCGAGTTGGCGCAGGGAGCACGGTCGCGACCCTCTCGGCACCGTACGCGAGGAACGTGCGTGTCGTGTCGGCCTCGTCGCTCGCTTTCGTCGCGTGGAGCGGTGCCCGCGTCCGTGTCAAGCTGAACGAGCTCGACCGACTGCCGAGCGGGCTTCGTGCCGGCACGCCGGTCGGCAGGCTCACGGTCGAGCTCGGCGCGATACGAGCAGCCACCGGCGTGCGGGCGGCGAGCCGGCTGGCGGCTCCGTCATTCGGCTGGCGCCTCGAACACCCCTGAGGAGGATCGGTGACTTCGAACCGGCATCACTGCGCGCTGTCGTGGCAGGGTGCGACGCTTGGGAGCGCAACCGGGTCGGGCGCGCGCCCGACGCGGGTGCGATGACAAGGCGAGTGGGCGGTCCCCATTCACGCCGACCATCCCGGGCTGTGATGAGGTGGCGAGATGCCGCCGCTGCCGCAGCGCTTGTCGTCCTCATCGCCGGCGTGGCGCTCCTCCTGTCGGGGACCGCGAGCCCGCCGAGACGTCCGCGACGGGCGAACGTGTCGCTCCCGGGGCACCGCGGTTCTCATGCCGCCCGCTGGACCGTTGCCTCCTGGCTCGCGTCGCTCGAGAGGAAGGTCCGGAACCAGCCCGGCCATCTCCAGCCAGGTTCGAACCCGGCCGTGCTTCCAGGGCCGGTGCTCATCGCAGACCGCAACAACTCCCGCCTGCTGCTCGTCGATCCGTACGGCCGGATCATCTGGCGCTTTCCGAACGCGAGAGCCCTTCGTCCCAGCCAGAGCTTCCTCGCGCCCGACGATGCCTTCTTCACCCCGCGCGGGAACCACATCCTGATCACGCAGGAGTCGGACTCCGTCATCACCGAGATATCGGTCCGGACCGGCCAGCTCGTCTGGCGCTACGGCCATCCTGGCGTGGCCGGATCACGGCTCGGCTACCTGCACAACCCCGACGACGCGATGGCTCTGCCCAACGGGAACGTGATCAGCGCCGACATCATGAACTGCCGCCTTCTCTACCTCTCGAAGACCTCGATCGTCCCACTCCACATCTACGGCCAGACGGACCCGCACTGCTACCACGAGCCCCCACTCCGTTTCGGCAGCCCGAACGGCATGTTCCCGATGACCAACGGCGACTGGCTCGTGACCGAGATCAATGGCGACTGGGTGGACGAGATGACTCCAGCCGGCAAGATCCTCTGGTCCATCCACCCCCCGGGCATTACCTACCCGTCGGACACGAACGAGGTGCGACCGGGCGTCTTCATCACGGCCTCGTACACCAAGCCCGGGGTGGTCGAGGAGTTCAACCGGCAGGGTCGGTTGCTCTGGCGGTACGCACCCACCGGGCGCGCCGCCCTCGACGAGCCTTCGCTCGCCCTCCCTCTGCCGAACGGGGACGTGATCTTGAACGACGACTGGAACGACAGGGTCATCGTGATCGACCCCCACACGAACAAGGTGGTGTGGCAGTACGGCGTGACGGGTGTGCCCGGGTCGAAGCCGGGGTACCTGTACAAGCCGGACGGCATCGATCTCGCCCCCCCGCACTCGGTGGACATGGCGCACGCCGCGACGATGGGCATCCCGCCGTTCTCCTCGTCCACGTCCGGCTGACGGCTCTGCGCCTGCGGGATCTCCCGCGCGCCTGGGGTGGCCGGCACAGGCTGCCCGGACCAGGCGGCCCCTGCCGGTCATCATGGAGGGGACCGGCTACCGACCCAAAGTCAGCGACCAACCGACGGAGAGTTGCCCATGGACGCCCTCATCAACCCGATGAACCTCGTCAGCTCGTTCGGCTACGTCGCGATCTTCCTGTTGAGCGTGGCCCAGTCGTGCTGTGTTCCGACGTCCTCCGAGCTCACCCTCGGCTTCGCGGGAGCGCTGGCCGCGACCGGGCACCTCAACCTCGCCGGGGTGATCCTGGTAGGAGCGACCGGCGAGGTGGTCGGCGCCTACATCGCCTGGGTGATCGGGCGGACGGCGGGGAGGGCCGTCGTCCAGCGGTATGGCAAGTACGCCCTGCTCAGCCAGCGCGACCTCGACCGCGCCGAGGCGTGGTACGCACGCCACCCTCGCTGGGGCATCTTCAGCGGCCGGCTGGTACCCGTCATCCGGAACTTCGTGGCGTTGCCCGCCGGCGTCGCCGAGGTCCCCCTTGCCCCCTTTGCGCTCCTCACCGCAGCAGGCAGCCTCATCTGGGATGGAGCGATGGCGGGCATCGGCTACGGGCTTGGGAGTCGGTGGCACACGATCATCCACGCCTTCAGCGATGCCGGCTACGTGCTCGGCGCTCTCGCCGTCGTCGCCATCGCACTGCTGATCGCCCACCGGTGGCGCTCCTACGGTACTGAGACCGGGAGGGCCCGGGACGTGGATGGCACCATGCCGTCAGGCGGACTGGCCATCTCGGGGCAAGGCGGCCTGCCCGCCGGCGTCCCACCGGGTGGGGTTCTCACGACCGCCCGGAGCGGGGCGCGCGGCAGTGGGCTGGGCGGGCTGTCCGCCGGGCAGCCGGCAGCGAGTCCGCCCGCGCCCAGGGTCGCCGCCACGTCTGGGGCCGCCGTGGACGGCCGAGCGGCTGTTGACGTCGCGAACCCCCGGCAGGAGCTCGTGGCCCTGGTCCAACGGCTCGCCGCTGCCGGCGCCGGGGTCGGCGAGCGCAATCAGGCGGCCGCGAACGAACGCGTGATCGCCGCGTCGGCGGCCGCCCTGTTCGTGCTCATCTTCGTCGAGGGTCTCACCCTGTTGCGTATCGGGAGCATGATGACGATGCACGTCGTCGTCGGCGTCATCCTCGTGCCACCAGTCCTCATCAAGCTGGGCAGCACGGGCTGGCGGTTCTTCCGCTACTACACCGGACACCCCGACTTCGTGCGCAAGGGGCCGCCGAGCCCGCTGCTGCGCGTGCTGGCGCCCGTCCTCGTGCTCAGCACAGTCGTGCTCTTCGCTTCGGGGATCGCGCTCGTCGTCATCCACGACCCCAACGGATGGCTCTACGTCGTGCACCGCTACGACTTCTTGCTGTGGTTCTTCGTCCTCGCGGTCCACGTCCTCGCCTACATGTGGCAGGTGCCCGGTGTGCTGCGCCGGGACCTCAGCTCCCGGCCC
>JAKATT010000203.1 GCA_021818615.1 Actinomycetes bacterium | reverse complement strand
GGCCTCTGCGAGGAGCAGGCCAGCACCTCGGCCGGCGCTGCAGGGGGCTTCCTCTGGGTCGTGGCCGCCGCCGGGCAGCGCCGGGCCCTCTTCGAATCGAGCGACGGCGGGCGGCACTGGTCGAAGGCGCTCGGCACGCCGCGGGTGCCTGCGCTCTTGCTCTTGGCCGTCTCTGGCCCGAGCGCGTGGGTGGCGGTCGCCCAGCCCGAGGGCCCGATGAACACGATGGGCCAGTTCTTTGCCGTCGATGTGCTTGTCACGACGGACCAAGGGCGGCACTGGCGCGACGTGCTCGCCTCTTCGGCCGAGAAGATCACCGGCCTGCCCGCCAGCGTCCCGAAAGCGCGCCCACGACCTCTCGGTGTTCCCAGCTATCCGGGCGGCCCGCTGTGCTCCCGGGCGGTGGGCACCGGTCAGGGCCTGCAGCTGGCGGCTGCCTCGCCCCGCCCTGGCGTCCTGTGGCTCCTGTCGGACTCGCAGAACGCCGCTCGGGTGCGCTTTCTCGTCACGGGCAGTGCCGGCAGGTCCTGGACCACGACAGGGCCGGCGCCCTTCGGCGCGGCGCAGGTCGTGGCGCTCGCGGCTTTCGGCTCCCATGGCGCCGCCGTGCTCGTCTCGAGCGCCAAGGGAGCCGCCGTGCTCGTCTCGAGCGCCAAGGGAGCCGCCGTGCTCGTCTCGAGCGCCAAGGGAGCAGCCGTGCTCGTCTCGAGCGCCAAGGGAGCAGCCGTGCTCGTCTCGAGCGCCAAGGGAGCGGCCGAGGACCTCTGGGTCACGACCGACGGCGGCCGGAGGTGGCAGCGGGCGGGGGCGGCCCGCTGTGCGGGGGGATGACGGCGTGACAGGCCAGCCGTCGTTCCGTCCGGTGGTGATCGTGGCGCTGTTGCTCGTCGCCTCCCTCGTCGCGGCCGCGATTACGACGCACGGCGGCCGGCAGCAGCTGCCGGCGCAGGTGCATGTGGTCGTGATCGCTCAGCGGGCGGCTGAGAGCACGTCTTTCGGCTCGATCGCGCCGTAGCGGACGATCGGCTCGAAGAGGTCGATCACTGTCCGATCGGTCGACGTGATTCCTCTGATCGGCTGGTCGACGAGCCGTCTCGTGACGAACCGCCGGGCCACGGCTGCCTTCCGGGCGTCTCCCGTCGAGGCGAGCGCCCAGACGGCCTCCTCGCAGGCGAGCGCGCCCTCGAGGGTGTCGGCCATCAGATACGCAAGGCGGCGCAGCTGGAGGAGGGCGAGATCCTCCGGGGCGTCGAGCACGTAGCGGCAGGCCTCTGCCACGTCGTCTCGGGCAGCCCGGACGCCGGCGACGACGGGCGCGAGGACCTCCCCGGCGGCGGCCTCGTCAGCCGTTTTCAGGACCCGGTCGATGCGGTCGAGCACTGCCTCGTGGGCCCCGTCGGCTCGCATTGCGCGGCGCACGTCGATGGCGCAGATGTTCTCGGTGCCTTCCCAGATCGTGTGGCACTGGGCATCGCGTAGCTGGCGGGCCATCGGCCAGTCCTCCATGTAGCCGTTGCCGCCGAACACCTCGAGCGCCGCGCTGGCGGCTTCGAGGCCGACCCGGCAGCAGCGCAGCTTGGCGAGCGGGATGGCGATGCGGCGGAGCCGGGCGCCCTCCTCGGCGGACGTCGCAGTCCGAGCGGCTGCCGCGCATTCGAAGGTGAGGGCGAGGCCGGCCTCGAGGTCGACCAGGAGGTCGACGAGGGTCTCGCGCACGAGCGGGTAGGAGTCGATGCGGTTGCCGAACTGCTCGCGGCGGGCAGCGTAGATGGCGGCCTCGAGGAAAGAGCGCCGGTGGATGCCGAGGCCCATGAGAGCGACGCCGAAGCGGCTGGTGTCCACCATCTCCATCATGCGGTTGATGCCTTTGCCGTCCCGGGCGGCGTCGGGCGCCGCCTGGCCGGCGACCCTGTGCTGCGGCCCGGCCAGGAAGGCCTGTGCCCCCTCGAGGGTGACCTCGCCCGTCGGCACGCCGACAGTTCCGAGCTTCGGCTTCAGCCGCTTGATCTGGAACCCGTTGGTCCGGCCGTCGGGTAGATGGCGGGGCATGATGAAGGTGGCCAGCCCCCGGCTCCCCGGCGGCGCACCCTCGGGGCGCGCGAGCACGATGAAGACGTCCGCGTCCACGTTGGAGCAGAAGTGCTTGTCGCCGAAGAGGCGCCACTCCATGCCGTCCTGCGCCGCCCGTGTCGTGTTCGCTCCGACGTCGCTCCCGCCCTGGCGCTCGGTGAGGAACATGCCACCTTCCCACGCCTCCTCCGGGTCGAGGGAGACGAGGCGCCCGAGGTACTCGTCGCGCACCTCGGCCGGGGCGTAGCGCTCGACGATGTCGGCCGCGCCGCTCGTCATGCCGAGGGCGCAGTAGGCGGCGGTCTCGGCCTGCGAGACGAGGTAGGAGGTGGCAGCCGTGACGACAGCAGGCACCGGCCGGCCGGAATGCGCCTGCAGCCCCCCTGCGAAACCCGCCCTCACGAGGTCAGCCTTGTTGTCGAGCCATGTCGGGTGATGCACGAGCTCGCCGACGTCCTCGCCCCATCGGTCGTAGCGCTCGAGGCGGGGCCCGTTCTTGTCCGTCACCTCGGCGCGCGCCGCGACGCTTCGACCTACGAGCCTGCCATAGCGGCTCACCACTTCCTCTGCGAAGCCTCGTTCGTCGGCTTCGGGCAGCAGGCGATCGAGCAAGAGGTGCAGGTTCGGGTCGACCTCGTACCAGTCGAGGCCGATCGCCTGCTCGAGATCGGCGTAATCGGGCAGCATCGTCGTCTTTCCTTTCCTCGCTGGGAAGCGTAGTTGTGCCGCGCCGGTAACTCCGAGGTGCGTGTGCCCGCTACCCGGCGGCGCGCAGCTGGACGGGCCGGCGGCGGCACCAGGGGTCGCTGAGAGCAGGCGGTTCCCAGCCGGCATCGGCAGGGTTGACGGTGGAGCCGGGCGGCACGATCTCGTCGATCCGGTCGAGCACGTCGTCGCTCAGCGCGAGGTCGGCACCTGCGAGGAGGTCGTCGAGCTGCTCCATGGTCCGCGGGCCGAGGATCGCCGACGTCACCGTCGGGTGCGTGACGACGAAAGCGATCGCGAGATGGACGAGGCTCGTGCCCACCTCGCCTGCGAGCGCTACGAGCTGCTCGGCGAGATCGAGCTTGCGCTGGTTCTCGGACAGGTTCAGGTCGAAGCGCCGCGGGATCCTCGACGCTCTTGCGCTCGTCATGTCGATCTCGCTGCCCTTGCGGTAGCGGCCCGTCAGCCAGCCCCCTCCGAGAGGGCTCCAGGCGATGACGCCCATCCCGTGGCGCTCGCAGGTGGGCAGGACTGCCCGCTCGATGCCCCGCGCGAACAGCGAGTACGGCGGCTGCTCGCAGCGGAAGCGCTCGAGGCCGCGCCGCTCTGCCACCCACTGGGCTTCCACGATCTGCTCGGGCGGGAACGTGGATGAACCGATTGCCCGCACCTTCCCCTGGTGGACGAGGTCCGTGAGGGCGGACAACGTCTCCTCGACGTCGGTCCGGGGGTCGGGGCGGTGGATCTGGTACAGGTCGATGCGGTCCGTCCCGAGCCGGCGCAGGCTCTCCTCGACCTCCTGGACGATCCAACGGCGCGAGTTGCCCTGGCGGTTGGGATCGACGTCGCCCATCTGGGCGTGCACCTTGGTTGCGAGCACGACCGAGTCGCGCCGCCCCTTGAGCGCCTTGCCGACGATCTCCTCCGACTCACCTTGGGAGTAGACGTCGGCGGTGTCTACGAAGTTGATACCGGCGTCGAGAGCCTTGTGGATGATCCTGATCGAGTCTTCGTGGCTGGGGTTGCCCCACTGCCCGAACATCATGGCGCCCAGGCAGTAGGCACTGACCTGGATTCCGGTGCTGCCGAGGGTCCTGTAGCGCATGCAGCCACCTTAGGGAGGCCGGGCAGGGGCCGCCCGCCGGACCGCCCCTGCTCAGCTGGCGGGCTTGGGCTCCCTCGGCAGCCCGAGCACCCGCTCGGCGACGATGTTGCGCTGGATCTGCGCCGTCCCGCCCCAGATGGTCTCCGAGCGGGAGAAGAAGAAGGCAGCCTGCAGCGGGCTCACCGGGTAGCCCTCCCGGCGCTTCCTCGCCCCGATGCCCGGCACGAGCTCCTCCTCGGTCCCGTCGCCGGTGAGGATCTGGCCCTCCATGCCGAGTATGTCGAGCGCCAGCTCCATCGCGTCTCGGTGGTACTCGGACCAGTACATCTTGTTCGTGGCCCAAAGAGCGATGCTCGAGCGATCGTCCTTGAGCGCCGAGGTGAGCGTGCGGAGACCGTTGATCTGCATGATCTTCACCTTCGACCAGGCGCCGGCGATGCGCTGGCGGATGAGAGGGTCGTCGATCTTGCCGTTGCGCCTGGCTGCGGAGATGATCGTGTCGAGCTCGGCTTCAAAGCGACGATGTCCCGTCGTCGCCGAGGTTCCCCGCTCGAAGCCGAGCGTGGTCATCGCGACGGCCCAGCCGTTGTTGACGCCCCCGACGACGTTGTCCCTCGGGCAGCGGGCATTGGTGAAGAAGACCTCGTTGAACTCCGCCGAGCCGTCGATCTGGGCGATCGGGCGGACCTCGATTCCCTTCTGGTGCATCGGCACGAGGAGGTAGGAGATGCCCTTGTGCTTCGGGGCCGTTGAGTCGGTGCGGGCCAGCAGGAAGACGTAGTCGGCGTGCTGTGCCTGGGTGGTCCAGACCTTCTGCCCGTTGATGACCCACTCGTCGCCGTCGAGCTCGGCCCTCGTCTTCAGCGACGCGAGGTCGCTGCCGGCGTCCGGCTCCGAGAAGCCCTGGCACCAGGTGATCTCCCCGGAGAGGATCTTCGGGAGGAAGTACTCCTTCTGCTCCTCGGTGCCCCACTGCAAGATGGTCGGGCCGACAAGTGTGTCGCCGAAGAAGTCGGCTCGCATGGGGGCGTTCACCCGGGCGAACTCCTCGTTGAGCACGACGGCCTGCATGGTCGTGAGGCCGCGCCCACCGTAGCGCTGCGGCCACGAAGCGCAGATCCACCCGCCCTCGGACAGCTTCTTCGTCCACTCGGAGTCGAAGCTCGCCCGCTGCTGCGCGGTCATCGAGTGGCCAGGCTCGCCCCAGCCTCGGGGAAGGTTCTCCTCGAGCCAACTGCGCACCTCGCTGCGGAGCTCCTCGGCCTCGGGGGGATAGCTGAGATCCATGCAACGAAGGCTACCGAAGCGCTCCCTGTTGGTCACCTCTGTCCGGCGGCAGCGTGACGCCGGGCGAGCCGCCGCAGGCTGGCGGGTACCATGGGCGGCGTACGCACTGGCAGACTGCGAGAGGAGGTGGGGTCGATGTCACCGGACCAACCCCCGAGTACCACCGCCCCATCCCCAGCGGCGCCTTTGCGCCCGTTCTCCTGAGCCGACCTCCCCTCGCCCGGCCCACCGCTCGAGCGGTCGGCGGCGGTACGCCGAGAACGGGACTGCCATCTGGCGCCGATCGCCTCTGACAGTCCCTGTTCCTGCCTGCCGACCCGCCGAAGGAGGTCACGGTGGCCCGCCGCTCCCCGCTGCAGACACCGCGTGCCCTGCGCACGCGCCTTGACCAGCGCCATCGCCGTCTCACGACGACGCGAGAGGTGCGAGAAGCCGTCGTGTCGCTCGCCGGGCTTCTCGGTCGCCCAGTCCGCCACCAGCGGGGCGAGGAGATCGGCCGGCTGATCGACGTCGTCGCCCGCTTCAGCGGCGACCAGGCGTACCCGCCCGCCACCGGCCTCGTCGTGCGGGTCGGGCGGCGCAAGGTCTTTCTCGACGCCGGGCTCGTCGAGCACCTCGGCCACGACGAGATAACCCTCCGGTCGGCTCGCGTGGACCTTCGGGACTTCGCGCGCCGGCCCGGTGAGCTGCTCCTTGCCCGCGACGTGCTCGACCACCAGCTGGTTGATGTCGACGGCGTACAGGTGATCCGCGCCGCCGACCTCTACCTCGCGCCCGCCAATGGGCGGATAAGGCTCGTCGGCGTGGACACGAGCGCCCAGACCCTGCTGCGCCGGCTCGGCCCGGCTCACCTGCGCGTCCGCCCGACCCCCGAGCGCGTCATCGACTGGGCTGCCGTGCAGCCCTTCAGCGGTCCCGAGGCGAGCGTGCGCCTCCGCATATCCCACGAGGGTCTGCAGCGGCTCCGCCCCGGCGAGCTCGCCGACCTGCTCGAGGACCTGGGCAGGCAGGCGCAGCAGGAGCTGCTCGAGGCGCTCAGGCCCGAAGAGGCGGCGGATGCCCTCGAGGAGATGGATCCCGAGGAGCTCGAGTCGCTCTTGCGGGGAGCAGCTCCTGACAAGGCCGCTGTCCTTGTCGCCTCGATGGAGACCGACGAGGCCGTCGAGGCACTTCGCGACCTAGCCCATCCCGAGCGCGAAGAGCTGCTCGAGCACATGCCCGTTGCACGGGCAGCGGAGCTGACCTCTCTCCTCGGCTACGAGGAGGACACGGCCGGCGGGATCATGACCACCCTGCTTGCCGTGGTGCCCCTCTCGGCGACCGCCGAGGAGGTGCGCGAACGGTTGCGCAGCCTCGCCGATCACCGCGGCGAGATCGACGCCGCCGCCGTCGTGGACGACGACGGGTTCCTCGCCGGCGACGTCGGGCTCTTCGATCTCGCCCTCGCCGACGACGCCGTGACGATGGGCAGCCTCCTCGTCGACGAGGAGCCGCTCACGGTGCTCCCGACGGCGTCGATCCCGGAGGTGGCCGCCCAGCTCATCGAAGCGAGGCGGTCGTCGGTGCTCGTGGTGGAGAACGACCGCCCGATCGGCCGCATCCTCGCCGACGACCTCGTCGACGCGCTGCTGCCCGAGCGCGGCCGGCTTCACTTCCCGAGGCTCCTGCAGTGACGGGAGAGGGCGAACGATGCCGCTCTTCCCGGCGGAAGGGCGCCAGGAAGGGGCCTTCGTAGCGACTGCTGGGACGGCACCGGCCCGGCGGACCGCCTTCGCGCCAGGGCCGCATCCAGCACCGGGGCCAGGTTCCACGCAGCGCCGGCCGCTCTGGCGGCGTCTTGTCACCATCGCGGCGATCGCCGGGCCTGGCCTCATCGCGGCCAACGCCGGCAACGATGCCGGTGGCATCGCCACCTACGCCTCCGCCGGATCGCAGTTTCGCTACCGGGCTCTTTTCATCATGGTGCTCATCACGATCGGCCTCGTGGTGGTCCAGGAGATGTCGGCCCGCCTCGGGGCCTTCACCGGCAAGGGGCTGGCCGCGCTCATCCGCGAGGAGTTCTCGATCCGCCTCGCCTTCCTCGCCCTCTCGGCTCTCCTCGTGGCGAACGTCGGCATCGTCGTGTCCGAGTTCGCCGGCATCGGGGCCGCCTTCGAGCTCTTCGGCGTGTCCAGGTACATCTCGGTACCGGTGGCGGCCGTCACAATCTGGGTACTCGTCCTGTTCGGAAGCTATCGCTACGCCGAGCGGGTCTTCCTACTGCTCTCGCTCGCGTTCCTCAGCTATCCGATTGCCGCCGTCCTCGGCCACCCTGACTGGAAGGCGGTGGCGGCGGCGACGGTCCTACCGCACTTCGTCGCGTCGAAAGCGTTCATCCTCCTCGGCGTCGCGCTGATCGGGACAACCATCTCGCCGTACATGCAGCTCTACAACGCGGCCGCCGTCGTCGACCGTGGCATCGGGTCGGCGGAGTACCCGGTCGAGCGTGTCGACACTGTGGCCGGAGCGATCTTCGCCGACCTCATCTCCTGGTTCATCATCGTGGCGACGGCTGGAGCGCTCGGCGGCTCAGGGGTGCTCAACTCCGCCAAGGAGGCAGCCCAAGCGCTGCGGCCGGTCGCCGGGCCCGCCGCCGAGGTGCTCTTCGGACTCGGCCTGCTCGGTGCGTCCGCTCTCGCCGGGGCGGTGGTGCCGCTGTCGACGTCCTACGCCCTTGCCGAAGCGATCGGCGTGGAGAGGTCGGTGTCGCGGAGCTTCCGTGAGGCACCGCTGTTCCTCGGGCTGTTCAGCGCACAGGTCCTGATCGGTGCGCTCGTGGCGCTCGTGCCTGTCAATCTGATCACCCTGCTCATCGGCACCCAGGTCCTCCAGGGAGTGGTCACGCCCATAACGCTGGTGTTCATCCTCGTGCTGGCAAATCGCCGCTCCGTGCTCGGGGAGCATGCCAACGGGCCCATCTTCAAGGCGGTCGCCGCTGTGGCGGTCGCCCTGGTGGCGCTCATGGCTGCGGCGCTCGTCGTCATCACGGTTGCCGGCCTGTTCTGAGCGGTTTCCGGCAGTTGTGTAGTCACAAAGAGCTGGAGTGGGGTTGCGCCGCGCTGTGGCGACAGGGGAGGCTTAGCGGCCATGCAGGGACCGCTCTCCCGATTCGACCCGGAGCGGCTCCGCATTGCGTACCTCGTCTACCGAGGCAACCCGCGCTGCGGTGGCCAGGGCGTCTACTCCCGGCATCTCTCGCGAGAGCTCGTCGAGCTCGGCCACGAGGTGACGGTCTTCTCGGGTCCTCCGTACCCCGAACTTGACGACGGCGTGAGCTTCGTGCCGGTCCCGAGCCTTGATCTCTACCGGGAGCCCGACCCCTTTCGCGTTCCGAAGCTGCGCGAGTTCACGAGCCGCACCGACGTCCTCGAGTTCGCCGTCATGTGCACCGCCGGCTTTCCCGAGCCGCGCACTTTCGCGATCCGGGCCAGGCGCCTTCTCGCCGGGCGCCGGAGCGACTTCGACCTTGTGCACGACAACCAGTCGCTCGGCAGCGGGGTCCTCAAGATGATGGGCGACGGCTGGCCGGTCATCGAGACCATCCACCACCCGATCACCGTCGACCGTGAGCTCGACCTCGGCCACGCGACGACGCTTCGCCGCAAGCTGGCGCTCCGCCGCTGGTACGGGTTCCTCGGCATGCAGATCCGGGTGGCTCGCCGAGTGCCCCGCGTGATCACGGTGTCCGAGTCGTCACGCCGCGATATCGCCGAGCAGCTCGGGGTCGACCACGACCGGATCGCCGTCGTGCCGGTCGGCGTGGACGACGCAGTGTTCCGGCCCCGCCCTGAGATCGCCCGGGTGCCGGGCCGCCTCGTGACGACTGCGAGCGCCGACGTGCCCATGAAAGGGCTCGTCCCGCTGCTCGAGGCTCTCGCCAGGGTCCGCACCGAGCGGGAGGACGCCCACCTCGTGGTCGTCGGCCGGCTGCGCGAGGGCAGCCAGATCCCCCACGTGATGGAGGGGCTCGGTCTGGAGCGGGCGGTGCGCTTCTGCTCGGGCATCTCCGATGCCGAGCTGTCGGAGCTGTACGCCTCGGCCGAGGCCGCGGTCGTCCCATCCCTCTACGAGGGATTCTCGCTGCCTGCAGTCGAGGCGATGGCCTCTGGAGTGCCGCTCGTCGCGACGACCGGCGGTGCCCTCCCAGAGGTTGCCGGCAGGGACGGGGAGACGGCGCTGCTCGTCCCGCCGGACGACCACGGTGCCCTCGCGCTCGGACTGCTCAGGGTGCTCGGGGACGCCGAGCTGAGAGGGCGCCTCGGTGCCGCCGGCCGCCGCCGGACGCTGCAGCGCTTCACGTGGCCTGTCACGGCCCGGGGCACCGCCGACCAGTACAGGGTCCTCCTCGACGAGCGGGCCAGGGCGGCCACGGGAACGGGCGGTGAGGCCGGGGTCCGCCAGGTGGTGCGGTGCTGACGGTCGACTTTGAGCGGCTCGGGCTCGAGCCCGGGATGACCGTCCTCGACCTCGGCTGCGGCGCCGGCCGGCATGCCTTCGAGTGCGTCCGGCGAGGGGCCCATGTCGTCGCGTTCGACGCTGACCTGGTCGAGCTGAAAGGAGTCGTCCAGGTGCTCGCCGCCATGGCGGACGCTGGCGAGGTGCCCCACGCAGCGGGCGCCGTCGCGTTGCGAGGAACCGCCTACGAGCTGCCCTTCCCCGATGCGAGCTTCGACCGGGTGATCGCTGCCGAGGTGCTCGAGCACCTGCCTCGAGACGACCTTGCCATGGCGGAGCTCGCTCGGGTCCTCAAAGCGGACGGGCGCCTGGCGGTGACCGTCCCGCGCTACGGACCGGAGCTCGTGAACTGGGCGCTCTCGAAGGACTACCACGCCGTTCCGGGCGGCCACATCCGCATCTACCGGCGCTCGCAGCTCATAGCCCGCCTCCGCCGGGCGGGGTTGCGTGTGCTCGGCTCGCACCACGCCCATGCCTTGCACAGCCCCTACTGGTGGCTGCGCTGCCTCGTCGGCCCGAAGAACGAGCAGCACCGGGCGGTTCGGCTCTACCACCGACTGCTCGTCTGGGACATCGTGAAGCGCCCCGGCGCCACTCGCATCCCGGATCGACTTCTCAATCCCTTGATCGGGAAGAGCCTCGTCGTGTACCTGCGGCACTGCGGTGTCGAAAGGGACTGATCGTGAGCAGATCGTGAGCCGGCTCGTGCCTCCTGACGCTCCCTCAGCGGCGGCTGGTCGGCGGGTCCTCGACGCGGCGGCAGTTGCGGCAACGGCCGACTCCATCGAGCAGGCCCAGCGTCCTTCCGGCATGATCCCGTGGTTCGAGGGTGGCCACGCCGACCCGTGGAACCACGTGGAAGCGGCCATGGCGCTCGCGTCCGCCGGGCGCTTCGCCGCCGCCGAGCGGGCCTACGAGTGGCTGGCTGCCACTCAGCTCGAGTCCGGGGCGTGGCACGCCTACTCGCACTTCGACGGGACCGTCGAGGACGCCAGGCTGGACACGAACGTCTCGGCCTATGTGGCAACCGGGATGTGGCACCACGTGCTCGCCACTGGCTCCACCGAGGTGCTCGAGCAGATGTGGCCGGTCGTCGAGAGGGCGGTGGGTTTCGTGCTCGAGTGGCAGCGAGAGGGGGGCGAGCTGCTCTGGTCCATCGATCCTGACGGCACGCCAGGGCAGTATGCCTTGTTGACCGGGTCGTCGTCGGCTTACTTCAGCCTGCGCTGCGCCGTCGCCTGCGCCGAGGCGCTCGGCCTCGAGCGCCCCGACTGGGAGCTCGCCATCGGACGGCTCCGCCACGCGATCGCCTATCGACCCGACTCCTTCGAGCCGAAGCGCCGCTATGCCATGGACTGGTACTACCCCGTCCTTTCGGGCGCGCTCGAGCCCCGGCGCGGGAGCGAACGCATCGACGACCGGTGGGGCGAGCTCGTCATGGAGGGCAGCGGGGTGCGCTGCGTTGCCGACAGGCCGTGGGTCACAGTCGCCGAGACGGCGGAGTGCGCCATGGCACTTCTCTCCCTCGGCCGAAAGGATGAGGCTGAGCAGCTCCTTTGCTGGACCCAGCAGCAGCGCCGGGAGGACGGTTCCTACACGACTGGTCTCGTCTACCCACAGGGCGTCACCTTCCCAGCCGGCGAGTGCAGCACCTACAGCGCCGCCGCGATGCTGCTCGCGGTCGACTGCCTGAACCGGACCTCGGCAGCCTCAGGCCTCTTCTTCGGGGAGTCGCTCCCTTTCGGCCTCGACCTCGACCTCGACAGCCAAGCCCTCGAGGAGCCCGCGTAGGGGCTTGCGAGAGCGCGCTTGCGGCAACCAGCGAGCGCCAGCTAGATGCCGGGGCGCACCCGCCGGAGCACCCGCAGACTGCCCTTCGAGACAGCACCGACCTCCTCGAAGGCACCACAGGCGAGCGCCCGGACGTACAGCTCGTAGGGAGGGCGGCCGCCCTCATCAGGATCGGGGAAGACGTCGTGGATGGCGAGGTACCCGCCGTCGGCCACCTTCGGCGCCCAGCTGCGGTAGTCGGTCCAGGCGGCTTCCGAGCTGTGCCCGCCGTCGATGAAGACCAGACCTGCCTCCCCCGGAAAGTGAGCGGCCACGAGCTGCGAGTCACCCACGATTCCGATGACGAGGTCGGCCGCGCCGGCGTCGTCGATCGTCGCCCGCCAGGCCGGCAGCGTGTCCATCCGGCCGGTGCGAGGGTCAACAAGCGCGCTGTCGTGGTGCTCCCAACCGGCCTGGTTCTCCTCCGAGCCGTGGTGGTGGTCGACGCTCAGAACCACGCACCCGTCCGGCGGACCTGGAGCCCTCCTGGCGCCCACCCCGGCCTGCCCGCCCACCCCGGCCTGCCCGCCCGCCCCGGCCTGCCCGCCCGCCCCGGCAAGGCCAGCGGCCAGGTAGAGCGCCGAGCGCCCGCAGTACGCTCCGATCTCGACGATGGTGGCGCAACCCGCCGCTGCCACCAGACCCGCCAGGTGCGCCAGCACCACCCCCTCGTCGTCCGGCATGAAGCCCTTCGCCGCCCTGGCGGCTTCGAGCAGCCTGACGGCGCGCGCACCTGCCACGGGCGGCGTCACAGCAGCCCCGCGAGCGACCAGATCCCGAACCCGAGCAGGATGACGCCGGATGCCCTGCGTACCACGCCGAGTGGCACGTATCGAGTGATGGTCTTGCCGGCGAGCACCCCGGCACCGGCGACGATCCAAAAGCCAACGCTCGCCCCGGCAAAGACCGACAGCGGGTCCTTGAAGCGCGCCGTCAGGTTGGCGATGAGGATCTGGGTGATGTCGCCGAACTCGGCCAGAGCCACGATGGTGAAGGTCGCGAGGAACACCCGCCAGTGCCTCTTGACCACGTCCTCTTCTTCGGCGGCCGCGAGGCGCTCGCCCTTCTCGGCCTCGGCCCGTTCGGGGAGGAAGATGAGGAACGCTGCACCCGTGACGAACAACCCGGCGACGACCGCCTGCACCGTCGTGCGCGGCAGCAGCTCGATCAGCCTTCCTGCCGCGACCGCCACGCCAGCCTGAACCGTGAGGGCGAGGGCTGTGCCGAGCCAGACCGGCATGGGCCTGTTGCGCGAGGCGAGGATCACGCTCGAGACGAACGTCTTGTCGGGCAGCTCGGCCGGGATGACGAGCGCGAACGTCGTTGCTGCGACGGCGAAGTTCACGCGGCCATCTTCACAAAGCGGACGGCGCGCAGGTCGCCGCCGGCAAGATCACGCCTTGGCGAGGAGCTCGCCGAATGTCGGGCGGTTCTCCTTCACGAAACGCACGTTCACCTCGAGCCGCTCGAGGTGCTGCTCGATCAGGCGCCGGCGCCCGCCCATCTCGCGGGCTCGGAGGTCGGCCTTCACCTCGCCGGCGAGCAGGGGCTCGCCGAGCTCGTCGAGGTCGGCGAGCCTCGGGATGCCGCCAAGGATGACCACCATGGCTTGGGAGGTGTAGCGCTCGCGCAGCTCGTCGAAGTGGCTGGCGACGAAGCGCCACGTCGACGGCCCTGCCACTCGGTTCGTGAGAAGCGAGCGCAGCACGTAAGGGGCGTCCTGTGTGCGCACCTCGGTCAGGCACAGCTGCTGGAGCCGTTCGGCGAGTGCCACGTCCCGGACGTTCGCGAGCGCGAGGAGGTGCCTGTCCCCGTCGATCGGGTCGAGGGGGTGCCGGACGTGCTCGAACATGCGGTCGAAGTCCTTTGGCCCTGCGCCGAAGGCGACCACGTGCAGGATCGCCTCGGCCGTGTCGGCCGGCAGGGCCCGCCCCTCCTGCTCCGCCGCGTCGAAGAGCTGCCTGCAGTGGCTGCGGACGTCCTCGTCGGCACCGGTCATGCCGAGAAGGCTGACGAATGTCGCACGGGAGCGGGGGATCTCAGGGATCTCGCCGGAACGTGCTTCGATGCCGACCCGCTCGAGCTCACCCCGCAGGAGCCGGCGGACGAACGCCTCGAACGCCGGGCGGTCGGCGTCTGCGACCGCGAGATCGCACAGCCCGAGCGCACCGGCGACTATGGACCAGACGTTCGGGTCGATCTCACCGCTGAGGCGTTTGGTGAGGGCGAGGAAGTCACCGAGGCTCGAGATGCCGGCGAGCGTGGTAGCCCAGGTGTCCGAGACCAGGTTGAAGCGCTCGAGAGCGCTGAGGCGGTCGAGGTTGGAGGCGATGCTCTCGAAGAGCTGGCCGGTGTAGCGGAGCCTGTACGTCCCCGATCCACCGGCGTTCACGACCGGCAGGCCGCTGCCGACCGGCAGGCGCACCGGCTGCTCAGCGTGCGGTGCAGGCCCGAGAAGCACTGCCGTCACAGGCTGCGGGCCACCTTCGAGGTCCGGCTTGTCGCCCTCGTGGCGCTCGGTGACGCGTACCGGCACGATCCAGTCGCGGCCGATCCCGGACGGCTCACCGGGATGTTCCTCGGCCCACTGCTCGAGGGAGAGGTAGGAGAAGGGCTGCTCGCTGAGGACGAGCTCGCCGTCCACGAGCGAGGCCGTGACGAGTGGGAAGCCTCCCTGGAAGATCCAGCTGTCCATGAGGGCGCGGACCGGCCGGCCGGCGGAAGCGGACTCGATGGCGTCCCACAGGTCGGTGGTCTCGGTGTTGGCGTAGCGGTGGGTGGCGAGGTACCGGCGCACGCCCTCGCGGAAGCGTTCGGTCCCGAGGTACTGCTCCAGCATCCGAAGGACGTTGCCGCCCTTTTGGTACGTGAGGACGTCGAACATCGCCTCGGCCTCATCCGGCCGGCGGACGGGGAACTCGATCGGCCGTGTGCTGTGCAGCCCATCGGTGGCGAGCCCGACGTCCTTCGATCGTCCGAACGTCACCCACGGCTGCCACTGCGGCCGGAAGTCCTGCAGGCAGCACACGCTCATGTAGGTGGCGAAGGCCTCGTTCAGCCAGATGCCGTTCCACCACTTCATGGTCACCAGGTCGCCGAACCACATGTGGGCGAGCTCGTGCTCGATCACCTCGGCGATCTCGGAGAGCTCGGCGATGGACGACGTCTCGGGGTCACACAGCAGGTAGACCTCGCGAAAGGTAACGCAGCCGAGGTTCTCCATGGCTCCCATGGCGAAATCGGGCACGTCGACCAGATCCAGCTTGTCCCCGGGGTAGGGCAGGCCGTAGTAGTCGCTGAACCAGCGAAGTGCGTGCGAAGCGGCTTCGAGAGCGAAACCCGCCAGGTGCTTCTTCCCGATCGGCGTGACCACGGCCAGGGGAACGCCGCCGACGTCGACGGGCTCGGTGGTCTCGAGCGCGCCCACTGTCAGGCAGACGAGGTAGGTCGACATGGGGATGGTGTCGTGGAACTCGACTCGCTTCTTGCCGCCGGGCAGGACCGTGGTGGCGAGCTCCCGCGAGTTCGAGACGGTGGCCAGGCCCTCGTCCACCTCGAGGGCGATGGAGAAGACGGCCTTCCGGTCCGGTTCGTCCCAGCACGGGAAGGCCTTGCGGGCATAGGTCGACTCGAACTGGGTCGTGGCGATCGACTGCGGCTTGCCGTCGGAGCCCTCGAAGGTGCTGCGGTAGAAGCCGCGCAGCTTGTCGTTGAGCTCGGCCCCGAAGTCGAGCTCGAGCACGTAGTCCCCAGGTGCGAGCTCTGCGGCATCGGTGGAGAGGACCGCCCGCTCGTGCTCTGGCAGCATCCGGACGGCGAGGGGTGTCGCGTCATCGCCGGCGCGCCGGCGGAGAGCCGCCGAGGAGATGTCGAGCTCTGCCGCGTTGCACACGATCTCGGTGCTCGCCTCGACCAGCTCCAGATCGATGGCCGCGCTGCCTGTGAAGCGCCCGGCCGCGAGGTCGGGCCTGAAGGTCAGCTCATAGCGGCGAGGCACCGCGTTGCGGGGGAGCCGGCAGTCGGCGTCGTTGCCGTTCTCTGGCGTCATGGAGGGCGAGGTTACCCGGACCCCGCTGCAGCGTCTGTGCTGCCGTGCGGGGGTGGCCACGAGCCCGGTGCGCTGCCGGGGTAGCTTCGTGGGTCGTGTCCGACGCACCCTGGCCCTTCCACTCGCCCGGCGAGCGCCGCCTCGACGTCCTCTGCCTGGGGCATGCCCTCGTCGACCGGCTCGCCTACGTCGACGAGGAGGCGGTCGACGACGCCCGCCTCGAGCACGGGGTGATGGTCCTCGTCGATGCCGACCGGGCGGCCGAGATCGAGCGGTTGTTCGATGGCTGGCTCCAGGTGGCCGGGGGCTCTGCCGCCAACACGGCGGCGGGCATCGCCTCTCTCGGGGGCCGCCCCGGCTTCGCCGGGGCCGTCGGCCGCGACGAGGCGGGGGCGTGGTACGCGGGCGATCTCGAAGCGGTGGGTGTCGCCTCCACGGTCGACACGGTCGCTTCGGACCTTCCGACCGGGGTCTGCCATGTGCTCGTCACGCCCGCCGGCGAGCGGTCGATGGCGACCAGCCTCGGCGCGGCGGGCTGGATCCACTCCTCGACCGTCGAGGCGGCCGGCATCGAGAGGGCTGCGGTTCTCTACGTCGAGGGCTACCTGCTCGACGCCGAGGCGGCACCTGCAGTCGACCGGGCGATCGACCTCGCCCGCGAGTCCGGGACGCTGATCGCCCTGTCGCTCTCGGACCCCTTCGTCGTGAGCCGCCACCGGGACCGGATCGCCGAGCTCGTCTTCGGCGGGACGGTCGACGTCCTCTTCGGCAACGAGGAGGAGGTCCTCGGCCTCACCGCCACAGCCAACCTTGCCGACGCGGCCTCGAGGCTCGCAGCCCCCGGTCGGGTGGCGGTCGTGACCCGCGGCTCGGCCGGCTCGCTCGCCGTCCTGCCCGGCGAGACCGTCGTGGTCGACGCTGTGCAGGTCGACGCCGTCGCCGACACGACAGGGGCAGGCGACCTGTTCGCCGCCGGCTTCCTGTTCGCCCTCACGAGCGGACGGAGCCCTGAGACAGCACTTCGGATCGGCTCGTTCGCGGCGGCCGAGGTGATCGGCCACATCGGAGCCCGGCCCGCCATCGCTCTCAGCCTGGCCACCCCGGCGGAGCTCGGCGGGCACTGAGCCAAGGGCTCGGGCCTCAGGCCTGCTCGGCGTCCTCCTCCGGGGGACGAAAGGGCAGCTCCAGGTCAGCCAGCCTGACGAGGGTGCTCGCCACGAAGCGGGCGAGGGCGTTGATCTGCTCGTCGAGCTTGCTGGGATCCTCGAGCAGGCTGTCGTCGAGGCGGAGGCTGCCCTGGTAGGTGACCTCGACCGCAGCGATCGGCTCCTCCGCCCCCGGCTCGAAGAGCTGTTCGAGGGTGGGTGCACCGCGCTCGAGCCGTTCGGCGCCGAGCTGGGGTCCTTCGGGGTCGAGCACAGCGAGGATGCTCCCGTGGTCGGGCACGCCGGCGAGGTTCTGCAGGCGGAAGGCAAGCTCGACGATGAGCTCGGGCGGTTCGGCCGGTGGCTCGCCGATCGACCACGACCGGTAGGCGCTCTGGCTCCAGGTCGGCCAGTCGAGCGTC
>JAKATT010000119.1 GCA_021818615.1 Actinomycetes bacterium | reverse complement strand
TTCGCCGTTGCTCGCCAACGTGTACCTGCACTACGTCTTCGACCGATGGGTCCGGCAGTGGAGGCGCCGGCACGCTCACGGCGACATGATCGTCGTGCGGTTCGCCGACGACTTCGTGGTCGGGTTCGAGAAGGAGAGTGATGCCACGCAGTTCTTGACCGACCTCCGGGAACGACTCTCGGCGTTCGGGCTCGTGCTGCACCCCGAAAAGACCAGGCTGATCGAGTTCGGGCGCCATGCCGCTCGCAACCGGGCAGCCAGGGGACTCGGGAAGCCCGAGACCTTCGACTTCCTCGGCCTGACGCACATCTGTGCGAAGGGGAGGAACGGTGGTTTCTGGGTGAGGCGGATCACCATCTCGAAGCGGATGCAGGCGAAGCTGAAAGCTCTCAATGTCGAGCTGAAGCGTCGTCGGCACGAACCCGTCCCCGTCCAGGGCCAATGGCTCGGCAGCGTGGTTCGAGGGCATCTCAACTACTACGCCGTGCCTGGCAACGGCAACGCCATCGGTGCCTTCCGCACCCAGCTGACCCGGCACTGGTTCAAGGCGCTACGTCGCCGCAGCCAGAAGCACCGGCTCACCTGGGCTCGCATGAAGCGGTTGGAATCCCGCTGGCTCCCTCCCGCCCGCATCGTGCATCCGTATCCCGAGGTGCGCTTTGCTGCCACTACCCGAGGCAGGAGCCCAGTGCGGTAGTTCCGCACGCTGGGATCTGTGCGGGGGGCCGCCCGTCACCGGATTCGTCCGGCCAAGGGCGGTCCCTACCGCAACCACCCTCCCGGGACGGTCTGGGCCTCGATGGTCCACCAATCGGGAGGGGCTCCCCCCGAGACTGGCGGTTCGGACACCGACCAGTGGAGGGAGCCCCCACCCATGATCTCAACGGGAGACGACGTGGAAGCACATGCACTCAGAAAGCGGGGATGGACGATCTCGGCCATCGCCCGTCACCTCGGCCATGACAGGAAGACGGTCCGTGATCACCTCAGCGCCAAGCGGGAGCCCGGCGTCCGCCGGCGCCCCTCGCCCGATCCGCTCGAGCCGTTCGTCCCATACCTGAGGGCCCGGTTCGTCGACGACGCGCACGTGTGGGCGTCCGCGCTCTTCGACGAGGTCGTCGAGCTCGGCTACGCGCGGAGCTACCCGAGCTTCGTGCGCCAGGTGCGCTCGGCCGGGCTCCGGCCGCGCTGCGAAGCCTGTTCGGGCGTGACCGGCCGGGACACGATCGACATCGTCCATCCCGCGGGCGAAGAGATCCAATGGGACTGGTTCGAGCGGCGGCGGGCGCCGTGGGACGGCACCGCCTACGTGCTGCTCGGCACGCTGCCGCACTCGGGTCGCTCCCGGGGGGTGATCGCCTCCTCCATGGACCAGGCGCACTTGATCGAGGCGATGGACGGCGTGCTGCGCCGTCTCGGGGGCACGCCGCGGCACTGGCGGGTCGACCGCATGGCGACGGTGATCGTGCCGGGCACCGCGGACGTGCAAGCGAGCTTCGCCCCGGTCGCCAAGTTCTATGGCGCGATCGTGGTCCCCTGTCCGCCCCGGCGGGGAAACCGCAAGGGATCCGTGGAAGCTGGGGTGCGCTTTGCGACCGGGCGGTGGTGGCGGACGCTTGCAGCGGAGACCCAAGAGGCGGCCCAGGTGTCCTTGGACCGGTTCTGGTCGACTGTCGGCGACGCACGGTTGCGCAGCCCGAGGGGCGTCTCGGAGCCGCCCCAAGACGCCAGCCGGCCGAGGTGGCCGACCGTCGGCGAGCTCGCCGAGGCTGAGCCGCTCCTGGCGCTGCCCGCCGCGCCCTACCCGGCGACGGTCTGCGTCGAGGCACCCGTCGACCACCGGGCGAGCGTCGCATTCAGGGGGAACCGCTACTCGGTGCCGCCGGGGCTCTCCGGGGTGACGATGACGCTCCGCCAGCGCCTCGGGACGACGACCCTCGACGTCGTCTCGCCTTCGGGCGTCGTGTTGGTCACCCACCAGCTCGCGCCGAGGGGTGCGGGCGCGATGGTGCGCACCCCTGCCCACCGCGACGCCCTCGAGAAGGCGGTGCTCTCCCAGTTCACCTCGGCACGGCCGTGTGATCGAAAGGAATGCCATGCAGAGGTGTTGAAGCGCCTCCCCCGGTGAGAACCTGGATTCTCACCGGAACCAACTCACCGAAGGGAGGCAACACAATGTTGCACGCTGGCCTGGACCTGTCACGTAAGGCGCTCGAGGTCCACCTTCTCGCGCCGGACGGCTCGACCGTCTCCACCATGACCGTGCCGCCCGACCTCGACGGCCTGCGCGGCCTCGTCGCCAGGGTCCGACGGCTCCCCGGTGGCCGCGAGGTGGTGGGGGTGATCGAGTCGATGAACGGGGCCCGCTTCGTGCACGACACCTTGGAGCTCTCGGGCTGGTCGGTCGAGGTCGCCGACGCCCAGAAGGTGAAGGGCCTGGCCCCTCTGGCGTGCAAGACGGACCGGATCGACGCCTGGGTGCTGGCGGAGCTCTCGAGGCGTGACCTCGTGCCCTCCATCTGGCTGCCGGATCCCGCCACCCGCTGTGAGCGTGAGCTCGCCCGCTGGCGGCTGCACCTCGTCCACCACCGCACGGCCCTGAAGAACCGCATCCACGCGACGCTCATCGCCTTCGGCCATCCTTGCGTGGTGTCGGACCTCTTCGGGCTCGACGGACGGCTCCTCCTCGAGCGCATCAGCTTCCCCGAGCCCTGACGCGGCGACGTGGAGGCGGCGCTCCGCCTCATCGACGCGATCAACTTCGAGATCAAAGAGCTCGAAGTCGAGCTGCGCGAAGACGGCGCCTCTCACCGCTACGTGCCCCTCCTCATGAGCGTGCCGGGGATCAGCTGGGTCCTCGCCTACACGATCGCGGCCGAGATCGGGGACATCTCGAGGTTCGCCACCCCGAGAAAGCTCGTCGGCTACACCGGGTTGTGCCCGCGTGTCTACCAGTCCGGCGCCTCGGACCACCGGGGGTCGCTCACCAAGAACGGGCCCAAGTACCTGCGCTGGGCGCTCATCGAGGCGGCCACCCACGCGGCGCGCCACCCCGCCTATCGGGAGCGCTACGAGCGCACGGCGAATCGCCTCGGACGCCAGCGGGGCAAGAAGGTCGCCCGTGTGGATCTCGCACGACGCCTCGCCGAGGCGATCTGGCACATGCTCCACACCGGCGAGCTGTTCGCCCCTGCCGGCTTCCCGGCACGCCAGGCGGCCTGATGGCCAGATCGACACGTTCTTCGTTTCGGCAGGCGCCGCGTGGTTCTCTGGCTGCCTGACAGCCCTCAAAGGAGTTGCGCCACCGAAGCGGAGCC
>JAKATT010000195.1:11058-17339 GCA_021818615.1 Actinomycetes bacterium | reverse complement strand
CAGCGGCCGAGGGCGGCATCGAGGGAATCCTCGACGAGCTGATCGACATCGTCGCCACTGCAAAGTCCATGCCGCTGTCTTCGTCGGTGATGATCACGCGCGACGAGGCGCTCGAGCTGCTCGAGGCGGCGCGCGACGAGCTCCCCGAAGAGCTCCGCCGGGCGCGGCGGCTGCTGAAGGATCGGGAGGAGGTGTTCGCCACTGCCCGCCGCGAGGCGGCCGACATCGTCGAGGACGCGCGGGTGCAGGCCGAGCGGATGGTGCAGCGGACGGAGATCGTCCGTCAGGCAGAGCATCGGGCGATTCGTATCGTCGAGGATGCCGAGTCGGAGTCACGCCGGCTCCGTCACGAGGCGGAGGACTACGTGGACCAGAAGCTGGCGGGTTTCGAGATCGTGCTCGACCGGACGATGAAGACGGTGCGGGCCGGGCGCGAGCGCCTGGCTGCGGTGCCCGCTGACCCTTACGAGGACGAAGCTCCGGAGAACGGCTTCCTTACGGGTGGCACCCGCCAGGAGGTCGAGGAGGCCGACGAGCTTTTCGACCAGGATCTCGAGTGAGCGGAGCCGGCACTGGGCCGGCGCGTGGGCGACCGTGGTCGGTGGCAGTCGGAGCGCTTCGCCGCCGGCCCGGGACGAAGCTGGCAGTTGACGTCTCGGCTCCGATCGGTGAGCTCGCCGTCTCCAACTCGTGGGTGGCCGAGGGCACCTCCCTTCGCTTCACGGGCACGCTCGAGTCCACGATCGGCGGCGTGAGCGTCGTGGGACGGGTGCTGGCGCCCTGGCAGGGCACCTGCCGGCGATGCCTCGACACAGCCGGGGGCGAGCTCGACATAGCTCTGCGCGAGCTCTGCGTCGACGATCCGGACCTTGAGCTCGCCTACGCGGTCGGTGCGCAGTGGCTTGACCTTGAACCCATCCTACGAGATGCCTGTATCCTTGAGCTGCCGTTAGCGCCGCTCTGCCGGGAGGACTGCCAGGGACTCTGCCCGGCTTGCGGCGCGAACCGCAACCGCGAGACCTGCTCGTGTGAGGCGCCCATCGATCAGAGGTGGGCAGCTCTCGCGGGCCTGGACGCCGACGAGCCCGCAGAGCAGGAAGAGCCCGCCCAGCCCTACCGGGGCAACGGTGGCGGGCCTGGACAGAGGACCGAGTAGGGGAAAACGACGATGGCCGTCCCAAAGAAGAAGACCTCCAAGTCGAAGAGCCGGAGCCGCAGGGCAGCGGCCTGGTCGCTCAAGGCGCCGGCGCGCAGCGTCTGCCCGCAGTGCCGGAGGGCCAAGCTGCCGCACGTCGTGTGCCCGCACTGCGGCTGGTACCACGGCCGCCAGGCGATCGAGGTCGACTGATCAGCGGACTGCCTGTCGCGATCGACGCCATGGGCGGCGACCGCGCGCCGGCCGAGATCGTCGCGGGCGCCCTCCAAGCGGCCGCGCTCGGGCTCCCCGTCGTCCTCGTCGGCCCGGCCGACGGCTCGCTCGGCGACGTCGGCGGTCTCGAGATTCTGCCGGCGAGCGAGGTCATCGCCATGGACGACGACCCGGGCCGGTCGGTTCGCACCAAGAAGGACTCGTCGCTCGTGCGCGCCGCCGAGGCAGTGCGTGACGGGCGCGCCTCTGCCATGGTGAGCGCCGGCAACACGGGCGCCACGATGGCGAGTGCCCTCCTTCGCATGGGGCGCCTCAAGGGCGTCGCCCGTCCCTGCATCGCCACCCCGCTCCCTGCGTTAGGCGGGTCACCGACCGTGTTGGTCGATGCCGGAGCGAACGCCGACTGCCAGGCGGAGTGGCTGGTGCAGTTCGCCCAGATGGGGGCCGCCTTCTTCGTCGAGCGCTTCGGCTCGCGAGAATGTCCGAGAGTCGGCCTGCTCTCGATCGGCGAGGAGTCGTCAAAGGGCAACGCGCTCACCAAGCAGGCCTATGCGCTGCTTGCGGAGCTCGGCGGAGGAGCGTTCGAGTTCATCGGCAACGTCGAAGGGCGCGACCTGCTCACGGGTGGCGCCGACGTCGTCGTCACTGACGGCTTTACCGGCAACGTCGCCTTGAAGACGATGGAGGGGACACTTAGGGCCTTCATGGACGTGCTCGGGCAGGTGTTCAGCGCCACCTTGGAGACGAAGGCGGCCAGCAAGGCGCTTCTCCCTGAGCTTCTCGCGAGAGCGGAGCCCTTCGACCCCGAGGCGACGGGCGGCGCCATGCTGCTCGGCTTGAACGGAGTCTGCATCATCAGCCACGGCTCCTCGTCGGCCCGGGCGATCCTGAACGCCGTGCGGGTCGGTCACGACCTCGCTGAGCGGGGCGTCGCTGCCAAGCTGGCCGCTTCCGTGGCCGCTTCCGTGGCCGCTTCCGTGGCCGCGCCGGCCGCGCCGGCCGCGTCGGCCGCGCCGGCCGCGTCGGCCGCGTCGGCCGCGTCGGCTCGGGGAACGGTCACTGGATCGGATAGGGGACCGGACACGGGTTGAGCCTGCCGACCATCTTGCCTTCTCGTCTCGCCCGTTGGAGCTGAGCGCGGGGCGGGTGGGGGAGGACGGGAGGTTGCGTGCCGGCTTGCTGAGCGCTGTGCGAACCAGCCGGCCGGACCCTCGGGCCGGGCCCCGTCGCACCCCCAAGCGCGACTGCGCCGAAAATGGAGGACATGTAGCCGCCATCTGCCGACTTGTCCTCCAACTTCGGCGCAGAACGAGAATCGGCTATCGCAAGAGGCGTTCGAGGGCGCGCCTCAGCGTGTCGGCTGACGCCGCGGCATCGACCCGGGCGCCGGCTCCCGAGTGCGAGCCCGACTGAGAGTGCGAGCCCGAGCCGAGCGAGCGCGGCGCCGTCCGCACGATCGTCCACCCGAGTGCGACGAGCCGGTTCTGCCGCTCCCGGTCGGCCGTGAAGCTGCGGGGGTCGCCGTGGAACGCGAAGCCATCCACCTCGAGCCCGACCTGGCGGTCCGGCCAGGCGAAGTCCAGCCGCCCAACGAGACCCCCCTTTGCGTCGAAGACTTCGAACTGGGTGACAGGGGCGGGTAAGCCCCACGCCAGCAGCAGGCGAGCCGCCCGGCTCTCCGCGACGCTCTCGAGCCTGCCGAGCCGCCAGACGGCGAGCGCGTCGCGCAGCGCGCTGGCGCCGGGTCGGCCGCGAGAGCCGAGCCTCAAGAGCGCCCGATCGACTCGCGAGACCGAGACGAGCCCGCGCAGCAGAGCGTCGTCCACCAGTCGCTCGAGAGCCTCGCGGCCGAGCTCTGCGCTCAGGTCGACGATTGTCCTCGCAGGCGACGTGAGTCGGAGGGACCCAACCCGGACCTGCTCGGCGGCGGGGACAGCTCGGCTGCGGTGGATGACTGCGCCGGCGACGCCAGGCCGTGGTCCGCTGTCGGGAAGGAGCAGCTGCAGGGCTTCATGACGGGGGAGCGCGACATCGAGCTCGAGCACCCGCGCAGCACTCGTGCGGCATAGCACCGCACGCGCTCCCGCAGCCGCCAGGGCCGCCGCGGCGCGCGCCTCCCACGTCAAAGGGCAGGTTGCCACCCTGAACACTCCTTTGTGCAGCTGTTCGAGCCATCCTCGACGGAGCCGGTCGGCGATCCAGCGATGTGACGCGCCCGCCTCGAGCAGCTGTGCACGGGTGACGATCCCGTGCCGGGCGAGCGCGAGACGGAGAGCGGCCCGCTCGTGGGAGGCACCGGCGCGGGCCGAGCGGGCCGTGGCGGAGCTCATCGTCCCACGGTGCCAGCAGCCCCTACCGAACCACCTACCGAGACCCAGGCCATCCGTCCGCAATCCATCCGGCGCTCTCCACCGAGAGGTTCTGCGGCGGGCAGTAGACTTCGGGCAACCTGTCCCGAAGGAGTCCCAAGTTGGCCGACGCGTCCGGTGCCGTACTGACGAGGTCAGAAGTGCTCGACCTCGTGCGCAACCAGCTTGCCGAGATCCTCGAGATCGACGCGACAGCGATCACCGAGTCGTCGTCGTTTGCCGACGACCTGGATGCCGATTCGCTCGCGCTCATCGAGCTCGTCGAGGCGCTCGAGGAGGAGCTGAGCGACCGGGTCGCCGGCTTCCGGATCGATGACGAGGACCTCGAGGACCTGCGCACGGTGAGAGACGCTGTCGACTACGTGTCGGCGAAGGTGGGGGCTGCCTGAACCTGGAAGAGCGACTCGACCGCTACGGCGTCGAGCCCGGTCTCCTACGCCAGGCGCTCGCGCACCGGTCGTACTGCTCGGAGACCCCATCGCAGGACTCGAACGAGCGCCTCGAGCTGCTCGGCGATGCTGTTCTCGGTCTCGTGGTCACCCACCACCTGTACGAGGAGTACCCAGACCTGCCAGAAGGAGACCTCGCCCGGATGCGTGCGGCCGTAGTGAGCACCCAGGCGCTCGCGCCCATCGCCGAGGGGCTCGGGATCGGCGAGTCGCTCCTCCTCGGGCGGGGGGAGGAGAGCTCCGGTGGGCGCAACAAGGCATCGATCCTCGCCGACGCGCTCGAGGCTGTGTTGGGCGCCGTCTACCTCGCTGCCGGCTATTCCGGGGCAGAGTCGCTCGTCCTCGAGCTGATGGAGGCCCACATCGCCGAGGTCGCCTCGGAAGCCAGGCTCGGTGACCCGAAGAACCGCCTTCAGGAGCTGGCCGCGCGCATGGGGCTCGGCTCGCCGGCTTACGAGATCAGCGAGCGTGGTCCCGACCATGCCAAGCAGTTCAGCGCCGGCGCCGTCGTCGCCGGTCGCCAGGTGGGCTCGGGCAGCGGAGGATCGAAGAAGGAGGCGGAGCGCCAGGCTGCCGTGGCGGCTCTCGAGCGGCTGCGCGAGGACGCCCAGCGCGTCGCCCCGGTCGTCGAGGCCGAGGACGCTCGAAATGGCGACTCGGTAGTCGCCCCGTACTGAGCAGCCACAGCGCGGGTAGAGAGTGCCGGAGCTACCCGAGGTGGAGACCGTCCGGCTCGGGCTCGAACGGACCGTCGTCGGCCGGCGAGTCACCGGCGTGAGCGTGACAGGCACGCGGACTGTCCGGCGCCAGAGCAGGTTCGAGCTGCGCAGCCGTCTCACCGGGCGGCGCATCGAGGCGGCACGGCGCAAGGGGAAGTTCCTCGCCCTCCTGCTCGACGACAGCCAGGTGCTCTCGATCCACCTGCGTATGAGCGGCCAGCTCCTGCACGTGACCGAGCCGGGGAAGGTGGCCAAGGCACCGCACACTCACGTGATCGCGAGATTGGACGACGGCAGCGAGCTGCGGTTCGTCGATCCACGCACCTTCGGGGAGTGGTGGGTCACAGCTGACGTAAGGGCCGACGGCCTGCCCGCCGTCTTCGACCGCCTCGGGCCGGACCCGCTCAACGACGGCATCCCGCCGAAGCTGCTGGCCGCCCGACTGGCCGGGCACCGCAGCGCTCTCAAGGCGGCCCTCACCGACCAGCGGGTTGTTGCCGGGATCGGGAACCTCTACGCCGACGAGATCTGCTGGCGGGCGGCCGTGCGGCCCGATCGGCGCTGCGACGATCTCGCGCCCGACGAGCTGCGGCGGCTCTCGCGCAGCACGATGGCCGTCCTGAAAGCGGCGGTCGAGCAGCGCGGCTCGTCGCTGAGGGACGCCCGCTACCGCGACCTCATGGGCAACGCCGGTTCGTACCAGGCCCGTCACGAGGTCTACGACCGCGCCGGCGAGCCGTGCTCCCGCTGTGGGGAGCCGGTGCAAAAGGTCCGTTTCGGAGCAAGGACCGCCTACTGCTGCGAGTCCTGCCAGCACTGAGCTCAGCTGCCTCGCAATGCCCGGAGGGGTCCCCTCTGACGCGAGAGCTGCCGGGTACTGTGACCCTCACCGTGTATCTCAAGTCGCTCACCCTGCGAGGTTTTAAGTCCTTCGCAGACTCCACGACCCTCGAGTTCGAGCCCGGCGTCACCGTCATCGTGGGACCGAACGGCTCGGGAAAGTCCAACGTCGTCGACGCCGTCGCCTGGGTGCTCGGGGCGCAGGGTCCGAGAGTGGTCCGCTCGTCGAAGATGGACGATGTCATCTTCGCCGGGACGGCGAAACGGCCGGCGCTCGGCCGTGCCGAGGTGTCGCTCACGATCGACAACTCCTCCCGGCGGCTGCCGGTGGACATGGCAGAGGTGACGATCACCCGGACGCTGTTTCGGACCGGGGAGAGCGAGTACTCGATGAACGGCGCAGTTTGCAGGCTGCTCGACATCCAGGAGCTGCTCTCTGACGCTGGCGTCGGGCGCCAACAGCACGTGATCATGGGCCAGGGTCAGCTCGACACGATCCTGGCGGCACGCCCGGAGGATCGCCGAGCGGTCATCG
>JAKATT010000195.1:0-10283 GCA_021818615.1 Actinomycetes bacterium | reverse complement strand
TGCAGAGCTGCAGCGAGCGCTGAGCGACGCCGGCGAGCTCGTCGAGCGGTTGTCGGGCGAGGTGACCCGGCTGCGGGCAGAGCTCGAAAAGACCGAGGAGCGAGAGCGGCTGGCGGCTGCAGCGCTCGGCGGGGTCGAGGAGGCGGCCCGTGGGGCAGTCGAGCGGGTGCACTCCCTCGCGGCGCGAGAGGACGCCCTCAAGAGCGCGCTCGCCGATGCCCGCGCCAGGGCCGGAGCCGAGCACCTCGCCGCACTTCCCGGCGTGCTCGGGACTCTTCTCGACCTGGTCGAGGTGGACGAGGGTTACGAGCTCGCATTCGAAGCGGCGGCCGAGGAGGCCCTCGCCTCGGTGGTGGTCGACGGCAGGTCGTCTGCCCGCCGGGCGCTCGACCACCTGCGCAGCTGCGGGGTTGACGGCGCGGTGCTCCCGCTCGCAGGGCCTGTGAGCGCGGCCGACGGCCACCTCGAGACGAGCCCAGGAGCTCCATTGCCATCTCTGTTCACAGAGCCGCTTCGCGCCCGCGTGCGCACCTCGCAGCTCGAAGTGGCCGCCCTGCTCGACCACCTTCTCGCCGGGGTCGTGCTCTGCCGGGGCGAGCTCTCCGAGGCGCTCGACCTCGCCGAGCGCGAGTACGTCGTCGTCACGCTCCAGGGCGACCGGTTCTCGAAGGGGGGCTGGCGCCTCGGCGCCGGCAGGACGGGGGCCACCCGGGTGGCCCTCGAGGCGGTCGCGGCCGAGCGCGTGAGAGCCGGCGAGGTCGCCGAGGCGGCCCGGAGGGCCGCCGAGGAGGCGCGGCAGGCGCACGCGGGCACGAGGCGTGAGACGAGCGAGATGGGGAGGGGTTTCGAGGCGGTCGCGGCCGAGCATCGACAGACCTTGTCCCAACGCGACGCGTACGGGCGCCGACTCGAGAGCCTCGTCGAGCAGATCGACAGGATCTCGGGACCACTCCAGACAGCTGAGGCGGAGGTCGTCGCGCTCGAGGCCCAGCTGGTCGCCGCCGAGGCGGCGGTGGTCGTGGCGGAGGACGGCGAACGTCGCGAACGGGCCGTAGCGGAGATGGCGGCTGAGGCGCGCCGGCAGCTGGACGAAAGGGCGAGGGCGCTCGCCGCCATGCGCGCCGAGCTGGAAGTGCGCGCCGCCGGCATCGAGGAGCGCACGGCACTGCTCTCGAGCCGGCGGGACGAGATAGAGCGTCGGCTCGCCGGCTACGAGGCGGCGCGCCGGCAGGCAGCCGAGCGCCGGCAGGGTTACGAGGATACCGCCCGAGTCCTCGAACGCCTGTCCGCTGTTGTGGACGGGTTGCTCACCGACCTCGAGGTGTTGCAGAGCGACCTGTCGGCTGCTCGCCGGCGCCACGAGAGCGCTGTGGCCGACATCACCCGCCGCCTCCGGGCGGCCCGAGAGCAGCGGGGCGAGGCCGAGCGCGGCCTCAGCACTGTCCGCGAGCAGTCCCAGCGCGTAGAGCTCGACCGCGCGGAGGCACGGGTGCGTCTCGAGGCGGCCGCCGAGACCCTCCGCCACGACCTCGACTGCGAGCCGGGAGAGGCCGTCAAAGCCGAGTGCCCCGAGCTGGCCGCGGGAACGTCGCCGGCCGCGCGCCTCAGGGAGCTCGAGAGGGAGCTGCGCCTCATGGGGCCGATCAACCCGCTGGCGGTCGAAGAGCTCGGCGCCCTTGTGGAGCGGGACCAGTTCCTGACCGGCCAGCTCGAGGACGTACGCTCGACCCGGCGTGAGCTCGGGCGGGTCATAAAGGCGGTCGACGACGAGATCATCGGGCTGTTCTCGGAGGCCTTCTCCGATGTCGCCGCCCACTTCTCGGTGCTCTTTGCCACGCTGTTCCCGGGCGGGACCGGCCACCTCAGCCTGCTCGACCCGACCGACCTCCTCTCGACGGGCGTCGAGATCGAGGCCCGCCCGGCCGGCCGCAACATAAGGCGCCTGTCCCTCTTGTCGGGCGGCGAGCGGTCACTCGTGGCGCTGGCATTCCTGTTCGCCGTGTTCCGCTCCAGGCCGTCGCCCTTCTACCTCATGGACGAGGTCGAAGCGGCGCTCGACGATCTGAATCTGCATCGCTTCCTCGACCTCGTCGGGGAATTCAGGAACGAAGCGCAACTGCTCATCGTGTCTCATCAAAAGCGCACGATGGAGTCTGCCGACATCCTCTACGGGGTGTCGATGCAGCCCGGGGGCGCCTCGAAGGTAGTGAGCGAGCGGCTTGGCGACCGCGTTGCCCGAGCGCCTGCCGGCTGAAAGCTGACGGCTCGGTCTCCTCGAAGCCGCTGCCGGAGCCCCGGTAGGCTCGCTCTGCCATGGTTCTCACCATCGTGATCGCCGTCGTCGGCGTGCTCGTGCTGGCGTCGGCCGGATTGCTCGTGGTCACGCGGGCCCGGAGGGGTACCGAAGCCCGTCACCGCGCGCCAGGCGTCCCGCATGCAGCTCCCAGCCACCTGCGCCAGGGGCCAGCGAGCCCCGCGCCCGAGGGCGCAGCCGATGCCGGTGCCGTCGGCCAGGTAGCCGCCGGCGCTCTCCAGCTCGGGCCGCGCCCGGCGCTGCGGGACCGACTCGACCGTGCGAGGTCACTTTTCGGCGGCTACCTCGAGCAGATCCGCGCCCGGGCGGTCGACGAGACCACTTTCGAGGAGCTGGAGGAGGCGCTCATCCTCGCCGACGTCGGCGTGAGGACGACGACGGCCCTGCTAGACGACCTGCGGAGCCGGGTCAGGTCGGGAGAGATCGAGGGCTCGTCCGGGGCGCTCCTCGGCGCGTTGCGGGCCGACATCGAGGGTCTCTTCGCCGGCGACAGTGCTGAGCTCGCCACTGCCCCACCGGGCAGCGGCGGGCCCACCGTGTGGCTGTTCGTCGGTGTGAACGGCGTCGGCAAGACCACGACGATCGGCAAAGTGGCGGCGCGGGAGGCGGCCGAGGGGCGAAAGGTCGTCCTCGCCGCCGGCGACACGTTCCGGGCCGCGGCCGGCGAGCAGCTCGAGACGTGGGCCGGGCGGGCGCATGCTCAGCTCATCAGGGGGGCGGAGGGCGCCGACCCGTCCTCGGTCATCTTCGACGCCGTCCAGCACGGCGCCGCTCGTGGAGCTGACCTGGTGCTCGCCGACACGGCCGGCCGGCTGCACACGAAGGTCAACCTCATGGAGGAGCTGCGCAAGGTGCGGCGCATCGCCGAGCGCCCCCCGGGCAAGCTCACCGAGGTCCTGCTCGTCCTCGACGCCACCACAGGCCAGAACGGACTCGTGCAGGCGCGCCAGTTCACCGAGGCCGTCGGCGTCACCGGTATCGTGCTCACCAAGCTCGACGGCACGGCAAAGGGAGGCGTGGTGCTCGCCATCCGCAACGAGCTGGGCCTGCCGATCAAGCTCGTCGGAGTGGGCGAGAGTGCCGCCGATCTCGTCGAATTCGATCCGAAGGAGTTCGTGGCGGCACTCTTCGAGTGATCTCTGCCTCGGCGCGCCTGCGAGCGTCCCAGGTTCTCGCCTTCGTCCCTCGCGATGTCAGGCGGTGGTCTTTCCGGGGTCGGTCGGCGGCCCGACTAACCTGAGAGAGCCCATGTTCGACACACTGACCGACCGTTTCGAGGGAATCCTCACGCGCCTGCGCAGCCGCGGGCGCCTCGGCGACGCCGAGGTGAACGAGGTACTGCGTGAGATCCGGGTAGCCCTGCTCGAGGCCGACGTCAACCTGGCCGTCGTCCGTGATCTCGTCGAGCGGATCAGGGCCCGTTGCTCGGGAGCCGAGCTCTCCAAGAGCCTCACGCCGGCCCAGCAGGTCATCAAGGTCGTCAGCGAGGAGCTCACGACGACGCTCGGGGGCGAGCCGTTCAAGCTCTCCTATGCCTCCAAGCCGCCGACGGTCGTCCTACTGGCGGGTCTGCAGGGATCCGGCAAGACGACAGCCTCTGCCAAGCTAGCCCGCTGGTTCAAGCAGCAGGGCCGCCACCCCTACCTCGCGGCGGCCGACCTGCGGCGGCCGGCCGCCGTGGAACAGCTGCGCATCCTCGGCAAAGAGGTCGGTGTCCCGGTCTTCTCGGAACCGACGGACCCGGTCGAAGTGTCCCGCAAGGCGTTAGCCGAGGCGGAGCGGGTCGGCCGGGACGTCCTCATCGTCGACACCGCCGGCCGGCTCTCCATCGACCTTGCACTCATGGCCGAGGTGCGCTCCATCTCGTCGGCGCTGAGGCCCGATTACACGTTCCTTGTCATCGACGCCATGACGGGCCAGGACGCCGTCAGCACCGCCAAGGCGTTCAACGACGCTCTGGAGCTCGACGGCGTCATCCTCACGAAGATCGACGGCGATGCCAGAGGCGGCGCCGCCCTCTCGGTGAAGCAGGTCGTCGGCAAGCCGATCGCCTTCGTGTCGACCGGCGAGCGCGTAGCCGACTTCGACACCTTCTACCCGGAGCGCCTTGCCAGCCGGATCCTCGGCATGGGCGACGTTCTCTCGCTCATCGAGAAGGCTGAGCGGGAGTACGACGCCGGGGTCGCAGAGAAGGCGGCCGAGCGCCTGCAGAAGGGGCAGTTCACCTTCGAGGACTTCCTCGAGCAGCTGCAGCAGGTAAAGCGCATGGGGCCGCTCCAGGGCATGCTCGGCATGCTGCCGGGCGTTCCGAAGGAGGTGCGTGACGCCAAGATCGAGGACAAGGACATCGGCCGGATCGAAGCGATCATCCGCTCGATGACGATGGCCGAGCGTCGCAACCCCGACCTTCTCAATGGTTCGAGGCGGCTCAGGATCGCCAACGGCAGCGGCACGTCGACGACCGACGTCAACAACCTCACCAAGCAGTTCCGGGAGATGCAGAAGATGATGCGCACCTTGGGCCCGATAGCCGGCCTCGGGCGGGCGAAGGCGAGGAAGACCGCTCGGAACAGGAAGGTGAAGGGCGGACGGGTCACGCCGTCGCCTCGGGGGGCGCGGTGAGTGTCGCCGGCCTTGTCGCCCGTTTCGAATCGCACAGCGAGAAAGAGAGAGTCCATTGACAGTCAAGCTCCGCCTCATGCGGGTGGGCAAGAAGAAGCAGCCGACCTACCGGATCGTGGCCGCCGACAGCCACTCGCCTCGCGACGGGCGCTTCATCGAGATCGTCGGGACGTACGCGCCCCGCTCGGACCCCTCCGAGATAAGCGTCAAGAACGAGAAGGCCCTTGCGTGGCTCTCGCAGGGTGCCCAGCCCACAGACACGGTGCGCAAGCTGCTCGAGATCTCCGGAGTATGGGGCGAGTTCGAGGCGACGAAGACGCCGAGGACGCCTGCCGCCCGCCAGCGGTCGAGGAAGGCCGCGCCCGCCGGGGCGGCGGGCAGGGGCGCTTGACCATGGCCGACTCAGGCGATCTGTTCGCACAGCCGGACTTCGTCGCGTCGAAGTTCGAAGACAGCGGCGACACGGACTTCGAGGACGATACTTTCGAAGGTGACGCGAGAGGCGACGCGAGAGGCGACGTGCCCGCCGGCTCGGGCCGGCCCGAGGACGACGAGTCCGAGGACGACGACGAGTCGGAGGAGGACGACGAATCGGAGGACGGGGAGGACGACGAGGACGCCAACCTAGCGTCCGGCGGCATGGCGCGGGCCGTGCTCCAATACCTCGCGGCTTCGCTCGTCGACGATGCCGATTCGGTGGTCGTCGAAGTAAGCGAGGCTCGAAACGGCACGAAGCTCTCCCTCCACGTCGCTGCGAGCGACATGGGTCGCGTGATCGGTCGCCGAGGCCGTACTGCCCAGGCCATCCGCACGCTGGTACGCGCCGCGGCGGCGACCGAGGGAACGGACGCAAGCGTCGACATCGTCGACTGAGGCGCCAGCTCTTGACCGGCGCCGATGAGAAAGGAGGGGCTGCGGCAGGCGACGCACCTCGCCTTCTCGACATCGGGCGCATCGTCCGCCCGCACGGGCTGAGGGGCGAGGTCGTCGTGAGGCTTGTCACCAACCGCCTCGAGCGGCTGGTACCCGGCACCGTTCTCTCGGGGCGGGTCCCTTCCGCCGCGCCGGTCTCGCCCGGCCTCTCTCTCACCGTCACGAGCTCCCGACCCTTCCAGGACCGCTACCTTGTTCGTTTCGAGCACTTCGAGGACCGAGACGGGGCCGAACGGCTCCGCGACGTCGTCCTTCTCGCCGAGCCGGTCGAGGACCCAGCGGCCCTGTTCGTGCACCAGCTCATCGGCTGCGAGCTCGTCGATGCAGCCGGTGCATCCCATGGCCGCGTCGTAGCCGTGGAGTCGAATCCCGCGAGCGACCTGCTGGTCGGGGAGGGGGGGTGGCTCGTGCCGCTGTGCTTCGTCATGCGGACCGAGCCCGGCCGAGTCGTGGTGGAAGTTCCCGAGGGGTTGTTCGAGTGAGCGGCTCCGGCTCCGGCTCGGCGAGCCTGCGCGTGGACATCTTCACGATCTTCCCCGAGCTGGTCGAGGGTTACTGCAGCGCCAGCATCATCGGGCGGGCGAGGCGATCGGGCATTGTCGACGTGGCGGTTCACGACCTGCGCTCGCAGGCGAGCGATCCCCACCGCAGCGTCGACGACGCGCCCTTCGGCGGCGGCGCCGGGATGGTGCTCGCACCGGAGCCCGTGTTCGCGGCGGTCGAGGCGGCTCGGCCGCCGAGGCCGCTGCTCCTTCTCGCTCCGGGCGGGAGGCGCTTCGACCAGGCCTGTGCCCGCGAGCTGGCCGGCAGCGGCGTTGGGCGGCGGCCCGAGCCAGGAGCGAGAGCAGCCTTCTCGCTCCTCTGTGGCCGGTACGAAGGGGTGGACCAGCGCATCGCCGACCATCTGGTCGATGGCGAGCTCTCGGTCGGCGACGTCGTACTGGCAGGTGGGGAGCTGGCCGCACTCGTAGTCGTCGAGGCCGTCAGCCGGCTCGTCCCCGGCGTGCTCGGCAACGAGGCCTCGAGCGAGGACGAGAGCTTCGGCGACGACGGGGTCCTCGAGTACCCCCAGTACACGCGGCCGGCCGAGTTCCGCGGGTGGAAGGTGCCAGAGGTGCTGCTGAGCGGACATCACGGCCAGATCGCCCGGTGGCGCAGGGCCCAGGCGCTGCGCCGCACGCTCGATCGGCGCCCCGACCTCATCGATGCGCGAGGGGGGCTGAGGGAGGCCGACGTAGCCCTGCTCGCCGAATTCGATCTTGGCTGACGGCTATGGCCTGGCGCGGAGAAGACCGTGCCCCGCTATCCTGGTCTGGCCGGGAGTGAGGGTCGCCCCGACTCGTCGCGCCGAGTGAACCGGGCGCGTCCCTGTGCAGTGCTGCCGTCTGACCGCTTGAGGAGCGTAACTCGTCATGAACCCGACCGACCTGGTCGATCGCGCCAGCCTGCGCGACGACGTGCCAGCGTTCTCGCCAGGCGACACCTTGAAGGTGCACGTCCGCGTCGTCGAGGGGAACCGGGAGCGCGTGCAGCTGTTCCAGGGTGCCGTCATCCGGCGGCAGGGAGCCGGCGTTCGTGAGACCTTCACGGTGCGCAAGGTCAGCTTCGGCGTCGGAGTCGAGCGCACGTTCCCCGTCCATTCCCCGATGATCTCGAAGATCGAGCGGGTAACCGAGGGTGACGTGCGCCGGGCGAAGCTCTATTACCTGCGCGACCGCGTGGGCAAGGCTGCGAAGATCAAGGAGAAGCGCGAAGCGCGCTGAGCGAGGGCCGCCCGCTCGCGGTCACCGGCTGATGGAGGGGCAGGCGGGTGGGTTTCGTCGGGCAGGGGGCATGAGGAAGGTGCTGGGCGCAGTGCGAGGGACGAAGAAGTGAGCGCAGAAGAAGACCTCGACCAGTTCGAGGCTGAGATCGAGCTGGCGCTCTATCAGGAGTACCGGGCCGTGCTCCCGATGTTCCGCTACGTCGTCGAGACCGAGCGGCGCTTCTACCTGGCCAACGAGGTGAGGGTCGTGCCCCGCTCGGAGAGTGGCACGACGTATTTCGAGGTTGAGCTCGCCGATGCATGGGTCTGGGACATGTACAGACCGACCCGTTTCGTGACGTCCGTGCGAGTGGTCACCTACAAGGACGTAAACGTGGAGGCGCTCCCAGAGAAGGAAAGCTGACGATCGAGCGCCGGCGGGCGCTCGGGGCGCTCGGCGAGGACCTGGCGGCCCACTGGTACGCCGAGCGCGGCTTCAGGGTCGTCGCACGGAACTGGCGCTGTCGCGAGGGCGAGTGTGACCTCGTTGCCTCAAAGGGTGTGCTCCTCGTCTTCTGCGAGGTGAAGACGAGGAGCTCGAACCGCTACGGCGCCCCAGAGGAGTCGGTGGTCCCCCGCCAGGTGGCGCGTGTGAGAGCTGCTGCGCGCAGCTTCCTCGCCAGCTCTTCGGTCCCCTCGCCCCGGCCGAGAGTGATCCGTTTCGACGTGGCGTGCGTGAGCGGGCGCAACGCTGAGGTGAGCGTGATCGAGGACGCCTTTTGAGCCGGAGAGCCCGGGCGCTCGAGGCGCTCGAGGCGCTGCAGGCGGGCTCGCCGTGCTCCCTGCCTGGGCGCCTCTAGCAGTGCGGGACTGCGGCGGTCGCTGCGCCGGAGGGCGCCACCGTCTTGGTCAGGACCCATGACGTCTTGTAGTCGTAGGCGAGCGGCGCGGTGGGCGACTGGCAGATCCTCCCGGTCCAGTAGGCGCCCACTGCCCAGACATTGGTGGCTCCTGTGCCCGACATGCCCGAGATGTACCCGTTCGCGTGCCCCGTCGCCGGGAGCTTCGAGGACGTCCACTTGTCCTTCGCGAAGCGATCGACAAAGGGCGACTCGCCCTTTGTCGATCCGACAAAGCCCGCCACCCACGCCGTCCCTCCCGGAAGAGCAAGCACGGTGGAGATCCAGGGGTGGCCGGACGGTGTTGGCACCTTCTGCGTCTCCCACTTCGAGCCGGTCCAGACCATGGCGAAGGCGGCCGTGCTCGGGCCATTCGTGCTGCAACAGCCGACGATCCAGGCGATCGAGCCGGTGGCCGAGACCGCCGCGACCTCGGCGCCCTTCGGCACCGGTGTGCTCAGCGCAGACCACGACGTGCCGTTGTACTTCATCACGACCGGCGTGCTCTGCCCGTTGTTGCCGTAGATTCCGCCGACTGACCACGCCAGGCTCGGTGACACCACGGCGACGGACTGGAGGTCGAGCCCGCTCCGGCCCTGCTCCATGGCAGTCCAGCGTGTCCCGTCGAAGTGAAGCTCGACCGGCGTGCTCTGCCCGCTGTTGCCGTAGATTCCGCCGACCGCCCAGATGTTGGACGCCGATGACCCTTCGATGGCGCTGATGCTGATGCTCGTGCCGGCAGGCGTCCCGCTCACGGGGGAGAAAGACCAGGCCCTGCCGTTCCAGTGGAGGAGCGGGCTCCCGGTCGACTCGTAGCCCCCCGCCCAGGCGTCGGACTTCGACACGACCCAGACACCCGACAGGGAGCCGTTGGCACTTGACGGCATCGCCGGAGACTTCATGAGCGTCCATTTCGAGCCGTTCCACCACTCGATGAGGTCGCGACCCCTGCCGCTCGATCCGTAGATCGTGCCGACCGCGATGGCGTCTGCTGACCTCGGCACGGCCGACACGGCCGAGAATGACGACGAGAGGATGGCACCGGCGCTCGGAGGGACCGGCTGCCCGGCCGCCGACGCGGTCCCGGTTGCCAGGACTGCGAGCGCCAGCGCCGCCGCGGCGGTGCCCCAGGCCGCCCGGATGGCGTGGTGAGCTCGGGCGTCCGAAACGACCCGCACACCGAGATGCACCTGCCTGCTGGCCATGTGTCCCCCTCGTCGTCCTCGTCGTCCTCGAGCCGCCCGGGCGAGCCGAGCGAGCCGGGCGAGCCGGGCGAGCCGCAGTGTCGCTCGGGTGCTCCGGGCTGCCTGCAGCCGCACCCACGTCGAAGCTAGCAGAGAGCGCCTCGGCAAGAGGGCTGCTGGAGGCTGCCGGAGGCTGCTGGAAGCTGCGGGGGAGGCTGTCCCCGCCAGGCCGGGAGCGCAGGGGGTCGGGGAAGTCATCGCTCCGGCAGGGGCCGGGGTAGGGCGCCGGCAGGAACGCGAGTGCCACCCCTATGAGAGTGGATCAGTTCCTCGATCGGCCCCATCGGACACGGTGTCGGACCAGTGCCGGCCGTCCCAGTAGCGCAGCCGGTGGCGCCTCGTCGGGTCCGGGTACCACCCAAAGAGTGGTGGGATGCTCGCCGTCGCCTCGCCGGCCTCGGCGGGTCGCCAGCCCTCGGGTCCCGGCAGCCGCCGCTCGCCGACCTGCGCCTCAGCGAGCACCGAGGGGCCAGCGGTCGGCTCGGTGGGTGGGCGACCGAGCCCACCGGCACCTGTGGTTGTGGCAG
>JAKATT010000131.1 GCA_021818615.1 Actinomycetes bacterium | reverse complement strand
AGCCGGCTGCTACCTCCCTAAGGGCACCGATCCGGCCCGTGCTACAAGGGTTCTTTGGTCACGAACCTGCCCACATGGGCCACATTCATGCCGGGAGAGCCGAAATTTGCCAAGCTCGAGACAGGGCAAAGGCGATGCCTCGCGGAGCCGTCTCAGCCTCGAAGCCGAGCTGCTGCGAGCTGGGCCGCTCTTTGTTCGCTCCGGGTGAGCGGGCGGACGAGCCTTAGGCGGTGATAGAGGCTCTCCGCCAGCGCCCAATGGTGCTCCTGCATCTCGAGGGACGCGTACGAGGACAAGGTGGGTGGATACCAGGGGTCGGCTCGAAGCGACCGCTCTAAGTACGCACCGGCAGCAGGCCGATTGTGAAGCAACTGCTCGATCTCGGCCACGTACCACCAGGTGCTCGGGTCGGCCGGGTCTCTCCCGGCGCTCCTCTGGTACCAGGCGAGAGCCGACTCGAGATCGACCCTCTGGACCGGTCCGTGTCCGATGGCGTACTCGTAACGCCAGAAGAAGCCGATCGCGGCCGCGCTCTCCGGCCAGTACGGCAGCAGGGTGTTCGCTCGCTGGGCGACCGCAAGCTGCTGAAGCCCGGTCTGCGTCTTCGTGTACCAGTACGCGCCGACAAGCATGGTCGCGCCGAGGCCAAGGGCCACGAGCACGCTCAGCGTCGTGACGACCCGCCCGGCGAGCCCGGAGAGGTACCCGGGCTTCGGTGCCTGCGCCACGAGAGAGCCCGCGGTGGCGACCTCTTCCATCGCGGCGAGCGTCGTGGCGAAGGCAGCTCCGAGAGCCAGAAAGGCGAGAGGTTCCAAGCCGATGTTGAGTGGCTCCACCAGCTTCACCACGAGGACAGCGAGGCCGAAGCCAAGGAAGGGCCCTCGAGCGCGTCGTAGCGCCCCGAAAAACCAGGCGAGAAAGAAGGCGATGCCGAGCAGGCCGGTGGTAACCGTGACTTCGACGAAGAAGTTGTGGGCATCGGTGAAGAGCCGACCGCCGAGATCATGGCCGAAGCCCTGCTTGATGAAGGGCGCCGTGCCGCCAAGGAGCTGCCCGGGACCCGAGCCGATAAGGAGATGGTGCACCAGACTGCGGGCAGCGTCTCGCCAGAGCTGAATCCGAAGACCGAAGGTCGTCTCCGCCGTGCCTGAGGTGACCCGACTGCCGAGGTTCGAGCCTCCGCCGAGATAGCCGATTGCGCACCCTGCGGCCACCAGTGCGCTTACGACGAGACCGCGGGCGCGGCGCCGGTAGACGAGCACTGCGAAGATGACGAGCAGGATGGGAATGAAGACCCGTTCGGAGGTGAGCTCCAGTGCCACCCCGAAGAGGAGCAGAGCCCACCACCAGCGCCGGGGGGAGTCGCAGGCTCTCGACGACACGAGCGCGATGGCTCCGAGCATCAGGGCCTCGAGGTGCACCGGATTGCCGAGGAAGCCGTCCGCCTGGGTACCCGACGAGTACGCCTGGAGGGCAGGGTTGGACGGTTGCGCGACGACCTGGAACACCGCGAAGGCGGCGTTCGCGATCGCGCCGGCCAGGAGGCCGTAGAAGGCCCAGGTGAGGTCGCTCCGGCGAAGGAGGGCGCCCACCGCGAATGCTCCTGCGCATGCGAGCCAGAAGAGCCAGCCGGTTCCCCACCGGTACAGCCCGAAGAAGCCGACCCCGGGCGCGGCCGACAGGCCCGCCGACACGAGGCCCACCGCCAGGAAACCAAGCAGCGAGACGCCCACCCATCTCGTCGTCGATCGCCGGGTGAGGCGCCAGAGCGGCACCAGGCCGGCTGCAGCCATGATCAGCATGACCGCGTACTTCGGGACGAAGCTCGGGTACTCGAGCGTCGACAGGAACGCAACAGGGAGAATGGCGGCCCAGCATGCAGCGAACACTCCATAGGCACTGACTTTCGCGCCGACGGCCGACCGGGGCTGCTCCTCGCGAGCCTGAGGAGGGGGGGACCTCAGCGCTCCTTCCGCAGCCTCAGTGGGCAATGCACCGTCGGATCCCCGGAACTGACCGATCACTCGGCTTGAATGTTGGGTGATGGCGCGCTCAGTCAAGTTGCTCACTCCGCTGGTGACTGTAGCTGTGGTGCTCGGCGCCGAAGTGGTTCATGCGCTTTTCATCGGCGATTACCCGATCACGACCGAGCCGAGGTTCGCATGGGTCCTCGTGCTCATCGGCCTCGTCCTCACGGCGAGCTATGCCGTCGGGGTCAACGAACCGGTCGGAAAGGAGGGCTCCCACCTACTGCGCTCGGCGGCAGCGGTCGGCGGGGCCGTCGTAGTCGTCTCGGTGATCCAGCTGCTCAGCGCCGGCCCGCTCATCCCGCGCTTCGTCCTGCTCGTCACCTTCGTCGTGCTGACGCCCGCTCTGACCCTTCTCGCCACAGTGGGTCAGCGGGCACGAGAGCACCGCAGCGACCAGGAACGCGTCATCGTGCTCGTCGGGGACGAAGAACGCGAGCGGCTGCGAAGGGAAGTGGAGAGGGCTCCGGAGCGACCAGCCCGCCTTGTCGTCGTGATGTCCCCGCACGAGGCGCTTCCTTCAGCCGAGGACCCCTCACCGCTCGAGCGGCTGGTGGGGGAGCAGCGGGCGACGCTCCTGGTACTCGACAGGGCGGCCCAGGCCCTCGACGAGATCGTCGCCCAGGCAGCGCGGCTCCACTCATCGGGCACCCGCATCCGCACGCTGTCGCTGTTCTACGACGAGTGGCTCGGCAGGCTGCCGATCTCCGAGCTCGAGCGGATCGCGCTCCTCTTTGACATCAACGAGATCCATCATCCTGTCTACGCGCGGGTGAAGCGCTCGCTCGACGTCCTGCTCGCCGCCTTCGGCATGGTGCTGTTGGCGTTCGCGATCCCACTTGTCGCCGCCGTCGACCTCCTCGGCAATCGCGGACCCCTGCTCTTCCGCCAGCAGCGGGTGGGAAAGGACGGCCGCCTCTTCACGATCATCAAGTTCCGGACGATGGCACCGGGAGATGGACCCTCGGAGTGGACGAGGCCGGACGACCCCCGCCTCAACCGGGTCGGCATGCTCCTCCGCAGGCTGCACATGGACGAGCTGCCACAGGTCTGGAACGTCGTGAGGAAGGAGCTCTCGTTCGTCGGGCCCCGGCCCGAGCAGCCGCGCTACGTGGAGGAGCTGAGCGAGAAGATCCCCTTCTACGACGTCAGGCACCTCGTGCGGCCCGGCATCACCGGATGGGCGCAGGTGAAATACGGCTACGGCGCCGACGAGCTCGATGCCCTCGAGAAGCTGCAGTACGAGTTCTATTACCTCCGGCACCAGGGGGTGGTGCTCGATCTGCGCATCATCGG
>JAKATT010000083.1 GCA_021818615.1 Actinomycetes bacterium | reverse complement strand
CAGCGCCTCTCACGAGTTCAAGAAGGGCCTCGCCGAGGGCGACGCCGAGCAGCAGAACGGGTCACAGGCCGCAGCGGTACCACCCCAGCAGGCACCAGCGGCTCCGATCTCGCCGCCCGCTCCGCCGGCCCCGCCAGCTGTGCCGGCGCCGCCGCCTATCCCGCAGGCACAGCCTCAGCCGACCGAGCAGGCACAGTCGGGGGAGACAGCCACAGGCTGACGCGGCCGCTGACCATGTGCTGAACTATTGTCAGTCAGATGGTCGATATCCTCGATCTCGCCGAGCGGCTCTGGAATGGCGACGAGGAGATCGCTTCGGCCCATCCTCTCGCCACGAACTCACCCTTGGTGGAGATCGCCGACGGCGTCGCCTTCGTAGCGTCCTTCGCCCGGGTATCCGCCTTCCGGACGGGCGACGGTCTCGTGCTCGTCGATACCGGGCACGAGCTCACGGCACGACACATCCACGCCGAGGTACGATCATGGTCGCCTGATCGGCTCAATACGGCGATCTTCTCCCACGGCCACGTCGATCACGTCCTCGGCGTCGGCGTCTTCGAGGAGGAGGCGGCCGCCAAAGGCTGGACGCCGCCGACCGTCGTCGCGCACGAGGCGCTACCGGCGCGCTTCGACCGTTACAAGCTGACCGCGGGCTACAACGCCGTGATCAACCAGCGCCAGTTCCAGCTGGCTGAGCCGATCTGGCCGACGGAGTTCCGCTATCCCGACCGGACGTACGCGACCGAGGAACGATTCGAGGTAGGAGGGCTGGGGTTCGAGCTGCACCATGCGAGGGGCGAGACCGACGACCACACCTGGACCTACGTACCAGACCGCAAGGTCCTCTGCCCCGGGGACTTGTTCATCTGGGCGTCTCCGAACGCCGGCAACCCCCAGAAGGTGCAGCGCTACGCGCGCGAGTGGGCGATCGCTCTGCGCCAGATGGCTGGGCTCGGTGCTGAGGTGCTGCTGCCAGGACACGGTTTCCCCGTCGTCGGCGCCGACCGGGTGCGCACGGCGCTCAGCGAGACGGCGGGGCTGCTCGAGAGCCTTGTCGAACAGACGCTCTCGCTGATGAACGCAGGTGCCCGCCTCGACGAGATCCTGCACTCGGTCGTGCTGCCGGCCGCTCTCCTCGCTCGCCCGTACTTGCGCCCCGTTTATGACGATCCCGAGTTCATCGTCCGCAACATCTGGCGCCAGTACGGCGGGTGGTACGACGGCAACCCGGCCCGCCTGAAGCCGGCTCCAGACGCGGCCGTGGCCGCCGAGCTTGCCGCGCTAGCCGGTGGTGCCCCGGTACTGGCGAGGCGGGCGCTCGAGCTCGTCGACGAGGCAGGCTGCCGGGGGCCCGGTGCTGGTCCCGGAGCTGGTCCCGGTGCTGGTCCCGGTGCTGGTCCCGGAGCGGGAACGGGAGCAGAAGCGGGCGTGGAGGAAGCAGCCAGGGAAGCAGCCAGGGAAGCAGCCAGGGAAGCAGACCGGGATCGCCGGCTGCGGCTGGCAGGACATCTCGCCGAACTGGCGGTCCTGGCTGAGCCGGCGGACGCCGAGGTCCTCCGGGCGCATGCCGAGGTGTTCGAGGCCCGCGTCGAGGCGGAGTCCTCGACGATGGCGGCGGGCATCTTCGCCTGGGCCGCGCGCCAGTCACGGGCGGTGCTGCCAGGGTCGGCCTGAGCCGAGCAGGCGCAGGCCCGAGCTGATCGGGGGTGGCTTGAAGTACCCAGGGGATGACGCAGGACACGCTCGAGAGAAGGTGCAGCACACGCCGCAGAACAGTCCGGCTGGAGAGCTCGGCGAGCGCGGCTGGCACTCGCTTCCCGTTTGGATGGTCCGCCAAGGCCGTGGCTAATCTCTTCGCCCATGCCCCACCGGAACGTCTCGTGCCGTGCCCGGGGCACCTGGCGAGAGCACCTCGCCCCTGTCGCTGTCCTGGCCGGTGTGGTCACAGCGCTTTCCGGCTGCAACCTCGTCCCCACCTTCGGGGCCACGAGGGGCGTCACCACCCAGGCCCATGAGGAGTACCGCCTCTGGTACTGGATGGCCATCGCCGGCATCGCCGTCGCCGTCTTTGTCTGGGGCCTGATCGGCTGGGCCGTCCTCCGCTACCGCCGGCGTGACGACCACATGCCAAAACAGGTGCACGAGCACATCCCACTCGAGATCACCTACACCGTCATCCCGCTTCTCATGGTCATCGTGATCTTCGTGTTCACCGTGATGACGGAGAACTTCGTCGACAACAACCCGCCCAGGCCGGCTGCGGTGATCAATGTGACGGCCTACCAGTGGGGTTGGATCTTCAAGTACGCGCACACGGGCGGGGTCACTATCCAGACTGCCGAGAAGGCTGCGCCGTCGCTTCTGCCGAAGTCGTACTTCAACAAGGTCTATCCGACGCTCACGATCCCCGTCGACGAGACGACCCGGATCTACCTGCGCTCCCTGGACGTCGTTCATGGCTTTTACGTGCACGAGTTCAACTTCTCGCGCTACGCCCAGCCCGGCGTGACCAACACGATCTCCTTCACTCCGACCACGACAGGCTGGTTCCCCGGCCAATGCACCCAGTTCTGCGGGCTGTACCACTCCGAGATGCTGTTCAACGTGCATGTAGTGCCAGACGCGTGGTACCGGACCTGGCTCAAGGCAGAGGAGCGTAGCGTGAAGCACGAGCGGCTCTTCGGCTTCGCCCCATTGCCAGCGAAGGCGGGGCCGTAGTGGCGTTCGCGGTCGAGCGCACGATCCCCGTCCCAGCAGAGGAGCACGGGCCCTCCGGCCTGCTCAAGTGGATCACGTCCACCGACCACAAGGTGATCGGCAAGAGCTACGCGATCACCTCTTTCGTGTTCTTCCTGCTCGCCGGGCTGATGGCGATGCTGATGCGCACGCAGCTCGCTTCGCCGGACAACACCATCGTGACCCAGCACCTCTACAACGAGCTGTTCACGATGCACGGCAGCTTGATGCTGTACTTGTTTGCCGGGCCGTTCGCCTTCGGCGGGCTGGCGAACTTCATCGTGCCGCTGCAGATCGGCGCGCCTGACATGGCGTTCCCCCGCCTGAACGCCCTCTCGTACTGGCTCTACGCGAGCGGTGGGATCATAATGATCAGCGGGTTCCTCACGACAGGCGGAGCGGCCGACTTTGGATGGGTGTCATACGCACCGCTGTCCAGTTCGATAAACACCCCGGGCGCTGGTCCGGACATGTGGATAGTGGCGATCGCTCTGACCGGCTTTTCCGCCATCTTCACCGGCGTGAACATCTGCGCGACGGTGTTCTATCTCCGTGCCCCTGGCCTCACGATGTTCCGACTGCCGATCTTCACCTGGAACATGCTCGTCACGGCGATCCTCATCCTCATCGCCTTCCCGGTGCTCACCTCGGCCATGGTGATGCTGTGGTGTGACCGGCATATCGGCAGCCACATCTTCACTGCCACCGGCGGTGGGGTACCGGTGCTGTGGCAGAACTTGTTCTGGTTCTTCGGCCATCCCGAGGTGTACATCCTCGCCCTGCCATACTTCGGCATCGTCACCGACGTCCTGGCGGTGTTCTCCCGCAAGCCGGTGTTCGGCTACCGGGGCATGGTCTTCGCGACGATGTCGATCGCGGCGCTCTCGACGAGCGTTTGGGCGCACCACATGTTCACGACAGGCACCGTGCTGCTCCCCTTCTTCTCCATCATGTCGTACCTGATCGCCGTACCGACCGGCATCAAGTTCTTCAACTGGATCGGGACGATGTGGCGCGGCTCGCTGAAATTCGATACGCCGATGCTGTTCGCGGTCGGCTTCCTCGTCGTGTTCCTCTTCGGAGGCGTCACCGGGATCATCCTCGCTTCGCCGCCGCTCGACTTCGCGGTCCATGACACGTACTTCGTTGTCGCACACTTCCATGAGGTCCTCTTCGGGACGGTTGTCTTCGGCGGCTTCGCCGGGATCTACTACTGGTACCCGAAGTTCACGGGGCGGATGATGCGCGAGGGGCTCGGCAAGGTCAGCTTCTGGTTCATGCTCGTCGGCTTCTTCGTGACGTTCATGCCGCAGTACTGGCTGGGACTGCATGGCATGCCGCGACGCGTGGCCGACTACAGCCCTCTCTCCGGATGGACGCTGTTCAACCGAGTCTCGACGCTCGGCGCCTACCTGTTGTTCATCTCGGTAGCCATCATGATGGTCAACTTCCTCGTGTCGTGGCTGAAGCCGGTCCCGGCCGGCGATAACCCCTGGGATGGGCACACGCTCGAGTGGGCGACCTCGTCGCCGCCGCCTCACCACAACTTCTACTGGATCCCGCCGATCCGCTCCGAGCGGCCGCTCTGGGACCACAACCACCCGGACTGCCGCACCATCGATACACACCCGCCGGGCGAGCAGAGAGTGCCGGCCGCGGTCGGCGCCGAAGCCGACCTCCGTCCCGGCCACGGTACGGGTACCGGCCACGAATCAGGCGAAGGTGAGGAACCGTGAGGGTGGAGGCTTATGTGCTGCTGTTCGTCGGCGCCTTCTTCGCGGCCGTCTGCGGTATCTACTGGTATCTCAGCAACGAGACGAGCGGCACGATGATGCTGCTCGGGACCTGCCTTTTGGGCGCGCTGCCGGGCGGCTACTACTACTGGTGGTCCCGCCGCATGAGGCCGCGGCCCGAGGACGACCCCGAGGCGGCCCCTGCGGACGGTGCGGGGGTCGTCGGTGCCTTCCCCGGCTCGAGCATCTGGCCCTTCGTGCTCGGCATCTCGGCTGCCTCGATCGGGTTGTCCCTCGTGTTCGGGTTGTGGTCGGCCGTCTTCGGATTCGTCCTCGCGACCGCGGCGGTCATAGGCGTAATCCGGGAGAGCCGCCGGGGCGGCCTCGTCTGAGTCGAGTCTCACCGGGCTTGTGTCGTGTCGCACACCGAAGGACACCGAGCCGGTCCACTCCGCTCACTCCCGTGCTCCGGACCGAGCGGCGCGCCCTCCGGCCGAGCGCCTAGCGCCTAGCGCCTAGCTCCTAGCGCCTCCGCCGGAGCTCTTCGCTCCGCTCACGGGCGCGTTTCCGAGCCCGTGAGCGGGCATGCTCGTAGGCGTGCTCGCGCATCGTCTTCCCCTCCGATCCACGCTGTCCGGCGAGCTGCAGGGCGAACCGAACCACGAGAACGACGAGCACGAGCAGCAACGCAGCAAATATCGCGAAACCGATGTCAAAGGCCATTGGCGCTGCCTCGCGCTTGGCGCTCTCAGCCGGCCTGGCAGCTCGACGGGCTTGCAACCGGGCCTGCAACCGTATCGGCAACCGGGCCGGCAACCGGGCTCGCAACCGGGCTCGCGACAGGGTGCCTCACTCGCAGCAGCCCCTCTTGCACCATGCTCACCACGAGCTCACCGTTGCGGGTGAACAGCAGCCCTCTTGCCAACCCGCGGGCACCGGCAGCCGCCGGCGACTCCTCGTCGAGCAGTAGCCACTCGTCCGCTCGGAACGGCCTGTGGAACCACATGCAGTGGTCGAGGCTCGCAGCCATGAACGACTCGTCGTCCCAGCGGATCCGGTGCGGGTTGAGGATCGAGTCGTAGAGAGTCATGTCCGACGCGTAGCAGATCACCGCCGCATGCAGCAGCGGGTCGTCGGGCAGCTCGCCGTCCGCCCGGATCCAGAGCCGCTGGCACGCCTCCGGGTCCGCCTCATCCCGTATCCAAGGCAGCGCGCCGATGAAGCGCTGGTCGATCGGGCGGGGTCTGTCGAAGAACCAGCCATCGAGCTGGTCGCGGTAGGGCTCGAGCCGCTCGCGCACGGTCGGGACCGTCTCGGGCCCGGGGACCTCCGGCATCGCAACCTGGTGTTCGAGTCCCTCCTCGTCGACGTGGAAAGAGCACTGCAGGTTGAAGATCGCCCGCCCGTGCTGGATTGCCACCACCCGCCGTGTGAGGAACGAGCGGCCGTCTCTGATGCGGTCGACCTCATACAGGATCGGGCTGTGTGGGTCGCCTGGGCGCAGGAAGTAGCTGTGCAGCGAGTGCACCCGCCCCCGGTCGACCGTCCGCCCGGCCGCGATGAGTGCCTGGGCGGCGACCTGGCCACCGAACACGCGCTGGCGGGCGTCGTCGATGTTGTGGCCGCGGAAGATGTTGACCTCGATCGGCTCCAGGTCGAGTAGGTCGATCAGGTCCCGTAAGGCGCTGGTCACCCCTCTGACGTTAGACTAGCTTCATGGCCTCGCTGCTCAGTCGTGCCGCCGCGTACCGCAGGTCGGCGCACTTCACCCGGCTCTGGAAGTTCGCCTCGGTCTCGGTTATCTCGACCGTCATCACCCAGACAGTCCTCTTTCTCACCTACCACGAGTGGAGCCTCGCCTCCGCCATGGAGTGCAACGTGATCGCCACTGTGGTGGCGACGCTCCCTGCTTACTATCTCAACCGCACCTGGACCTGGGGCAAGACGGGCAAGTCGCACTTGTGGCGCGAGGTCGCGCCATTCTGGGTGATCGCCTTCGTCGGTCTAGTGCTCTCGACGGTGGCGGTCGGTATCGCCGCCCACAACGCCGGGCGCATCTCGAGCTCGCCAGACGTCCGGGCAGCGGTCGTCCAGTTCGCCAACTTCGTGACGTACGGCTTGATCTGGGTGGGCCGCTACCTCATCTTCAACAAGTACCTCTTCGGGACGAGCACTCAGCAGGTCACCGCTCAGGGGGTCGCAGGCGGCTTCTTCGACGCGAGGGCGAGCGCTGGCGCGGCTGCTCCCTCGGCCATCCCGGCGCCGGTGGCGGATCCAGGCGTGTCGAGCGGCCCGGGCGCCGAGACCGACGTGTTCGTTCCACGCCCCTGACGCCCGCCCTCCCTTTGCGGGCCGGACCGTTTGCTGACGCGCTCGCCGCACTGCGCCCCGCCGATGCGGAGGCGGCCAGGCTGGCGCTCGCCCGGCAGGATCGCCTGACCAAGCCGGCCGGCGCGCTCGGTCGCCTCGAAGCCCTCTCCGCCCAACTGGCTGCGGTCGCCGGCACATGCCCACCACCTGTGCCGGTGCGCCCAGCCGTTGCGGTCTTCGCAGGCGACCACGGTGTCCTGGCCGAAGGGGTCTCGCCCTGGCCGCAGGAGGTCACCGCCCAGATGGTGGCGAACTTCCTCGCCGGCGGCGCGGCGATCAACGTGCTCGCACGGGAGGTTGGGGCCTTCGTTGTCGTGGTCGACGTCGGCGTTGCCACGCCTGTGCCCGCCGGGCCCGGCGGGCACGACGTGCCCGCCGGCGAAGGTCTGCGACTCGTGAAGAGCAACGTCCGGCTCGGTACGGGCAACATCGCGGTCGAGCCGGCCATGACGGGGGACGAGGCCCTTGCCGCGCTCGACGCCGGTGCCCGCCTGGCCGCCGAGCTCGTCGGCGAGGGTGCGGACCTGCTCGTCACCGGCGACATGGGGATCGGCAACACGACGCCGTCGGCTGCCATCGTGGCTGCGCTCACCGGACGCGCTGCCCGTGAGGTGACAGGGCGGGGCACGGGCATCTCGGACGAGGTGTTCGAGCTGAAGGTCGGCGTCATCGAGCGGGCGCTGCTTCGTGCTGAGGCGGCCGCCGCCGCCGGAGCCGCCGCCGGAGCCGCCGCCGGAGCCGCCGCCGCCACGCCGTCGGGCATCACAGCCGCCGGGACCACGCCGCTCGCCGTGCTTGCAGAGCTCGGCGGCCTCGAGATCGCCGCCCTCGCCGGCTACGTGGTGGGCGGCGCCGCAGCGAGGCTGCCAGTCGTCGTCGACGGCGTCATCGCCCTTGCCGCCTGCCTCGTGGCGGCGGCCTTGGCTCCCGATGTGGTCGGCTACCTGGTCGCTGGCCATCGCTCGACCGAGCCGGGGGCGACGGCGGCGCTCGAGAGCCTGAGGATCGAGCCACTGCTCGACCTCGGGCTCCGCCTCGGTGAGGGCACAGGGGCATGCCTGGCGGTGCCGCTCGTGCGGGGCGCTGCCCGCCTGCTCAGCGAGATGGCGAGCTTCGACGCCGCCGGCGTCTCCACTCTCGAGAGCTGACGAGACCGAGGGCGCCGAGCGAAGCGACGAGGGCGAGCACGACGACCGGCGTCTGGCCGAAGCGCACGAAGAGGGTCTCGCCCGTCAGCTCGGGCACCGTGGTCTCGATGACGGCCGGCACCGAGAGCCGTGACTGTTCGAGCACGTCGCCGTCCTGGTTGACGACGGCGCTGTAGCCGGTCGGCGCTACCTGCAGGACGTAGCGGCCCTGCTCGATCGCTTGCAACCGGGAGGCGGAGATCTCCTGGGAGGGGGCCTGATCGCTGGCGTAGGACGAAGTGTTGGTCGGTACCAGCACCACCTCGCCGCCCGCCCGGACCCCTGAGCGCCCGCGATCGGCGAAGAAGACCTCGTAGGAGACGAGCACGCCGAAACGGCCCGCCGGCGTGGCGATCATCCCGGACCCGTGCCCAGGGATCGCGTCCCTCGGCACTGCGCTCAGGTTGGCGAAGTGGCTGAAGAAGCTGCGATACGGGACGTACTCGCCAAATGGCACCCTGTGCACCTTCTCGAACACCGCGACCAGGCGCCCGGCCGGCGAGAACGCCACGATCTCGTTGCGAAAGCGGGTCGCCCCGACCGGCTCGGTCACCCCGGCGACGAGCGTGGCGTGGTGTTCACGGGCGATGCGCTCGAGCGTGTGCTCGTCGGCCGAGCCGCCAAAGGGACCCGTTTCGGCCACCACGTCCTCCGGCCACACGATCAGCTCGACCGGTCCTTTCACCCTCGAGGTCTCTCGAACGGCGGCGGCGAACACGACCGCGGGAGGAACCTGCAGCTGGTTGAGGCCCCTCTTTCCCCCGCCCTGCACGAGGGCGGCGTGCAACAGCCGCACAGGCCCGGCTCCGGTCCCGTCCGGCGAGATAGTCGCCCCGAGCACGAGGGCGAGCACCACCACGACAGCCGCCGCCGCCTCCCATGCATGCCGCGTGCCCTCTCCCGGGGCTCGCCGCCACTCGATCGCCGAGCCGATCACGGCCCCGGAGAGGAAGGCGGCGCCGGCGACGAGCAAGGAGCCGCCGAGCCGCGCCGTGATGGCGAGAGGGCCCCCGAGCTGGCCGAGGGCCACCCCGCCAAGCGGCAGGCCGCCAAAGGGCCACTTCTCCCTCGCCCACTCTGCCAAGGTGAAGGCGCCGCCATAGCCGGCGACCCGTCCCACCCTCGCAGGGATGAGCACGGCGGCGACGGCGAAGAACAGCGCCTCGACGAGTGCCAGGGCCACGTAGCCGGCGGTGTTGAACTGGAGCGCCCAGGCGAGCGAGATGAAGAACTGGCCGATGCCGGCCAGCATCCCGATGCCAAGACGCCCGAGCGGCCTGCGCCCCGAGAGGCCGAGGAAGACGGCGGCTGCCCCGAGCACTCCGAGTGGCCACCACCCGAGTGGCGGTAGCGAGACACCCATCAGGGCGCCACCGAAGAGGGCGAGGAGGGCACCTGTCCTCCAGCTCCGGGCGATCGGTCGAGGCGGTGCCGGCCGAGGTGCCGTCTTCGAGTCAGCCAACTCTGCCCGCCGCGAGGTCGGAGAGGGCGAAGGCGGCCGCTTCGCCGCTCGCGATGCACGCAGGGATGCCGATGCCGCCGAGCAGCGCTCCGGCGACTGCCAAGCAGCCGGTGGACGACACCTCCGAGAGGACGGCTCGGATCCTGGCAGCATGGCCGGGCAGGTACTGGGGGAAGGCGTCTTCCCAGCGCTGGACATGGGTCGTGCGCGGCCGCCCGCGCACCGCCAGCAGCTGGCCGAGCTCGGCGAGGAGCCGGTGGGCGAGCTCCTCGTCGCCGAGGCCGCCAGGTCTCTCGTCGTCGAACCGGCCGGCGCTCACCCGCAGCAGCAGCCGGCACCCGCGGCCACCGAGCGCGGCACCCGTCGCATCGAGGGTCCACGGCCACTTCTGGGACAGGAACGTGACCGCCGTCGTGAGCAGTCCCTCGACCCGGGGGACGAGGAACCCGGTCCAGCCCGGCGGAACGTCCACGTCGCCGGCCTCGAAGGCAAACGTGGTCACGGTGACCGATGCCGAGGGAATCGAAGCCAGCCGCCCGGCGGCGGCCGGGAGCGAGCTCTCGAGCAGGCCGGCCGCCTGCGATGGCGGGAGGGCGAGGACTGCCCCGTCGGCCTCGATGTGCTCGCCCGACGCGAGCACGACGACTGCGGGACTCCCGCCGTCGGTGCTGAGGACCACTTTGCTGGCAGGGCTGGAGAGGCGCACCTCGACGCCGAGGGCGTCGAGCTCGGCTGCCGCCGCGTCGACGAGACGTCCGAGGCCGCCGGCGAGGCCGAAGAACGGGGAGGGGGTCCTCGAGGCGCCTTCGCCCCGCATGGCGTAAAGCGGCGGGGCGAGAGGACGGAGCGGCTCCATGACCTGGCGGGTGCCTACGAGCGCCCTCGCCACGGCGGGCGCGACGGTCGAGAGCGAGAGCCTGTCGACGCCGCCGGCGTTGATCCCGCCGAGCAATGGGTCGACGAGGCGATCGACGATCTCGTCGCCGAGCCTCGCCCGCAGGATGGCGCCGGCGGACCGCTCGCCCGTGCCCTTAGGGCTGCGCCCGTCGGCTTCCTCGGCGGGCCAGAGCCCGAGCTCGGCCCGACCGAGCGGCTCGCCTGGCAGAGCTGCATCGAGCGCCGCCCGAGCGCAGCCCTCCGCGCTGACGACGCCGCTCGAGCGGACTGCGCCGAGGTCGGTCGGCACGCCGAGCACGAGGCCGGCGGGCAACGGGCGAAGGGCGCCATAGGACCACACCCCGGCGACGCGGGCGGCCGGCGCCACGAGCGAGCTGCCGAGGCCGAGCGACTCGCACCAGAGCTCGGCGACCGGGTCGCGGCGTAGGAACTGGTCCGGGCCGAGCTCGACTGGGACGCCGTCGACGTTGCCGGTGAGCACCTTGCCGCCGAGGCGCGACGACGCTTCGAGCAGCACGACCCTGGCACCAGGCAGGGAGAATGGAGCAGGATCCCCGCCGCTCCCGAGCCGCCGGGCGCCCGCCAGCAGGCGGGCGGCGGCCATGCCGCTCACGCCCCCCCCGACCACGACCAGCGTCCTCATCTCACCAGTCCTCGGCTTCTTTCGCGACCAGGCGGGCGAGGGCGCGGCACAGCCGCCCGTCGGCGTTGAGCGACTCGGTCCGGGCGAAGCCGAGCCCGAGCTCGCCCGCCAGCCGGCGTGCCTCGATATCGAGGTCGTAGCTGATCTCTAGGTGGTCCGACACGAAACCCGCCGGGCAGACGACCACCCCGTCGCACTCCTCGGCCGCCAGCCTCCGCAGGACCTCGAGGACGTCGGGCCCGATCCAGCGCTCAGGAGTGCGGCCTGCGCTCTGCCAGCACACGGTGAACCGCTCGGTCGGCACCGCGGCGGCCACGAGCCTGGCGGTCTCGGCCAGCCGCTCGTCGTATCCGTCCCCGGCCTCGATCACCCTGAGCGGCAGGCTGTGCGCGCTCACGAGCAGTTCGACGTTGTCGCCTGCCACGAGCGATAGCGCGGCCCTCACGCGTTCGGCGAGGAGCGCGATCAGCTCGGCGTTGTCGTGCCAGTCCTCGACGAAGCGAGCCTCGATGCCTGCGGCCTCGCAAGCCGCCTGAGCGCGCAAGAGGTACTCGCCCACGCTCGCCGACGAGTAGTGCGGCGCGAGGACGAGCCCGACAAGGCGGCGGATCCCCTCGGCCCGGAGCGCGGCGACAGTCGTCTCGATCGTCGGCTCGGCGTGCTTTGCTCCGTAAGCGCACCGGAACCGCCCGGCGGTGTGCTCCTCGAGGGCAGCCGCGATTCCGTTGACCTGCTCCTCTGTCCGGGTACGCAGCTGCGAGACCCCGCCGATCGCCCTGTAGCGTCCCTCGAGGTCAGCCAGCTGCTCGGCCGCCGGGGGGCGGCCCCGCCGGACGTCTGCGTAGAAGGCCGCGACGTCGCCGTAGTCCTCTGGCGTCCCGTACGCCATGACGAGGACGCCGACAGGCCCTTGCGGCTCCGTACCGGTCACGGCAGGCAGGAGGTGCTGGTCACCTCGTGCACGAGCTCGACGACTGCCCCCAGCACGCCTGGGTCGGTCTCGGGCAGCACCCCGTGCCCGAGATTGAAGACGTGCCCCGGCAGCGACCGGGCTTCGGAGAGGACGCGTCCCGCCTCTTCGAGCACGACGTCGAGCGGCGCGAGGCAGATCGCCGGGTCGAGGTTCCCCTGCAGCGCCATGGGGCGCCCTGCACGCTTTGCCGCCGCTCGGAGCGGCACCCGCCAGTCGACCCCGAGCACGTCGGTGCCGGCGGCCGCCATCAGGCCGAGCAGCTCGCCGGTGCCGACTCCGAAGTGGATCCTCGGCACCCCGAGGTCGGCAATGCCTTCGAGGATGGCCCGCGAGGCGGGAAGCGCGAACTCCTCGTAGTCGGCCGGCGAGAGGGCGCCGGCCCAGCTGTCGAAGAGCTGGATGGCAGACACCCCCGCCTCGACCTGGGCGCGCAGCGAGGCGAGGCAGATCCCGGCCAGGCGGTCCACGAGGGCGTGCCAGAGCTTCGGCTCGGCGTGCATCAGCGCCTTGGTCGCTCCGAAGGTGCGCGAGGGACCGCCTTCGACCAGGTAGGAGGCGAGCGTGAAAGGCGCGCCTGCGAAGCCGATCAGCGGCACGTCGAGCTCGCCCCGCAGGATGCGGACCGTCTCGATCACCGGGGCGAGGTCGCGCAAGGGCTCGAGCGGGCGGAGCCGCTCGAGGTCACGATCGGAGCCGAAAGGGTGCTCGAGCACTGGCCCCCGGCCCGGCACGATCTCGATCTCGAGGCCGATGGCGACGAGCGGGACGACGATGTCGGAGAAGAGGATGGCTGCGTCGACCCCATAACGCCGCACCGGCTGCAGCGTCAGCTCGGCGGCGAGCTCCGGGCGGGCGATCGCTTCGAGGACGCTGGCCTCGCCCCGTAGCTCGCGGTACTCGGGGAGGGAGCGGCCGGCCTGGCGCATGAACCAGACCGGCGTGTGCCCGACCGGCTCGCAGCGGCAGGCCCGCAGGAGCGTCGAGTCGCTCGGGTCCACGCCGCCCGACCCTACTGCCGCTGGTCCGTCAGGACAGGCCGACCTGGTCGCACGACCGTCTGGCCCGGCCGGCGGCGCTTGGGGTAAGAAATGGGCCATGGCTGACGCCGCCGCGGCAATCGAGCGTCCGAGCGTTCACGGCCATCCGCGGGCGGAGCGTCCGCAGCTGCTGGCGGTCGGGGTCATGATCTGGCTCGGATCGGAGTTCATGTTCTTCTCCGGCCTCTTTGCCGCCTTCTTCACCATCCGCGCGTCGGCAAGGGTGTGGCCGCCACCGGGCACCAAGCTCGACACCTACCAGGCACTTGTCTTCACCTTCGTGCTGCTCGCCTCCAGCCCGACCATGCAGTTCGGCGTCTGGGCACAAGAGCGCGGGGAGTACAAGAAGGCGCGTGCTTGGATCATCACCAGCTTCCTCCTCGGAGCTGCCTTCGTCGCCAACCAGGCCTACGAGTGGAAGACGCTGCCAGGACGTCCCCGTGACAATGCCTACTGGTCGCTCTTCTACATCATGAGCGGCCTGCACGGGCTTCATGTCATCCTCGGTCTCGTGGCGATGCTCGCCCTGCTCGGGCGCCTCGCCGGCTCGAAGGGCGACCCAGGCGAGACTGCCGTCTACCAGGCCGTCAGCTACTACTGGCACTTCGTCGACATCGTCTGGATCGGGCTGTTCAGCGCCCTCTTTCTTCTCTCGTAGGACAGATGACGACCCGAGCGCTCCGTCGCGTCCTCGTACCCTTTGCCGTCGTCGTCCTCGCCGTCGCGCTTGGCGTCTTCGTGCTCGGCCGCTCGCACGTCCAGGCGGGCTCGCCGGCGATGGAGAACCCCGGGATACAGCTCACCGCATCAGCCGCCAGCCGCTACGGGTCGATCACCGAGGGTCGCACGCTCTTCGAGGCGAGCTGCTCGGCCTGTCACGGTGCAGGGGCACAGGGTTCGGCGCTCGGCCCGAGCCTGCTCGCTCGGGGAGCCGCCACGATCGACCTCTGGCTGTCGACCGGCTGGATGCCGCTCGCCGAGCCGACGGCCCAGCCGGTCAACAAGCCGCCCCGCTTCGACCGTCAGCAGATTCTCGACATCGTGGCCTTCGTCACGTCGCTGGCGCCCGGCGGAGTCTCGATCCCGAGCGCCGCCGCCCTCAACCTGAAGACTGCGGACGTCGCTCAGGGCTTCGACCTCTTCTCGCTCAACTGCGCGCCCTGCCATACGATCACAGGGGCAGGTGATGCGCTCGCCGACGGCTACCACGCCCCGCCGCTGCACGGCGTGACGGCGCGGCAGGTCTACGAGGCGGTCCGCACCGGGCCGAGCAACATGCCGCCTTTCGGGCCGCGCCAGATAACGCCGGCCCAGCTCCGGGGCATCATCAAGTACGTCACCCAGGAGATCGAGCACCCGGCGAGCCCCGGCGGTATCTCCCTCGGCGGCGTCGGCCCGGTCGCCGAGGGCTTCGTCGGCCTCTTCGTCGGTACCGGTGCCTGCCTGCTGGCGGCGTTCTGGGTCGGGGACCGGACCGAGCGGGAGGACGATGAGCACGGCGGCGGGCAGGAAGAGGACCCGAAGGACGGACTCGAGGGAGCACATGTCTGATCTGCACGGCCAGGGTGGGCGCGCCGGCGCCGCCCCGCTCGCCCCTGGGATCGAGACGGTGGGCCCCGACGCCCCCCAGTTCCAGGTCGCGGCGGCGCACCCGCGAGGTATGGAACGGAGGGTCGCGCTGCTGTTCATCGTCGGCCTGCTCGGTTTTGCAGGCTTTGGAGCGGCCTACTGGCAGAACTCCACCAACTACTTCCTCGGCCTCAGCCTCGGTGTGGGCTTCCTCGGCCTCGGAGCCGGCATGGTCGCCTGGGGCAAGTACCTGATGCCGAGGGGCCCCTTCTCGGAGTCCCGGCACCCGCTCGGGCCGAGCGTTGAGGAGAAGGAGAAGTTCGTGGAGGACTTCGCGAGCCGCGGCAAGGTGGCGCTGCAGCGGCGCGGCTTCCTCGTGAAGCTCCTCTCTCTGGCGTCCGCCGTCTTCGGCATCGTGGCGGCCTTCCCGCTGCTGCGCTCCCTCGGGCCGCTTCCGAAGAAGCTCTTCTATACGACTGCATGGAGGCGCGGCTCGTACCTCACGACCGCCTACGGCCGACGCGTGCACGTGGACGACATCGACGTGGGCGGCGTCCTCACCGTCTTCCCGGGCGACGACATCGGAGGAGCCCTCAGCCAGACGCTGCTCATCCGCGTCGGCCAGCCCGGCGAGAACGTCGTCACCGAGCCGAGCCGGGCGAACTGGGGTCCCGACGGCTACCTCGCCTTCTCCAAGGTGTGCACGCACGCCGGCTGCCCGGTCGGCCTCTACCAGAGGTTGACCCAGCAGCTTCTTTGCCCCTGCCACCAGTCGCTCTTCGACATCGGCCCCGGCCGACCGGCCGTCCCCGTCTTCGGGCCGGCACCGCGGCCCTTGCCGCAGCTGCCCCTCAGGGTCGACTCCCGCGGCTACCTGAGGGCGCGCGCCGGCTATGACGAACCGGTAGGGCCCGGCTTCTGGGAGCGTGGGGGCACGACGTGATCGACGCCGTCTACGGATGGCTCGACGACCGGCTCAACATCTCGGGCTCGGGCCGCAAGCTCGTCAACAAGATCTTCCCGGACCACTGGTCCTTCATGCTGGGCGAGATCGCGCTCTACTCCTTTGTGATCCTGCTCGCGACAGGAGTCTTCCTGTCGCTCTATTTCATTCCCTCGTCGAAGCAGATCGTCTACACGGGCAGCTATGTGCCGCTTCGCGGCCTGCACGTCTCGGAGGCGTACGCCTCGACGATCGCCCTCAGCTTCAACGTCCGTGCGGGACTGCTGATGCGCCAGATGCACCACTGGTCGGCGAACATCTTCCTCGGCGCCATCGTCGTGCACATGTGCAGGGTGTTCTTCACGAGCGGCTTCCGCCGGCCCCGCGAGCTCAACTGGATCATCGGCGTCAACCTGCTGATCCTCGCTATCTTCAACGGCTTCCTCGGCTACTCGCTGCCGGACGACCTCATCTCGGGGACGGGTATCCGCATCTCCTTCTCGATCCTCGAGTCGATCCCGTTCGTCGGGAGCTACCTCGCCACGTTCCTCTTCGGCGGCCAGTTCCCCGGCTCGGCGATCATCCCCCGGTTCTTCATCATCCACGTTCTGATCCTGCCGGCGATCATCGCCGGGCTCCTCGGCGCCCACCTCGCCCTCATCGTCAGGAACAAGCACACCCAATTCCGCGGGCGCGGCGCGACCGAGAAGAACGTCGTCGGTGCACCGCTCTGGCCGACGTTCTTCGCGAAGACGAACGGCTTTCTCTTCCTTGTCGCCGCGGTGACCGCCATCCTCGGCGCGGCGGTGCAGATCAACCCGATCTGGCTGTACGGGCCGTACGTGCCCTACCACGTGAGCTATGCCGTGCAGCCCGACTGGTACATGGGCTGGCTCGACGGCGCCCTGCGGATCATGCCGAGCTGGGAGATCCACCTGCCCGGCCACATGGTGCCGAACGCGTTCTTCCCGGCGATCCTTCTTCCGGGCGTCACGTTCACTCTCCTCATGGCGTGGCCCTTCGTCGAGCAGAGGATCACGGGCGACCGTCTCGAGCACCACCTGCTCGAGCGCCCGAGGGACCGCCCGCATCACACCGCCCTCGGCGCAGCGACGCTCTCGTTCTACTTCGTGCTCTTCGGCGCGAGCGCCACTGACGTCCTCGCCAACTACCTGTCCGTCTCGCTCAACTTCGTGCTGTGGTTCTTCCGGATCGCGATCTTCGTTGTGCCGCTCGTCATCTACCCGATGACGTTGAAGATCTGCCGCGAGCTGCAGCACACGCCTGGCGGCGGCAAGACGAAACGGCACAACATCGTGCTCAGGTCCCCCGAGGGCGGTTACTCGACCGTGGTCTCGCAGGCTCGCCCGGGTGATGAGCCGCCGGTGCTCGAGCCGGTGCCGCTCGACGGTCCCGAGCTGGTCGGCGCGATGGCGACGGGCGCCGACCGCCGTTCTTCTGGCCCGCTTGGTGCGGCCGCAACAGGCCAGGGGGGCGGCGTCGCCGGAGCATCGCGGGCAAGGGGCGTCTTCAGGATCCCCCGCAGCTACCGCTGAGACGGTGCCAGGGCTCCGCAGCGCCGGAGACGGCGACGGCGAGAGGTCTTCACGTTTGGGGCTGACCTGGGCCGCAGCAGTGCGTCGAGAACGCTACCAACGCGATAAGCCGGTCCCGCCCACGCGCTGTCCACAGGCGCGCCCGGACAGGCTCAACGGCGGCGTGGGGTCCGGGGATCGCCCTCTACGATCGTGAGGCCGAGTTGCTCGAGCTCGCGGACGAGGGCACGCAGGCGCCGCTCGTTGTCCATCCACGGCCGGTACTCCTCGACCTG
>JAKATT010000023.1 GCA_021818615.1 Actinomycetes bacterium | reverse complement strand
ACAGACCAGCAAGGCCAAGAGCGCCGTCTCGGGGTCCGAGGCCGCCTCTGCCTCGTCGAGGACGGGCTCGAGCGCGTCATCGAGGACCTTGGCGACGAGGCTCGGGTGGGTGTAGTAGCTGCCGGTGCTCTTGCGTTCGGTGCCTGCAGCGGCGATGAGCATGAAGCTCGGTCCGTCGGGATCGAGCACGGGATGGAGATCGAGCAGGGACTCGTAGATGGCGCCCAACTCTTCGGAGCCGAGGTGGCGGTAGTCGACCTTGAGCCGGGCGTGGTCTTCGGTCACGTAGGCGAGCCGACGAAGCGCATCGAGCAGCGTGGCGTTGGTGAGCTCCCCGGCGTCGAGGTCGGGGCAGGCCTCTGGCGACCAGAGGAACCCGTCGAGGGCGGGCAGCCCGAGCGCCGCCTCGCCCTTCTCGGAGGACAGGGCCCGGACGACCACCTGGAACGCCCGCCAGAGGTCGCCGTGCGGGCTTCGCCCTGGGGATCCAGCGAGGCGGCGGAGGCGGTCGGTCGAGTAGTAGCGGCGGTAGCGGTCGCGCGCGACCGGATCGGCCGCAGGTGAGTGCAGTAGGGCGCGGTCTTCGGCGACGAAACAGAAGATGAGCCGGTAGGCGAGGCGGAGAAGCTGGCGGTAGTACTCCTGGCCAGAGAGCGCTCCCGAGGCGAGACGGGCGCGCAGCGCAGCGTTGGCAGGGTGTGCGAGGAAGCCGGCGCCGAGGAAGCTGATGGCCTGGGTGACCTGACCCCGTAGGCGATCGAGCGATCGGATGCCGCTTGCGGCGGCCTCGTCGGCCCAGGCATCGAGCCAGCGCCCTCCTTGCGGGCGGGCCTCGAGGCGGCTTTGGTGGCAGGTGAGCCAGGCGAGGAGGAAGTCGGCGAAAGACTGCGTGGCGAAGATCGACTCGAGGTCGAACTCGACGAAACTGGCCCGCGACCCGGCCGAGCCGGAGCGAAGGAGGCGCAGTTTGCGGCCGTTGCTCACGATGCCCCATGCTCGGGCACCGGTGAGGTCCAATGCCTCTTGGAGCAGGCGGCTCGGGCTCAGCCGTCTCGTCTGGCCCGGGATAGGTGCGGCCTTGTCCAGTTCGGTGTCCCAGCCGACGAGGTGCACCGGGACAGTGCCCCAGGCGTGGCTGATGGGGTAGCTGCGTTCGCCGAAGACGAGCGGCGTCGCCGGCTGAAGCCAGCCGTAGCCGAAGGCGGCGAGGGCTGGAAGCGTCCAGAGCCGTTCCCCGTTGGCTTCAAGCGAGCTCGATGGCGTCTTTGAGGAGTCATCGAGGCGCTGCCAGCGGGCGAGCAGGTTGTTGAAGGCGGCGCTGGTCGCCTCCTCCAGGCGCTCGCCGGGAGCAAGGTGGTACGCACCAGGGGAGAGGCCGGGGAGGCTCGAGTCAAGGTGCCCGACGCGCGCGAGGAACGGCGCCGGTAGGAGGGCCCCGGCGCTGAGAAGGGCAGGGAACGGCGAGGTGGTAGTCGCCGGCATCTACGCAGTGCCGACCGGGAGCAGGATGTAGGCGCCGAGCACGTCCGGGCGGTGTGGACGCACGGCCAAGCGGACACTGGCACCGGCGGCCTGGCGCACGCGGCGGTGCGCCTCCTGGATCTCAACGGCCCGCCGGGCAGCTTCGACTTCGAGTCGGGAGGTCGAGCCGTCTGCGTGCTCGGTGAGACGCAGGAGGAACAATGGACCGCCCTGGAATCAGTGGAGGCTCCCGCGCTTGGAAGATCGTACGCGTGGTTGTAGGTGGGAATCGAGGTGAAGTTGTCCTCGGGGGCTCCTCTCCATAGGTAAAGAGAACATCTGTTCGGTACCGCGCGCGGCGCCGCCCGTGCTCTTCCCCGCGGGGCGTGCACGGCCCGCTCCGGCCGTGTAGGCCTCGCTCGGCCTCTCTCGGCCCCGTTGACCGGCTGGCCGGCCATCGGGCGCGTCAGGCGGCCCGTGCGGCGTCGTCGTCCTGCCTGCCCGCCAGCTGCGCCTCGTGCTCGACGGGGGTGTGGAACTCGATCGCTGAGTGGATCCGCCGGTTGTTCCACCAGGCCACCCACTCAGCCGTCGCCCGTTCGATTTCCGCGACGCTGCACCAGCTGCTGTGCTTCCAGATCAGCTCGGCCTTGTAGAGGCCGTTGACCGTCTCCGCGAGGGCGTTGTCGAAGCTGTCGCCCTTGGAGCCGACGGACGGCACGATCCCGGCCTGTTCGAGTCGGGTGGTGTAGCGGATCGAGAGATACTGGCTCCCGCGGTCCGAATGGTGGACGAGCCCGGACAGGTCCTCGCCGGCGCGGGCCCAGATCGCCATCTCGAGCGCCGACAGCGGCGCCTCCTTTGACAGGCTGGCCGAGACGCTCCAGCCGACGATGCGCCTGGAGCAGGCGTCGGTGACAAAGCAGGTGTAGGCGAAGCCGGAGGTGATCGGCACGTAGGTCAGGTCGTTCACCCACAGCCTGTTCGGCCGGTCGGCCGTGAAGTTGCGCTTGACGAGGTCCGCCGGCAGCGCGTCGTTGTTCCTGCCCGCCCTGGTGGTGACGATGCCGGTCGGCCTTCTCCTCCTCGTGCCGCACAGCTCGAGCTCGCCCATGAGCCGAGCGACGCGGTCCCGCCCGCAGGCGATCCTCTCTCTTCGCAGCTGGCGCCAGCACTTCTCGGCGCCGTAGTTGTGCAGGCTCTCTTCGTACACGCGGCGGATCTCCTTCTTCAGCTCTTCGTCGCGCAGCTTTCGCCGCGAGGGCGGGCGTGACCTGTGCTCGTAGTACGACGACGGGGCGACCTGCAGCGCCTCGCAGATCGGCTCGACCCCGAAGGTTGCGCGGTGGGCGTCGATGAAGCCGACGGCTACCTGAAGCGGCGGTCGAGCTCCGCCGCCGCGAAATACGCCGAGGCGGCGCGCAGGATCTCATTCGCCCGGCGGAGCTCGCGGTTCTCCTTCTCGAGTGCCGCGATGCGGCGGCGCTCCTCGGTCGGCACGCCGGGGCGCCGGCCAGAGTCGACCTCGGCCTGGTGCACCCAGCTCCGGAGCGACTCGGTGCCGATCCCGAGCTGGCGGGCGATGCGTCCGATCACGCCCTGGCGCTCACCGGTCTCCTCCATCGTCTGCAAGACCATACGCACCGCACGCTGCTTCAGCTCGTCCGGATAGCGCTTCTGTGCGGGGTGCACAGACCCCTTGGTGCTCTCTGACATGGCTCCAATCCTCTCGAATCACACTGTTGTGGTTCCAAGCGGAGGAGCCTCCGGAATTCCCAGGCCGATTCAGTTCAGGCGACCGTCTGATAGAGCGTGCTCCGCTGGCGAAGGGGGCGACCGAGCGGGGCGACGAGCGCTTCGAAGTC
>JAKATT010000214.1 GCA_021818615.1 Actinomycetes bacterium | reverse complement strand
AGCACGATCGCTGATCTGGCCGATGAGCTCTGTCTTGTTCACCGTCACCTCCTGTGGAGTGCGAAGAAGTCCCCGACATACAAGAGCAATTTCCAGCAGAAATCAAGCATTTCCTCCCGCTGGGCTTCGAGAAGGCCAGAGAAGTCAACCAGTTCCAGCCGGCCCGGCGGCGCTTGCGCCCCTAACTCCCTTGTAAAGACTGAGCAAACAGCACATCGGGCAAGAGACCCGGCTAGTTCACCTGCCGCTCGAGGCCCTCCCAGAAGGGCTGGCGCAACTTGAACTTCTGCAGCTTCCCGGTGGCGGTGCGGGCGAGCTCCCCGCGCAGCTCGACCCTGCGGGGGCACTTGAAGTGAGCCAACTTCGACCGGCAGTGGGCGATGAGCTCCTCTTCGGTGGCGCTCATGCCGTCGCGCAGGACGACGAGGGCGAGGACGCTCTCGCCCCACTTCTCGTCCGGAACGCCTATCACGGCTGCCTCTGCCACGGCCGGGTGGCCGTAGAGAGCATCCTCGACCTCGATCGAGGAGACGTTCTCACCGCCCGAGATGATGACGTCCTTCTTGCGATCGGCGATGACGACATAGGGACCGTCGAAATGACCACCGTCCCCGGTGCGGAACCATCCGTCCACGAGCACCTTTGCCGACTCCTCGGGCTGGCTCCAGTAGCCGGCGAACACGTGGTTCGAGCGAGCGAGCACCTCGCCCTCCTCGTCGACGCCCATCCTCACACCGACAGCCGGAACACCCGCTCGCGCCAGGCGGCGCGCCCGCTCGCCGGCATCGAGGTCGTCCCATTCGGCCGGCGCCCGGTTGATAGTGAGCAGTGGCGAGGTCTCGGTGAGCCCGTAGATCTGGATGAACTCCCAGCGAAGATCAGTCTCCACCCGCTCGATCACCGCCGAAGGGGGCGGCGCACCGGCGACGACGAGGCGCACGCGGCCGCGGCCCGGCACTTCTCTCCCCTCGGCCGCGCGGGCCTCGGCCGCCGACAGGATGGCGGCGACGACAGCTGGCGCACCGCACATGATCGTGACGCCCTCGCGCTCTGTTCGCCGGAGGATCTCCTCGCCATCGACCTTGCGCAGCACGACGTGGCGACCAGCCATCCCCGTGACGGCGTACGGCATCCCCCACCCGTTGCAGTGGAACATCGGCAGGGTGTGCAGGAGGACGTCCCGATCGCTCACCGCCGTGTGCCACCCGAACGCCATGGCATTGAGCGTGCAGTTGCGATGGGTCAGCTCGACCCCCTTCGGGCGGGCGGTCGTGCCCGAGGTGTAGTTGACCGAGCAGGTGGCGTTCTCGTCGGGATCCCATCCCTTCGGCTCGCGGCCCTCGACGATCGGGGCGAAAAGCTCGCGATCTGCCTGCGAGCCGTCGAGCACGATTTGCTCGCGGGCGCTCACATCCTTCAGTGCCTCGCCGTACTCCGGATCGACGAGCAGGACCTCTGTACCAGAGTGCTCGACGATGAAGTCGACCTCGGCCGCGTTCAGCCGGAAGTTGATCGGCACGAGCACCCGCCCGGAGCCGCTCACCCCGAAGAAGCTCACCATGAACCGTGCGGCGTTCGGGCTGACGATGCCGACCCGACCACCGACGGGGACACCGAGATCGTCGAGTGCCGCCGCCATGCCGCGGGCCCGGGCGGCGAGCTCTCCGTAGGTCATCTGCCCGAGACCGGCAGCGACCGACGGCTCGTCGACAACGGCTATCCGTTCGGGAGCGATCGAGGCCGCACGGTCGAGAAAGTCCGAGATCGTGAGCGGGACGAGCACCGCCATAGCATGCCGCAACCACCCAGCCGTGGGAAGCTCGCGCCCACGGCGACGCGCCCGAGAGGAAAGTGGGCCGGCCGCCTCAGCGCACCGGCGGAGCCGGAGGAGGCTGCCGCGGCGGAACAGGCGGCGGAGGCAAAGGCGGCGAGGCGGCCGGTTCGCGAGGAGGCGGCCCCACCGTGTCCCAGAGCTGCCAGATCTTGCGGACGTCGCTGAGATCCGAGACCATGCTCAGCTGCGACACGCCCGTCGGCAACCCGATGGCGTCGAACGGGGCCACCTCGACCCTCTCTCCACAGCGGGGCTCGCACACCTCACCGGGAGCACCAGAGCCGTCGCCGTCCGGTGAGACGAATTCCTCGAACAGATGCCCCACCTGGCGCTCTCGGCGGCGGAAGAAGGGCGGCACTCGTCGCAACCTACAGCCCGGGCGGCTCCCGGGCCCGGTTCATGGCTGAAGGGTGACGCTCAGTGCGGTCGACAACGCGAGCGGTGGCAGGTAGGTGGTCCGGTATGCACCCGTGAGATGACCGCGACCATGCCAGCACATGCCGCCGACACTCCCTCGCAGGCGCTCGCCCTGCTTCGCTCCCGCTCCCGGGCCGCCTCTCACGGTCTCTACCTCGGCGAGGGCGACGGCGGGCCGGCCTTCGCGGCGCCACAACAGGGGCTGCTCGTGCTCGGTCCGCCCCGCTCGGGCAAGACATCGTCGGTCGTCGTGCCGAACGTCCTGGCCGGCTCTGGGGCCGTTGTCGCCGCCTCTACGAAACCCGACCTCCTTCTGCTCACAGCCCCCGCGCGCTCGAGCCTCGGGCCGTGCCTGCTGTTCGACCCGAGCGGGACGGTCGTGCCGGGACCGGGAGTGCGGCGCGTCGGATGGTCACCGCTCTCCGGCTCCGGCAGCTTCCGCCAGGCGAGCGCCGTAGCCGAGGCGATGGTCCTCGCCTCCCGGCCCGGAGCCCCCGAAGGCGACTCGAGGCACTGGAACGAGCGAGCCGGCGCCCTCCTCTCGGTGCTGTTCCACGCAGGTGCGCTCGGGCAGTTCCGCTTCAGGGAGGTGGTCTCGATGGTCGACTGCCGCGAGGTCGACGACGCCCGCGCAGCGCTCGCCAGACGGGACGCCAGGCGGCCGCTCGAAGTGCTCCGCAGCATCACCGCCACCGACAGCCGCGAGCAGAGCGGCATCTGGTCGACCGCCTCGAGCGTCCTCGGGTGCTATCGCAGCGAGACGGCGCTCGAGAGCGCGGGAGGCGAGCTCGTCGATGCGGAGGGTTTCGTCTCGGGGACGGGCACGCTCTACATCTGTGCGGGGAGCGATCAGCAGCGGCTCGTCGCCCCGATCGTCGCTGGGCTCGTACGGGACCTGCGGACCGCCGCCTACGAGCAGGCGTCCGCCCGCTCGCCGCTCGGCGCGGCCGGCTGGCCGCCGCTGCTCCTCGCCCTCGACGAGCTGGCCAACATCGCCCCGCTGCACGACCTGCCGACGCTGCTCGCCGAGGGCGCCGGGCAGGGGGTGGTGACACTGGCCTGCCTGCAGGACCTCTCCCAGGCGGCCTCTCGCTGGGG
>JAKATT010000180.1 GCA_021818615.1 Actinomycetes bacterium | reverse complement strand
CACGGCGCCTCCTCGTCGAGACGGTCGCCGAAGCGGGACGGCCGCTCACGATTCCCGAGCTCGTCGCGATGGCTCCGGAGATCCCGCTCAGCAGCGCCTACCGCAACATGACAGCGCTGATCGAGATCGGAGTCGTCCGCCGCGTCGCCGGCTCCGACGACCACGATCGCTTCGAGCTCGCAGAGGAGCTCTCCGGTCACCACCACCATCTCGTCTGCGCCATCTGCGGCAAGGTCGAGGACGTCCATGCCACGCCGCGCCTCGAAAGGGCGCTCGCCGAGGCAGCCCGGGCGGTCGAGGAGGAGCACGGCTACGCCGTGACCGAGCACCGCTTCGACCTTGTCGGCCTCTGCCCCGCCTGCCGCTGACGGATCCACCCGACTGCCGCCGACGGATCCATTCGGCCGCAGCCGGCCCTGATAAGAGTGATTATCATTTACAGCATGAGGGCCGGACCGGTCGTCGCCGTCGCTGCTTGCCTGGGTGTGCTGCTCGCCGCATGTGCAGCCACCACCGCCGGAGGACGCCCAGGGACCATTTCGGTGGTGGCGGCGGAGAACGAGTACGCCAACGTTGTCTCACAGATCGGTGGCCGCTATGTGAGCGTGTCCGCCGTCATGAGCAATCCGGCGGCCGACCCCCACAGCCTCGAGAGCACCCCGCAGATCGCCGAGCTCGTGAGCGGCGCGCAGCTCGTGGTCCAGAACGGGCTCGGCTACGACGAGTTCATGACGAAGATCGAGGACGCCGTGCCGAGCTCGAACCGGAAAGTGATCGACGTGCAGAGCCTTCTCGGCCTGCCGTCGACGACACCGAACCCCCACCTCTGGTACGAGGTCTCGACGATGCCCCGGGTTGCCGCGGCTGCCGCCCGGGATCTGAGCGAGCTGCAACCGGCCCACGCGCAGTACTTCCGCTCCAACCTCGGGCGCTTCGATCAGTCCCTTCGCCCGTGGAAGAGCGAGCTTGCGCGGGTCAAAGCGCGCTTTGCCGGGGTCGAGGTCGCCTCGACCGAGCCGGTCGCCGACTACCTCATCCAGGCCGCCGGCCTCGTCAACGCCACGCCCTTCCAATTCCAGGCCGACGTCATGAACGGCGTCGACCCGGCGCCTCAGGACGTCAGCCTCCTGGAGAGGCTGCTCTCGAGCCGCGCCGTGAAGGCGTTCGTGTACAACCGACAGGTGACCGATTCACTCACTGTGTCGCTGCTGGCCCTCGCCCAGCGGTACCGCATCCCGGTCGTCGGCGTCTACGAGACGATGCCGACTCCGGGCTATGACTACCAGTCCTGGATGCTGGCTGCTACGAGGGAGCTGTGGCGCGCCCTGGCCGACGGCTCCTCCTCGCCGACGCTGTGAGCACCTGCCCGCCGGGGCGGCACGGCGAAGCCCGCGCGGAAGTCCTCGCGCTCGACGGGGTCGACGTCTGGTTGAGCGGCAGGAAGGTGCTGAGCGAGGTGAGCTTCGCTATTCGAGCCGGCGAGTTCACAGGAGTCATCGGCTCGAATGGCGCCGGCAAGACGACCATGTTCCGTGTCGTCCTGGGGCTCGAGGCTGCCAGCTCGGGGCAGGTCCTTCTCGACGGCGAGAGCGCCTCGCACCGGTCGCGGCGCTCGATCGGCTACGTGCCCCAGAAAGTCGTCCTCGAGCCCGACCTCCCACTCAGAGCTCGGGACCTCGTCGGCCTCGGCCTCGACGCCCACAAGCTCGGAGTCCCGTGGCCGTCAAGGGCTCGGCGCGATGCCGTGGACGAGATGCTCGCCGGCGTCGGCGCCACCTCCCTCGCTGATGCACGCGTCGGCACTCTGTCGGGCGGCGAGCTACAGCGAGTCCTCATCGCCCACGCGCTCATGAGCGGCCCCCGCCTCCTCATCCTCGACGAACCGCTCGCCAACCTCGACATCCGTAGCGGTCAGGAGATCGTCGAGCTGCTCGCCGGGCTGGCCCACGGTCACAACGTCGCCGTCTTGATGGCGGCGCACGACATCAACCCGCTGCTCGAAGTCATGGACCGTGTCGTCTACCTCGCCGGCGGCCGGGCGGCGAGCGGGACCGTCGGGGAGGTGGTGCGACCGGACGTGCTCAGCCGCCTCTACGGCCATCCCGTCTCGGTGCTCGACGTCGAGGGAAGGATCCTCGTCATAGCCGGTTCCAACATCCAGGCGGTCGGCACGCTCGAGGACGACCTCGGTGAGCACCGGCACTGAGGCCGCCGGCAGGCCCGGACGCTGATGCGGGCGCTGTTCGAACCCGGCTTCTTCGCGAGCACACCGGTCCGCACTGCGCTCGTCGTCGGAGCGATCGTCGCCCTCGCCTCTGGAGTGATCGGCGTGCTCACCGTCATCCGCAGCCAGTCCTTCTCCGGCCATGCTCTCGGCGACGTCGGCACCGTCGGCGGATCGGCGGCTTTCCTCGCCAACGTGAGCCCGCTATGGGGCTTCCTCGGCATCGCGGTGCTCGCCTCGGGGACGATGGAGCTGTTCGGCGTCGAGCGCCGCCGGGGACGGGACGTCGCGACGGGCGTTGTGCTCGGTGCGGCACTCGGCCTCTCGGCCCTGCTCCTCTATTTCGACACCACGTCGACATCAACCTCCGGGGCGGCGGTCACGATCCTGTTCGGCTCGCTCTTCACGGTGTCGAGCGACCTCCTGCCGGCGCTCGCGGGCCTCGGCGGCGGCGTGCTCGGCGCCGTTCTCGTCATGTACCGCCCACTCTTGCTGAGCTCCGTCAGCAGCGAGCTGGCGGCGGCGAACGGGCTCCCGGTGCGTTTCCTCGGCGTCGCCTTCCTCGTGATGACGGGGATCGGCGTGTCGCTCTCCGCCCTCGCCGTCGGTACCATCCTCAGCACCGCCTTGCTGATCGGCCCGGCTGCGGCCGCTCTCCGCCTCACGCGGCGCCCGGGCCGCGCGATGCTCGCCGCCGGTGCGAGCGGGCTTGCCGCCACCTGGCTCGGCATCCTCCTCGCCTACGACAGCTTCTACTGGCCGCCCGCCCGCAAGGGCTGGCCCGTCAGCTTCTTCGTCGTGGCGCTCGTCCTGGTCTTCTACGTCGGCTCCGGCTCGCTCTCCTCGGCGCGATCACGAAGGGCGCGGGGGACGACCTGAGATGTTCTCGAGCTTCATGGTCAACACCTGGCTGGCGGCGACGACGGTCGCCGCCATCGCCGGCGTGGTGGGTTTCTTCGTAGTGCTGCGCGGCGCCTCCTTCGTCGCCCATGCCGTGCCGAAGTCGGCCTTCGCCGGCGCGGCCGGGGCAAGCCTCCTGGGCATCAGCACACTGGGCGGCCTCGGGGCCTTCTCCCTCCTTGGTGCGCTCACGATCGGATGGCTCGGGCGGCGAGGACGCCACGACGTGGCGACGGCCCTCTCAATTGTCGTCATGCTCGGGCTCGGAGCGCTCTTCCTCAGCTGGAGCGCCGAGTACGCCTCGGAGATCTACGCCCTCCTCTTCGGCCAGGTGCTCGGAGTGAGCGGGAGTGAGGTGCTGGTGACCGTTGTCCTCGGAGCTGTCTCCCTGCTTGCGGTCGCAACGCTGTACCGACCGCTGCTCCTCAGCTCGGCGACACCGGAGCTCGCCGCCACCCGGGGCCTCCGCTCCTCCAGGGTGGAGCTGGCTTTTCTCCTTCTCGTCGCGCTCGTGACAACGACAGCCGTCCCGGTCGTCGGCGCACTTCTCATGTTCAGCTTGATGATCGGCCCGGCTGGCGCGGCCCAGGCCCTGAGCCGGCGCCCGGCGACCGCCATCTGCCTCTCGACGGCGATCGCCCTTTGCACCGTGTGGCTGTCGATCGCAGCGTCGTACCTGAGCAACTGGCCGATCGGTTTCTTCGTAGGGACGCTCGCTGGCCTCGCCTATGTGGCGGCACGCCTGGCAGCCGCGGCGCTACGGCGCCGCGCCGTCAGCGTCGAGCGCCTTGGCGCTGCCGGCCGCTGATCAGCTCCGCGGGATCCTTACCACCACGGCGTTGACGATCTTGTCGTGCAGCGTCTGCTTTCGGGCGTCCCAGAGCGGGAAGAGCAGGTCGACGATGAGGGGGATGACGAAGAGGACGCCGAGGACGTATGCGAAAGCGGCCCGCCCGAGCGCCCGCCCGTAGCCGATCGGGCCGCCTCCGTCGGCGCTCACTACCCGGATGCGCGCCGCCATCATGCCGGGGGTCTGTGCCCGAGCCGAGCCGAGGAAGACGGTGCCGTAGAGGATCACGACGAGGGCTTCGATCACGAGCGACGGGTTGGCGGTGGTGTGCAGATGCGCGGTCCTGACGCCGTTGACCGTCGTGTAGGTCGTGTGGAAGGCATGCGTGGACAAGGAGAGGGCCATGCCTATGACTCCAAGGATGATCCCGTCGAGCAGGTAGCCGGCGACGCGCGAGCCATACCCGGCGAGGGTGAGCCCACTCGCCCAGGGAGGCACCGACACCCCGGAGCCCGCACCGCTCTGCTGGGTGAAAGGAGGCGGAGGAGCGTTGCCGTACCCGCCGAAGCTGGGAAACTGCTGCACCAAGGGCGGGGAGGGCGGGGAGGGCGACGGCTGCCAGTCTGTTCCGCCGTCACCGTTTCCTGGCTCGTCCCGGCCCGGACCCTCGGACATCGTCTCCTCCCTCCGGCCGATCGTAGCTCCAGGAGAGCGGCAGGCTCGGAACCGGCCCGAAGCTGAGCTCGTCTCCCTGCCCAGAGCGGGCCGACAGCCGCAGCCACCCTGCCAGCCCGATCATGGCGGCGTTGTCCGTCGCGAGCGGCGACGGCGGCAGGAGGAGCGTGCTTTCGGTCCCGGCTGCGAGCGCTTCCACCCGCTGGCGCAGGATGGGGCTCGCTGCCACGCCGCCGACGACCGACACGACGGGATCGTGGAACTCCTCGAGGGCGCGGGCAAGCTTCGTGCAGAGAACGTCCATGCAGGCTTCGACGAACGAACAGGCGACGTCCTCCGCCACATGTCCGGGGTTCGCCCGCAGGTAGTTGGCCACCGCCGTCTTCAGGCCGGAGAAGGAGAAGTCGTATCCCTCGTGCAGCATGGGCCGCGGGAAGGCGATCGTCTCCTTGCCCTTCGCCGCGAGGCGGTCGAGCGGCGGTCCGCCCGGGTAGCCAAGGCCGAGCATGCGGGCGACCTTGTCGTAGGCCTCGCCGACCGAGTCGTCCCTGGTATGGCCGAGGCGTTCGTAGAGACCGGGCGCCGTCGCCCGGGCAAGGATGCAGTGGCCGCCGGAGACGAGGAGGGCGAGCTGCGGGTAGGGGGCCGCCGGGTCGGCCAGGAGCACGCTCGCGAGATGGCCCTCGAGGTGGTTGACGGCGATGACCGGTTCGTAGTGCCGGGGCGTCGTCGCCCGGGCAAGGATGCAGTGGCCGCCGGAGACGAGGAGGGCGAGCTGCGGGTAGGGGGCCGCCGGGTCGGCCAGGAGCACGCTCGCGAGATGGCCCTCGAGGTGGTTGACGGCGACGACCGGGAGGGACCTGCTCATGGCGAGCGCCTTGCCGGCCGAGATGCCGACGAGCAGCGCACCGATCAGGCCCGGACCTTGAGTCACCGCCACTGCCGACAGATCCTCGAGCTCGACCTCGGCGCGCTCGAGCGCCTCGGCGACGACCGGCAGCAGCAGGCTCACGTGCGCCCGGCTGGCGATCTCTGGGACGATGCCGCCGTAGCGGGCATGCAGGTCGACCTGGCTGGAGACGACCGAGGAGCGCACGACGAAGTCGTCTGCGACCACAGCGGCGGCTGTCTCGTCGCACGAGGTCTCGATGGCGATGAGGAGGCGCGTCACGGCGTCATCCTGCCGCAGGCGGGCATGGCCTGACGCCGATCGCCCGGAGGGCGTCGAGAGAGAGAGCGCCGAGCCGCTCGATTGCCGGCGGGTCGGTGCGGACGTTCACGAGTGTCGAGGGCTGGGCGCTGAGCAGTCCGCCGTCGACGACGACGTCGACCGGCTCGAGCAGCGCCGCTGCCGCCCCGCGCGCCGAGGCGGGAGTCGGCTCGCCGTGGGTGTTGGCGCTCGTGACGAGGAGGACTCCCGTCCGCGAGATGAGCGACCTGAGGAAGGCGAGATCCGGGAGACGCACCGCCACCTCGAGGCGCTCGGCCAACCAGCCGGGCCGGTCTGCCCGCTTGACGGCGGGCCCGGCGGCAAAGCCGAAGGCGATCGTGAGCGCCCCGGGCCAGAACCGCCCGGCGAGCCTCCGGGCAGTCTCGTTGAAGTCGACGCCGAGGCTCTCGACCTGTTCGAGGTTGGCGGCTAGCACCGGCAGGTCGCGCTCGAGCGGCCTCGCCTTGGCCCGGAACACCCGCTCCAGCGCGGCCGGGTCGCCGGGGCGCACGGCGAGCCCGTAGACCGTGTCGGTCGGCACGAGGGCGATGCCACCTCTCTCCAGGCAGCCGGCCGTCACGGCGACGGCCTCGGCGTCTCCGGCCGCGACGGTGATCATCTCGCGAGCGACCAGGCGAGCACCGAGAGCCCGGGGTCGCCGAGGTACCGGCACAGCGGCTCGAGCTCCGCCGTCGGCCCTGCCCACTCGAGGTCCGACACCGACGCCAGCAGCGAGCGGTCCACCCGTACGGTGGCGACCTCGCGGAACAGCAGGGCAAGTGCCATCTTCTCCGACAGGGTCCTGGCAAGACGAGAGGCGCCGCGCACCTGGCGAAGGACCGCTTCGTCGAAGGACGCTGCGTCGGCGGGGATCTGCTCGATGTGCTCGTAACGGCCGAGCACTGCGGCGGCCGTCCGCTTGCCCCAGCCTGGGATGCCGGGGAAGCCGTCGGCGCTGTCGCCGACGAGCGCCAGCCAGTCGGGGATCGAAGCGGGCGGGACACCGAACTTCTCGATCACGGCGGCCTCGTCGAGGAGCACCTTGTTACGCCGGTCGAACTGGACGACGCGACTGCCCCGCACGCACTGGGAGAGGTCCTTGTCCGGCGTCCAGATGACGACCTGGTCGACCGAAGGGTCGTCCGAGGCAACCGCCGCAGCCGATCCGAGGGCGTCGTCGGCCTCGAGCTCGACCATCGGCCAGACGAGCACGCCGGCCGCTCCAAGCAGATCCTCGAGCAGTCCGAACTGCCCGAGCAGGTCGGCCGGGACGCCCGAGCCGTCCTTGTAAGCGGGCCACAGCTCGTTGCGAAACGACTCGATCACGTGATCGGTCGCCACGCCCAGGTACGTCGCACCTTCGGAGACCATGGTGAGGACGGAGCGCACGACTCCCCAAGTCGCCCCGACGTCGCGGCCGTCCTCGGCCAGGCGGCGACCCGGTCGCTGCCCGTAGTACTGGCGAAAGAGCTCGAACGTCCCGTCGACGAGGTGCACCCTCATGCCGCCAGCATGCCCGAGCTCACATGCTGCCCGTCAGCCCGGGCACAGCTTCACGTGCTTGGCAGCGAGCACCTCCGCCGCCTCAGCATCGACGAGCGAGCGGGGGAAGCCGCCGATGCGAACGGCGGCCACGATTGCCTTTCGGATCGCGACCGCCTCGTTCACGTCAGCCGCGCTCGACGACGACAGGCCGTACAGCACCACGTCCGCGCCCGCCCGCAGCGCGGCGACCGCCGCCTTGGCCACCGAGTAGCCGATGTCCGACAGCGCACCCGCCGACAGCGAATCGGTGATGACGAGGCCACGAAACCCCATCTCTCGTCGCAGCACTGTCGTCGTGGCCACCTGCGAGATGCTGACCGGGACCGTCGTCAGTCCCGGGACTACCGCGTTCGAGGTCATTACCGCCGGTACCCCGTGGGCGATGGCGGCCGCGAAAGGCGGGAGCGCCACCTTCTTCAATGTCGACCAGGGGAGCGTTCTCGCAGGACCGTCGTCGGTGTTGCCGCTCACTCCCCCGAGGCCGGGGAAGTGCTTTACGACGGGCAGGACGCCCCCCGCCATCATCCCCTCGAGGTAAGCGAGCCCATCTCGTGTCACGACCGAGGTCGAGCCGCTGAAGGACCGATAGCCGTCGGGATCGCTCGAACCGGGGTAGACGTTCCTTCCGTCGACATCGAGCACCGGGGCGAGGTCGACGCTCACCCCGTTCGCCGCCATCTTGCGCGCCACCTCTCTCGTGAGGGCGTAGATCCGGCTCGGCGTCATCCTCTCTGCCATCTGGCGGGGCCACGGCATGCTGCCGACCAGGTTCGCCATCCGCTGGATCCCGCCACCCTCCTCGTCGGTCATGACAAGAAGACCGAGATGGTGAAAGGTCACCGAACGCAGCGCCGCCAGCTGGCTGCCGAGGTCGGCCGGCGCCTCAGCGCCGAACAGCAGCACCCCGCCGACGCCGGAGCGCACCGCCGCGGCGACCGCCCCGACGTCGGACTCCTCGACCGGGACGGCGATGGTCTGGGAAGCGACCTCGGGAAGCGGCCACCTCGAGAGGACCTGCAGGGCAGAGCAATGCCCGGCAGGCGACGACGTCGTCAATGCTGGCGTCGATGCCGGCACCGGCGCGCCAGTGCCCGTCGCGGCCCGGCGCGCCGGGCTGCTCGCGCAGGCGACCACGGCCACGCCGGCGAGGGACAGGGCGGCGGTGAGGGACAGGGCGGCGGTGACGTACAAGCGCCGCGGACGCCTCATGCGAGCTCGAAGGGTCCTTCGGTGTCCTGCTGGACGACCCAGCCGTTGCCGTCTGGATCCTCGACGGTCACCCAGCGCCCCCATGGGGCCGACTCGATCTCCTGGTCGTCGGTGAGCTCGCCGTTCGCCCGGAGCTCGGCGGCGGCCCGCTCGATGTCGGGCACCGAGATCACGCCGCCCTTCAGCGAGCCGGGCGGCATGGTGTCGAACCAGGTGACGAGGGTGATCGCGGTCTCGGCGCCGGGGGGTCGCAGCATCACCCACCTGAGCCCGTGGCCGAGCTCGTCGTCCATGACAACTTCGAAGCCAAGCTTGCCGGTGTAGAACTGCTTTGCCACGTCCGGGTTGCTCACCGGCACCGAGATCACCGAGATGTGATGCCTGTCCATACCCTTGTCCTCACCCTTGTCTTCCTCGTCGAACCTTCGGTCCTCAGTCGACGATCGCCTGGTAGACGAGCGGCGTGAGACGTGGCCGGATCGGCACGGACGACGACGGCAGCAACTGGGTCATCCACACAACGGCGAGGTCCTCGGCGGGGTCGACCCAGAAGCTCGTGCTGGCTGCGCCGCCCCAGGCGAGCTCTCCTGCGCTCGACAGCGTCCTGTGACGGACGGGGTCGAGCACGACGGAGAATCCGAGCCCGAAGCCAACGCCCTCGTCCGGCTCACCGGAGATGGGGTGCCCGAAGGACGCCATGTCCCTGTCGTCGGGGAGGTGGTTGGTCGTCATGTAGGCAAGGGTGCGGGAGCCGAGCAGGCGGACGCCGTCGAGCTGTCCTTCGCCGAGCAGCATCTGGGTGAAGCGGTGGTAGTCGCCGGCACTCGACAGGAGGCCGCCACCACCCGAGAGCACCCGAGGCTTGCTGGTGGCGACCCGGCCCATCTCCCTGAGGGGACGAGCCTTCCCCGTGGCACCATCTGGCGTATAAAGGACGGCCAGGCGGTCGAGCGCGTCGCCCTCGGCGAAGAACCCGGTGTCGAACATCTGGAGCGGTTCGAAGATCCGCTCGGCGAAGAACAGCTCGAGGGTCGTCCCGGACCAGATCTCGACGAGCCGGCCGAGCACGTCCGTCGCTACCGAGTAGTTCCAGCTCGTACCCGGCTCGAACATGAGCGGCAACCGGGCCCAGGAGTCACAGCTCGCCTCGAGATCGAAGCCCTTCGGGCTCCCCCACTCGAATCCGGCTGCTCGGTACATGGCGTCGCACGGGTGCTGATAGAGAAAGCCGTACGTGAGCCCTGCCGTGTGGGTCATAAGATGCCAGACCCTCATAGGCTCGCTCGCCGCCTTGGTGACCGGAGCGAGCGCGCTCCCACCGGAGTAGACGCGTAGGTCGGCGAACGCGGGTAGGTAGTCGCTCACCGGGTCGTCGAGGCGGAAGCGGCCCTCTTCGTAGAGCATCATCGCTGCGACGCTCGTGATCGGCTTGGTCATCGAGTAGATACGAAAGATGGTGTCGGTCTCGACCGGGCGCCGCTGCTCGACGTCCCGCCAGCCGTAGGCGGCCACATGGGCGACCTTGCCGGCACGGGCGACCACTACAAGGAAGCCCGGCAGCACCCCCGAGTCGACGAATGGAGCGAAGTGAGCTTCGATCCGACCGAGGCGCGAGGCGTCGAGGCCGACCTCGGCCGGATCGACCTCCTGTTTGACGAGGGTCACCTGACCCACCCTAGAGCGTGCGCCAGGCGCCTACACTGACAGACCTCGGAGAGGTGCGAGAGCGGCCGAATCGGGCTCACTGCTAATGAGTTGACCCTGGAAACGGGGTCCGAGGGTTCAAATCCCTCCCTCTCCGCTCAACGAATCGGTGGCCCCCCACCTCCTGATCGCCCGTCAGGCGGCTCCGGCTGGGGCACCGGGCGCCGTGGCGGCGGTTTCGGAGACACCGCCGGCCACATGGGCCGAGCCTCACCCGGCGCCTTGCCGCGCTGCGAGGCTGCCCCAGGATCCGGGCCCGGATCCTGGCGTGGCTCCGGCCAGGCGGGCGCCCCCGACTGGGCCGTCGCGGCCGCCGGTGCCTGGGCCGGCCATATCCCTCCCACGGGCCGGGCCGGTGCAGGTCCTGGCGTGTCTTCGCCGCGGGGGGCGCCCCCGGCCATCGGTGCCTGCAGCCCGATCTTCTGAGCGAGGCTGTCGAGGTCGATGCCGCCGTGGCGGTTTCGCAGGTCGAAGTAGATGAGCGTCGCCACCACGCCCTGCAGCGGGAAGAGCAGGAGTGCTCCCACGCCAACCGCCGTGAGCGAAGCCGCAGCCGAGCTCGTCGCCCCCAGCACGACGCCGGACACGACGAGGAGTGCAGACATGGCGACGAACTGGAGGAGAAGAAGCAGAAGCATCGTGCCGAACGTCGCCCACCAGCGGCCGCGCACGAGCGCCATCGCCCGGCGCAACGCTGCCGGGCCCCGGGCGCCCTCGAGCACGATGACCGCGGCCAGGATCACGAACGCGACGTCAAGGTAGACCTCGGCCACAAAGGTCGCCAGGTTCACGATGTCGAGCAGGCTGGCGAGCCCCCTGCCGGAGGACTGACCGGCGAGCAGGGCGATGCCGAGGCTCGGCAGCGACAGCAGGCTCTGGACGACGGCCACGAGGACGAAGGCGAGCAGCAGGGAGCCGAGCCGCCGGAAGGCGACCCGGAGGGCGCTGCGCCAGGAGAGCGGGAGGCCGATGTAGCCCTGCGATACGACAACCGCCGTCACGGCGGACATCAGGATCATCGACAAGAGCAGGAGGAGAAGCGCACCGATCGAGGCGACCTCGATCTTGCCGACGGCCGAATTGGCGATCTTGAGCGAAACCGATGGCTGCTGGGTGAAGGTGAGCAGGCGGCGGTGTTCGAGCCACAGGTAGACCGCCGTCACGATGGCGGCTGCCGCCGCGACAGCCGGCAGGACCAATAGACAGGTGGGGACGAGCAGGTGGCGAAAGAGCCTGCGGTAGCCTTCGACTGCCTGTCCGACGATCTGGCCGGCCCCGATCGGCCGGTACTGGACGTGTTGTGCCACTCGACACTCAGCGCGGCGACGTCACGGACATGGCAACGCGCAGCATCGGGCCGGCGGAGCAGAGGCTTCGCAGTTGGGAGAGCTCACGCCGTCGGTCCACCTCCAGGGCCGCTGTCGCGGCCGATCGCCGAACATCGGCTCTCATAAGCGTACCCAACCTGCTCAAGGGTCCAAGGAAGCGGGACCGCTGCGGGCGCGTTTCGGCCGTTCCGCCAGCAGTCCGGGCTCCGATAGCATCGACGGCGGTCCGGTGATGTCGCCGGCCGATGCGCTCGTGGCTCAATTGGATAGAGCATCTGACTACGGATCAGAAGGTTGGGGGTTCGAGTCCCTCCGAGCGCGCTGAGTAAGTCCAGTTCAGAGGCTCGCCGGCGGAGCTTGAGTCTGGATCACCCTTCCGGCTTGCTACTGGATGCTACTGTTCGGTCGGAGTTGCTACTGCGAGCGCAGTAGCAGGCCTCCCAGGAGGCAGGATGAAGGGTCACCTGCGCAAACGCGGTGAGGCGTGGGAGCTGCGCGCGTACGCCGGCAGGGACCCGGTCACCAAGAGGCAGACCTACGTGACCCGCACGTTCCGCGGCGGCAAGCGCGAGGCCCAGGACGCTCTGGCCAAGTTGGTGACGGAGGTCGCGGGGGGCGGCCAGGCCGCCCAAGACACGACGGTCGGCGATCTCATCCGCGCATGGCTCGACCTTGCCGGGAGGGAGCTGTCGCCGACCACGTCGAGAGGCTACGAGTGGATCGTCAAGACGTACATCTCCCCGACGCTCGGCAGCGTCCCGCTGGCGAAGCTGCGGCCGGCACAGCTCGATCGCTTCTACGCGAGGCTGCGAGACGAAGGCGGTCACGACGGCAAGCCGCTGTCGGCAGCGACCGTGCGTCAGGTGCATGCGATCATCCGCCGGGCGCTGCAGCAGGGCGTCCGCTGGGGCTGGCTCGCGACCAACCCCGCGGCACTTGCCTCTCCCCCGCGGGTTCGGAACCGCCAGCTGACTCCGCCAGCGCCAACAGGTGTAGTGAAGCTCGTTGCGACCGCTGAGGCAGAAGATCCCGACCTCGGTTGTTACTTGCTGCTGGCGGCCACGACGGGAGCTCGCCGCGGGGAACTTTGCGCTCTGCGGTGGTCGGACATCGACCCATCGGGTACGGCGCTCACCATCTCACGTGCTGTCGTCGAAGCCGCGCACAGCACGATCGTCGAGAAGGACACGAAGACCCACGCCGCTCGTCACATCGCGCTCGACGATGGCACCGCGGCAGTGCTCGAGAGCCACCGGAAGCGGTGCATGGAGCGCGCCTTCGCCTGCGGCGTCAAGCTCGCGCCCTCTGCACACGTCTTCTCCGGTGATGCCGACGGCGCTCGGCCGTGGCCACCGAACGACGTCACGAAGAGGTTCATCCGCGTTCGGAAGTTGGTGAATCTGGAAAACGTCCGCTTGCACGATCTGAGGCACTTCGCAGCAACCCGTCTTCTTGCCGCTGGCGTTCCGGTTCGGACGGTCAGCGGCCGCCTCGGGCATGCGAACGCCGCGACGACTCTAGGTGTCTACGCCCACTTCGTCGAGGAGTCCGACAGAGATGCCGCCGCTGTGCTCGGCGCTCTACTCACTCGCTCCGGTGCCGACGACTCGGTGGATACGAGCAAACGGAGTCGACGTTCGCCTTCACATTGAGAGAGCGAGCAAGTCTGTCCATCTGGTCGGGACGAATCTGTTTGACCAGCTCAGGCGGGTCCTGCCCTCCGCCAGGTGAGCGTTTGTCCATCCGCTCGGGGCAGGTGGATGGACAAAGGGATGGACAACCCCGGCGCGTGGCATGGGCGTTCGTGGCTGCTTCCGACCGGCGAGCGCCTACTCGACCAGCTCCCAGGTCGCTACGAGCAGCAGGGCCAGGTCGAGGTCGCCTGGCTCGACCGGCATCGGTCCCGCCGCGGCCGCTCTCGCGAACTTCCGACGTCCCTCGCCGCTCGCTGTGCCCTCGGTCAGTTCGCGCAGCCGCCCAAGGCTGAGTCCCGCCAGGGCGGCGTAGTGCTCAGCCTTGGACCGGGCGTCCTCGAATGCCCGCTCCCGCGCCTTTGACTCAGCGCCAGCGGTATCGCCCACCACGAAGTCCATGCCGTGCACGACTCCGGCGTCTCCGGCCGCGAGGAGTGCCGCTGCGGCCACCTCGCCCACCTGATCGGGTTGGTCGCCCTGGGCGACGATGCGCGCCTCGGCAACGTAGCCAGTCACCTCTCTGCGCCCCTCGCGGGGCTCCACCTCGGGCCGGACGGACAGTCCCGCCGAGCGCGCTGTGGTCGCGGAAGCTCGGAGTGCATCGAGGACAGCCTGCAGGCCACTGGAACACGCGTCGAGAGCTTCTGTGGGCGAAGGTCGCACAGCCCGGACGCCGAGGTTCAGCACTACCGTGTCCGGCCGGACCTGCACCCGCCCGACCCCCGTGACGGTCACCTCAGCGGAGGGGACAGCTGGTGATTCAGTCATCGGAGACGAGCGTACGACCACGATGCGGACCTGGAGCCCTGGGACGTCGACCCGCGGGTGCCGCTGAGCAGAGGACGCAAGAGTCCTGCCGCCTCCGGCGTCGAAGAGGCGTGAAGCGCTGGCTGGCGGCCCTGGTCGCGATGGCCGCCGCCTCGGCCGGCTGCTCGGCCGGGGCCACTCCGTCGACGACCTCATCGCCGCGCTCGACCATCACCGCCTCCTCGACCGCAGCCAGCACCTCCACGACGGTTCCCCCGTGCGTCCACTACGGCGCGGGTCTCTCGTTCGTGAACGAGCTGGACGGCTTCGCGATGTTCTCGGATTGCTCCGGGGCCGCCGGCAGGAGGTACCGGCTCTACGCGAGCACCGACGGCGGGGCATCGTGGCGACCCGTCGCGAGGCTGAGCTTCGCGGCGCGGGCAGCGAGCGTCCCTGCACCGGGCGGGTTCGGATTCAACCACCTGAGTTTCGTGAGTCGCAGCTTTGGTGTGGCGTATCTGGGAGACGAGATCCTCGTGACGACCGATGCTGGGCTGCGCTGGCACTCCGAAGCCGTCTCGGGAGTCGTCGCCAAGATCTTCACCTCGGACGGAGCGGCCTGGGCGGTCGTACTTCGGCCCTGCGGGAGCGGTGAGTGCGACACGAGTGTGGTTCCAGTCCTGCTCTCGCGGCTCGGAGCGCCTCGCCCCCTTCCCGCCCACTATGTGACCGACGTCGTCGCCTTCGGTCGCACGTGGTACGCAGGACCGGCGAACAAGGCGCTCTGGGTGAGCCACGACCTCGGGAAGACCTGGCAGCCGCACGCCTTCCCGATTCGACGCAACCTCGTCGGCGCCGAGCAGATCGCCGCGGCGCGAGCCGGCGTCGTGTGGGTTGCCTGCGAACTCGCCATCTCGGCCGGAGCTGAGGCGAAGTCGATCTTCCTCTCTCTGAACGGCGGGCTCACCTGGAAGGAGACCGCCCAGGCGGCAGCCTTCAACATCACTCGGTCGATCGGGCAGCTGAGCGCAACCGGCTACGTCGCCGGCATGGCCGCCGTCTCGGCACGGCGGGCCGTCCTCCGCATCGGCAGTCCCGTCGGCCGGATCGAGGTATCCCGCGACGGCGGTGTCGTGTGGGCCGTCCTCGGCATACCCAGCGACGGGGGCTCGCCGACCTTCGGTGTCGAGTGCGTCGGGAACTCGTGCTGGACATCTGGACCGAACGCCGTCTACCGCTCCACCGACGGCGGCGCCCACTGGAGCAGGTCGGCGATATGGACGGAGTGAGGACGTGCGACGAGCGAGCCGGCGGGTGGAGCTACCTATCGCGCTCCTCGACGCTGCGCTCCTGGCGGGGTGCGCCGACCGAGGGGTTCTGCTCGCTGCGCTCACTCTGAGCGTGCGATGCGCGAGCGCAGCCACTCAGCTACGGCCAACTCGCTCGTCAATCCGCCGGCAATTTCCAGCATGAGCCGTTCGGCCTCATCAACCGACGGGTAGCCCGTCCACTCCCACTCGTTCGCTTCGATGAAGATCCGCAGAGCCACCCACGCTGCCCGCTTGTTGCCATCCGGAAGCGGGTGGTTGTTGCATAGCCGGGTGACGAGGACTGCGGCCTTGTCGACGAAGTCGGCGTAGAGGTCGGCGTCACCCCAGCCAGCGTTCGGTGCATGAAGTGCCGAGTCTGCGAGGTCCAGGTTCGTGATGCGGATCGCCGTTTCGACATCGAGGCCGGTCACCTCGGTCACGATTGCCAGATAGTCGGTGAGGTCCAGATAGGAGACGATCACCGAGCGAGGCGTTCAAGCAGCTCGCGGTCCTCCTTGATGATCCGACGAACTCTCGCTTTGAACGCCGGATCGCGGCGACGTCGTTCGACAGCCTCAGACAGCGCTCGGCGGACCGTTTCGTTGAGGCTGATGCCCTCGGCACGTGCCAACGCCTCTACGTCGGCTGCCTCGTCGTCCGGAAGCCGCACGGTGAAGTTCTTGGGCATGGTGCCATGATACCACCGCACCAAGGTTACTCACCGATGAGCGCGCGCGTCTGCCTATCCATGGCCCGCTCGGCCCGCTCGGGTCTGCAGCAGACCCCCGCGGGGAGGGCGAGGAGCACGGCCCGAGGGGCATGACTATCCACCATCCGAGCCTGAGGGAGATGCTCGACGCGGGCGACGAGCTGATAGCCGAGGGCGCGGGAGATTCCCAGGAGCTCGACAGCCTCTTGGAACCGAGAGCACGATCGGGGGCCTGGCCTGCCGGGGTGGGGATCACTTGGTGTCGTGCGCGCCGCGAACGTCGACACGAACATCGACAGCTGTCACGACACGGCGAGAATCCTCGCAGTCGTAAGTCCTGCTCAGGACGTTGTCGACGTTCGTGTCGACGTGCGCGGCGAGCCTCCCGCCAGGCGGTGCGACGGTGACCTCCCGTCGGCGTGTCCACCTTGGGGAGCAGAGGCCGGGAGGACAAGCACCCCCCGCTCGCGGGGCGTGTGCGTCAGTGGGGGGCTGCCGACCTCAGCCGAGCCAGGCCACCGCAACGGCCCATGCCCGGAGTCTCATCGGCGGATGAAAGTGTGTGTCTCACTCAGTGCCTTGCGGCACAGAAGCGGACAGGTAGTCGGCGACCGAATAGCGACCCACACCAGTCCTTCGGCTCCCTCAAACGGTCGTCGGTCTCCAATGGCCCGCGGTAGGCGCTCAGGACCGGCTCGGTCGACACCGACTCGGGTGCTCACGCGACGCGTTTCTCCAAGTCCGCATCACCGCTGTGATGGACTGGCGGTGTGCGTCAGGACGAGTACGACCGCGCCGTCGAGATGGGGCGCCGCAACTCCGACGCCATCGACCTGACCCGCAAGCACTGTCGTCACGCCCGCATCGAGCTGGTAGGAGGCAACAACATCGTCGGGAGCATGCTCGGGCTCCCGATGGGGCTGATGGAAGTCCGGTGCGAGTACGCGGCTCCGCCCCACATCCAGAGTCACCAGGCGTTGGAGCTGGCGATCGAGTTTTACATCGAGAACTGCATCGGCTGCCCCTACCGGGACGGAACCGGCGAACTGCCGAACCTCGCCACGGTGGCCGCGGACCGTGCCGCCCGGGAAGCCGAGCGGCGGGCCCAGGAGCAACGACGAGCAGACGAACGGGCCGAGCGACACCGCGTGCGTGAAGAGCGTCGCCATGCGGCAATGGATGGACAGGATCAGGTCGTCCGCGAGCTGTCGAAACATCTGGACTGCCTCGATCGGGCCGAGCCACGGGTAGGGGCGATGACGTCGGAGGAGCAGCGGTCGGCCCGCCACATCATCGAGACGGCGCGGGCTGCGCCGGAGTTGTTCAGCGACGTGCTCGTGGGCACCGTGCTGGAGCTGGCGGCGGACGTCGCCGACGCCACCGCGCTCACTGCGTTACGCGAGCTGGTCCGAGGCAGCAGGTGTCCGGCTCGTCGGGCTCTGGATGCGGCGCTGGCAGCGCTGCGGCGGTTCCGGTCCATCGAGGCGGGCGACCTCGTCGCCTTCTCATGTGGAACGGCTTGTCAAGCCCCCTGAACGACTTGTTGTGCGCGGGTTTCTGGGCGCGCCGGACCAGAGGTCCGGCGCGTAGTTGCTGCTGAGCAGGCGACGGGGCCCCGGTGTCAAGGT